>URCR01000011.1 GCA_900546325.1 uncultured Lachnospiraceae bacterium | reverse complement strand
TCCATAGTCTATGAAATATTCAATTTTTTCTTGTTTCAATACTGATGTGCTGTACCATATCTTTGCATATCTAGGAAAACTTGCGTATCAAGGCTCATTCGTTAGTAGTAAATAAGTAGTAAATTGATGTGTTTGTTTCCTTGAAAATGCTGATAGATACTGTGTTTTAGCGGATAATCAGATTTTTATTGTGTTTTTTTAATAAACCTATTTTATTCAAAATCCAGTTCCACCGGACAGTGATCCGATCCCATCACATCTGTGAGGATCTTTGCATCTCTGAGTCTGTCTTTCAAACATTCCGACACACAGAAATAGTCGATTCTCCACCCTGCATTCTTCGCTCTTGCGCGAAAACGGTAAGACCACCAGGAGTAGATTCCCTCCTGCTCCGGGTAGAAATAACGAAATGTATCGATAAATCCAGCTTCAAGCAATTCTGTAAATTTGCCCCTCTCCTCGTCTGTGAATCCGGCATTTTTCCGGTTTGTCTTCGGATTTTTCAAGTCGATCTCTTTGTGGGCGACGTTGAGATCTCCACAGAAGATCACCGGTTTTTTCTCCTCCAGCTTCTTCAGATAGTTCAGAAATTCGGTTTCCCACCTCATCCGGTAGTCTAACCTTGCAAGTTCATTTTGTGAGTTTGGTGTATAGACTGTCACAAAATAGAACTCCTCAAACTCCAGTGTAATGACACGTCCTTCCGTGTCATGCTCTTCGATCCCGATTCCGTAAGCGGCCGAAAGCGGCTCCTGCTTCGTAAAAATGGCTGTCCCCGAGTATCCTTTCCGCTTGGCATAGTTCCAAAACTGATGATAGCCTTCCAGTTCCAGCTCAAGCTGCCCCTCCTGCATCTTACTTTCCTGTATACAGAAAATATCCGCATCTGCTTCCTTAAAAAAGTCTAAAAATCCTTTCTGGACACAGGCTCGTATCCCATTGACATTCCATGAAATAAATTTCATCTGTCCACCTCCTCATAAATTCTTCTGCTATTTTTATTCAAAGCACATTTTACTGATAATTCACTTCCCGCAGACATAATCCGTGCGCCGGTGCAAGGAATCCGGTAAGACTCCTGTCTCTCCGGTGAAATGCCTCCAAAACGCTCTCCGGTGTGCGACTCCCTTCCCCGGCTTCCAAAAGTGTTCCCGCGAGGATCCGGACCATATGATAGAGAAATCCATCCCCGCAGAATGCCAGCACAAGCTTCCCGTTCTCCTCCTTCATATCGATGGAAAAAATCGTCCGCACGGAATCTACTTCTTTATTGTCGGTAAAACTCCCAAAATCATGCGTACCTGTCAGGTGATCTGCCGCCCGGCGCATCGCCTCCAGGTTAAGATGCCCCGGTCTGTGACAGCAGTATTTTCTTGTAAATACATCCGCCCGCTCTCTCTGATCGATCTGGTATTCATACACCTTCGACACCGCACTGTATCTGCTGTGGAAAGAGCGGGAAACACTCTCGATGCGACAGATTCTGATGTCCTCCGGGAGTCTTCGGTTCAGTTCTTCCCGAAGCCACCCTACATTCTCGTTCTTTTTTAGAAGCACATGGCAAACTTGTCCTATGGCGTGAACTCCTGCATCCGTTCTTCCGGAACCGCTTATTTTCACCGGACTGCCTTCTATCTCACTGAGTGCACGTTCGATCGTTCCCTGAACCGTGCACGGCTCATTCGTCAGCCTCTGCCATCCCTTATAGCCGCCTCCGTCATAGGCGATCGTCATCTTATAATTATTTTTAATTTCTTTCATCATTTCTACTATAAATCAACTGAAGTCCTTTTAAAAGAAGTGTTTCGTCAATCAGAATCTCCTTTTTGCAATGGGGAATGATCGTGCCCGCCAGCCCGCCGGTGGCAACAAGCGAGGACTTCCTTCCGATCTCCTCCTCGATCCGGTCGATCATCCCGTCAATACATGCCGCACTTCCATAGATGATGCCGCTCTTCATACAGTCTACGGTATTTTTCCCAATTGGTTTCCGCGGCGGTTCTATACTGATCTTCGGAAGCTGAGAAGTATTCTTGGCCAATGCCTCCAGAGCTGTCGCTACTCCCGGCAGGATCATTCCTCCTGCATAAATTTTCCTCTCATCGATCAAAGAAATGGTCGTTGCTGTTCCAAGATCCACAACGATGATCGGCGCTTCGTAGGATTCGATCGCTGCAACCGCATTGACAATCCGGTCACTGCCCACCTGAGCCGGCTGATCCATCTGAATATTCAATCCCGTTTTCACTCCGGGTCCCACAACCTTTATCGGTCTGTGGATAACCTTTTTCGCTGCCTGCTCTACAACCTTGGTCAGTGGCGGAACGACCGAGGAGATGATCCCTCCCCGGATTCTGTTTTCCTTGATTCCATACAGTTCCAGTATATTTTTGATGCTGACTGCATATTCCAGATCTGTTCTTGTCAGATCCGTAGAGAGCCTCTCTGCAAAGCAGATCTGCTCTTCTTCAAAACATCCTATTGTAAGAGTTGTATTTCCAATATCAATCGCTAAAATCATAAATTCTATCCTTCTGATATCTTTTTAATGTAATCTATCTGCGAGCTTTAACAAAATACGCCCGATCACCATCGTCAGGATTGCAGCGACAATCGCCTCCGGCACTCCGTTGATCCCAATGATCGTCATAATAAATCCATATACCGCATCCACCGACACTTGATTGACCTGTGCATAATCATCTTTAAAAAAGAAATAGATCATATTCATGACAAGCAATGTGTTTGTGAGCGCCCCGCTGGTCCCAGCCAGGAAAAGCGCCGTATTTTGGGATGCTTTCCATTTTGTTGTCACCTTTCTGACTCCATGATATACATAGTAGGGAATCACTCCGGTCAGAATCCTCGGCACAAAACAGATCAAAATGCTTGCAAATCCTCCTTGAATTTCTCCCAGTGAATAAAATGGTGAGAATACAAAAGATGTGACAGTCGGATTCATCGTATTGTTGACCAGACTCGTCAGTCCAAAGATCAATCCAAGAAAAGCTCCTTTCTTCGGACCAAGCACCAGTGCGCCAAGTATCACAGGAATGTGGATGATCGTCGCCCGTGTGAATCCGAGCGGGATATACCCTAAGAATGGGACCATAGCCATCAGAATGATCAGTGCCGCGAAAAGTGCAGCCTGTACAAGTCCCTTTACCTGTGACGTCGTGTTTGTTGTTTCGTTATTCATTTTTCTTCCTCCTTGTTATTATTCCCCGGTAAGCTTTCTGCTCTGTGGGGATACAATACAATTACGGCGCTATTGTAGCATGTACTTCTCTGAAAAGCAATGTTGTTCGAAAAGAAAAACATTGTTTGTTTCAAAAGAAAAACATAGATTTTTCCGTGCAGTCTGCGCCGCGATATGATACAATCATGTTCAGAAATGTACCAGATTGGAGGAACAGTTTATGTTAAAAGGAAAAACAGTCATACTCGGAGTGACCGGCAGCATCGCCGCATACAAGATCGCCAACCTCGCCAGCATGCTCACAAAGCTTCACTGTGATGTGCATGTACTGATGACACAGAATGCGACCAACTTTATTCACCCGATCACCTTTGAGACACTGACGAACAACAAATGCATTGTCGATACATTCGACCGGAATTTTCAATATAATGTAGAACATGTATCCCTTGCCAAACGGGCAGATGTCGTCCTGATCGCTCCGGCGACTGCCAACGTCATTGCAAAACTTGCCTATGGGCTTGCCGATGACATGCTCACAACGACAACACTCGCCTGCACATGTAAAAAAATCGTTGCCCCGGCAATGAATACCAATATGTACCGCAACGCGATCACGCAGGATAATTTAAAACGGCTTACGCAATTTGATTTTGAGGTGATCGCTCCGGCCACCGGAATGCTTGCCTGCAAAGATATCGGGGAAGGGAAACTTCCGGATGAGCAGACATTGCTCAACTATATTTTAAGAGAGATTGCAATGGAGAAGGATATGGAAGGGTTAAATGTCCTTGTGACCGCAGGAGCCACCCGGGAAGCGATCGATCCGGTCCGTTATATCACCAATCATTCCACCGGAAAGATGGGCTATGCCCTCGCACGCGACTGCATGCTGCGCGGCGCAAATGTCACTCTTGTCAGTGGACAGAGCGCGCTGACCCCGCCGCCATTTACAACTGTGATTTCTGTTACATCTGCAAAAGAGATGTTTGATGCGGTCACAGAACATGCCAAAGCACAGGATATTATCATCAAAGCCGCTGCTGTCGCTGACTATCGTCCTGTCAGCATCGCCACAGAAAAGATGAAAAAGAAAGAGGATGCCCTCACCATCGAGCTGGAGCGTACCGACGATATTTTAAAATACCTCGGTGAGCACAAGCAGCCGCAACAGTTCCTGTGCGGATTTTCCATGGAGACCGAGGACATGCTTGAAAATTCCAGAAAGAAACTGGAAAAGAAGCATCTCGACATGATCGTTGCCAATAACTTAAAACAGGCAGGCGCAGGATTTGGGACTGACACAAATGTGGTGACCATGCTCACACCGCAGGAAGAGATTGGGCTGGAGCTCATGTCCAAAGAAGATGCTGCCCACGCGATCGTCAGCCAAATTCTAAAAAGTTGCAGTTGACGGATACTCTGTTTTTCAATACAAAAGGAGGACTCGCTATGAAAGAAGAACTTATTAAAATTTTTACTGCACAGGATAACATTCAGGCGGAGATGATTCTTGCCACTTTAAGCGACAATAATATTCCTGCACTCAAAAAGGATATCGGAAGCGCCGGGATCATGAATCTCTATGGAGGAAATTCAAACTTTGGTGAAGAAATTTATGTTGCTGTCTGGAATGCTGAAAAGGCTGAAGAAGTGTTAAGAGATATGGGGCTATGTTAGGAAATGTTGATGAGGAGGTCGTAGTGATGAGAATTGAGAAAGAACAGACGGTTGTGATTGGAATTGATTATCAGGAGAAACTTGTTCCGGTCATGCACAAAAAGGAAAAGCTGATTGAAAATTCAGGGATTTTGCTCTCAGGACTTTCGATTTTGGAAGTGCCGATCTGCCTGACACAGCAGTACACAAAAGGGCTTGGGGAGACGGTGCCAGAGATCACAGAGGCAGCGGGGATCAATGAACATGTGGAGAAGATCAGCTTCAGCGCCTACGAGGATATCAAAGAGTTTGTCAAAGGGAAACGGTTTGTCATTCTCTGCGGCATTGAGGCGCACATCTGTGTTCTTCAGACGGTGATCGACCTGATTGAGCATGGACATGTGCCAATTCTTGTTGTGGACTGTATCTCCAGCAGAAAAGCCTACGACAGAAAGATCGCGTTAAAGCGGGCCGAGAAGGAAGGCGCCTTTTTAACAACGTATGAGGCAGTTCTCTTTGAACTTCTGAAAGAGGCGGGAACGGAGCAGAGCAAACAGATTCAGCGGCTGATAAAATAGAGGAGGAGCACAATGGCAAGAAAGATAGAAGTGGTTGAGTATCGCCCGGAGTGGGAAGAAAAATTCCGGCAGGAAGCTGCGAAGATCCGGGAGATTTTAGGGGAAAACTGCATCGCCGTCCACCACATTGGTTCCACCTCAGTGAAGGGGCTGCGGGCGAAGCCGATCATTGATCTGATGCCGGTTGTAAAGGAACTGGAAGCGGTGGATCTGCACAACAAGGAATTTGAAGCCCTTGGGTATGAGTGTAAGGGAGCGTACGGAATTTTGGGCCGCCGCTTCTTTATGAAGGGAGGGGATTTGCGGACCCATCATGTGCATGTCTTTGGGGAGGACAGCAGAGAAGAGATTGAGCGGCATCTGGCAGTACGGGATTATCTTCGCACCCATAAAAAAGATGCGGAGGCATATGCTGCCTTGAAGACGGAGCTGGCAGAGAAATTTACCTATGACAATGACGGATATTGCGATGGAAAAGATTCCTTTGTAAAAGAGCTGGAACGGAAAGCATTGAAATGGAAGCGGGAGAGTGTTTCGATGTAATAAAACAGGCGGGATTTGTGGAAAATGGGAGGCTATATCTAACTTTAGATATAGCCTCCGTCTATTCCAAGGATCTGCCCGGTCATATAGGAAGGTGCATGAGCCACATTCCACACAAGGGCGGCGACTTCTTCCGGAGTGCCAAAGCGGCAGGCGGGAATCTCTTCCTCCAGAGCGCATCGTTCTTCGGGACTTAGCTGTGCATTCATGGAAGTGTCGATGGCGCCGCAGGCGATGGCATTGACCTGAATATTGCTTGGGGCAAGTTCTTTTGCGAGAGCTTTTGTAAGTCCGTGTATACCGGATTTGGCTGCAGAGTAGGCGACTTCGCAGGAAGCACCGACAGTTCCCCACATGGAAGAAATATTGATGATCCTTCCTCTTTTTTGGGAGATCATCGGTGGGAGAACCGCTCGGCTGCAATAAAAGACAGAGGAGAGATTCGTCTGAATGATCCGGTTCCAGTCTTCATCTGTCATATCTGTGAACAAACCGATGTGTGAGATCCCTGCATTGTTGACAAGAACATCAATCTGTCCGCAAGAGGTGGAAATCTGATCGAACATCGCATGGACCTGTGCGGAATCGCTGACATCGCAGACATACAGATCACAGGATCCGTCGGGCAGTGAGAGAATCTCTTCTTTGACTGCTTTTAGCTGTTCCACAGAGGAAGAACAGTTTAAAAGGACATGATAATGATTTTTTGCAAAATGAAGCGCGATCGCCTTTCCGATTCCACGCGAGGAGCCGGTGACGAGTACGAGCGGTTTGTGATTGGTAGTGTGCATAACAGACCTCCGTTTCTAAAAAATGTAGTTTTACTATATCACAGAATGACAGAGAACGAAAGTATTGAAAAAGCGCTTCGGATTGGTATAATAAAATTAGGTCAAGGCAGTATGTCGGTGAAAAAACAGATAACAGAAGCGGGCATACTGAGAAAAATCGGGAAGAACAAGGAAAAATACAGGAGGTAGAGGCGATGATCCAGAGAGCAATCGCGTTTGCGGCAAAAGCACATGACGGGCAGCTGCGAAAAGGAACGGCGCGCCCGTACATTTTACATCCGCTGGAAGTAGGCGTGATCGTGGCGAGAATGACGGAGGATGAGGAAATTATCAGTGCAGCGATTCTGCATGACACCATCGAAGACTGTGAGGGTGTCACGGCGCAGGTGATCGAGCAGACATTTTCGAGGCGGGTGGCAGAGCTTGTGCAGAAAGAAAGTGAAGATAAGTCGAAGACATGGATGGAGCGCAAAGGTGCGACGATCAGGCATCTGAAAGTGGCAGAGCGGGAAGTGCAGATGATCGGCCTTGCCGATAAGCTGTCCAACATGCGGGACATCGACCGGGATTATCCGGAGTGCGGGGAGAAACTGTGGCAGAGATTCCGAATGAAAGACAAAGAGACGATCGGATGGTATTACAAAGGGGTAGCGGAGGCGCTCCGAGAATCGTTCTTAGAGGTTCCGGCGTATATCGAGTACCGCAGTCTTGTAGAGAAGATTTTTGGAAAATAGAAAATAACACGAAGAGAACAGACAGGAGAACAATATGAAGAAAAAAATATTAATGATCGGAACCGGAGGAACAATCGCATCCAAACAGACGGAGGACGGGCTGGCCCCTGGACTTTCCTCGGAGGATATCTTATCTTATATTCCGCAGGTAGAGCGGGTGTGCGATGTGGACACGCTTCAGGTGTGCAACATTGACAGCACAAATGTGACGCCGGAATACTGGAAGAAGATTGCAGGGGCGATCGAGGAACATTATGAGGCGTATGACGGGTTTGTCATCTGTCACGGTACAGACACGCTTGCATACACGGCGGCGGCACTGTCTTATATGATCCAGAATTCCGAGAAGCCGATCGTGATCACCGGAGCGCAGAAGCCGATCAATATGGATGTGACAGACGCGAAGACAAATCTTCTGGACAGCTTTATTTACGCGGCGGATGAACAGTCGCAGGATGTGACGATTGTATTTGACGGGAAAGTCATTGTCGGAACAAGGGCGAAAAAAGAGCGCGCCAAGAGTTACAATGCATTTTCCAGCATTAATTTCCCGTATCCGGCGGTGATCCAGGACCAGAAGGTATTCCGGTATATTCCGGCGATTCCATATGAGAAACCGGTCACATTCTATCATGAAATGAAGAACAGTATCTATGTGTTAAAACTGATTCCGGGGATGAAGCCGGATGTACTGTCGTATATTTTTAAACATTACGATTGTGTCGTGATTGAAAGTTTCGGTGTGGGCGGTCTGCCGGAGAGCATTGTGGGAGAATTTTATAAGGAGATGACCGAGTGGGTGCGCCACGGCAAGATTGTGGTGATGACAACGCAGGTGGCAAATGAAGGAAGCAACATGACGGTCTATGAAGTGGGCAAGAAGGTCAAACAGGATTTTGATCTGATCGAAGCATACGACATGACGCTGGAGGCAGTGATCACGAAATTAATGTGGATCATGTCTATGGAGCAGATGAGTTATGCGGAAGTGAAAGAAAGGTTTTACAGCAGCGTGAACCACGATATCTTATTTCGCGAATAGTGCCGTGAAGTGAGATGTGCTTATAAATGATAAAAATCAGGAAAAGAGGAAAAGAAATGTATCAGCATATTTTATTTGATCTGGACGGGACACTGACAGATCCGAAAGTGGGAATTACAAGTGCGGTTGCATATGCGCTGAAAGCCTATGGGATTGAGGTGGAGGATCTCGATACGCTCTGCAAGTTTATCGGTCCGCCGCTTGCGGACTCCTTTATGGAATATTATGGATTTGACCGGGAACAGGCAGTGGAGGCAGTGGAAAAGTATCGGGAATACTTTTCGGTGCGGGGGCTGTATGAGAACAAAGTCTATCCGGGAATTGAAAAACTGCTGAAAGAACTGACAGAACAGGGCAAGAACGTCTATCTAGCAACGTCTAAGCCGGAGGTGTATGCAAAGCAGATCCTGGAGCACTTTCATCTGACAGCATATTTTACTTTTATCGGCGGGAGTGAGCTGAGCGGGGAGCGTGTCAGAAAAGGGGACGTGATCGCATATGTGTTGGAGCACGGGCAGATTACAGACAGAGATCAGGTGATCATGGTCGGAGACCGGATGCACGATGTGCTCGGGGCAAAGGAGCAGAACGTTCCATGTATTGGAGTGCTATACGGATATGGGAACCGGGAAGAGTTAGAAGATGCAGGGGCGGCGATGATCAAAGCGAGCGTAGAAGAGCTTCGCGGCGTTCTTGTGCAGCAGTTTGATTGCATAGAAAACAAGACAGAATATAGAAAGAGGTAGGAAACAAGGAAATGAAGTCAGCACAGGATTTGAGAAAATTACTAAATGAGATCAACCGGAAGAGTTATCCTGCATATAAGGGGACGAAGGGGAGTTATCGGTTTGAGAATTATATTCTCCAGATCGATCATGTACAGGGGGATCCGTTTGCGTCACCATCGAAGGTGAGTGTTGCGATCGACGGACGTCTGGCAGGGTTCCCAAAACAATTATTTGACAAGAAATTTAAGCAGATCGCGCTGCAGGATTATCTGACAAGAGTGTTTTATCAGAAAATTGAGAGGTTCAACTTCAAGGCAAAGGGATCAGGAAAGAGTGGTCTGTTATCTGTCAGCAGATGCGGGCAGGAGATTCTGGAGCGGACGGCATGTACGATCGATCCGGCAAACGGAAGCGTGCTTGTGCGCATGGAAGTAGGATTCCCGGCAAATGGAAGAACGATCAATGCCGGGGAGCTGATCAAGATTTTCTTTGAGTTTCTTCCGGAATGTGTACAAGAATCGTTTTTCTATTCGCGTGCAGATCAGAAAAGAATCGAGCAGACGATCTTTCTGGCGGAAGACCAGCAGGTGATCCGGGAGGAAATCCAAAAGAGAGGGCTCAGTGCATTTGTGGCAAACGGCTCGATCCTGCCAAGGGAGAGTGGGATCTCTTCCCGACCGATGAAGAACGGGCTTCCGTTCCGGTCGCCGAAAGAACTGGAAGTGGAGATGGATCTGCCGCACAGAGGAAAGATTGCCGGCATGGGGATCCCATGCGGGATCACGTTGATCGTAGGGGGCGGCTATCACGGAAAGTCCACATTGTTAAATGCGCTGGAAGTCGGCGTGTACAATCACATTGCCGGGGATGGAAGAGAGTATGTGATCAGCGATGATACCGCAGTCAAGCTCAGAGCGGAAGATGGACGCAGCATTAAGAAGACAGATATCTCCATGTTTATCAACAATCTTCCGAACAAGAAAAATACAGAGGCATTCTATACCGAGGATGCAAGCGGAAGCACTTCCCAGGCGGCAAATGTGGTCGAGGCGATCGAGGCGGGAAGCAGGCTGTTTCTGATCGATGAGGATACGAGTGCTACGAACTTTATGATCCGCGACGAACTGATGCAGCGGGTAGTGGCAAGGGAGAAAGAGCCGATCACACCGTTTATCGACCGGGTGCGGGAGCTGTATGAGAAAGAGGGAGTCTCCTCGATCATTGTAGCCGGAAGTTCCGGATCTTATTTCCACATCGCAGATACGATCATCCAGATGGAGCAGTATGAGCCGGCGGAGATCACAGCGCTCGCAAAACAGGAGGCAGCGGCATTCCCGCTTCCGGTATCGGAAGGAAAGCGGGAGATGAAGAAACCGTCCGTAATTCGAAGGGCGGAGAGAAACAAGGCATTCGGAGACCGCGGAAAGGTGAAGATCAAGGCGATGGGAAAAGATGGCATCCAGATCAACCGGGAGATGATCGAACTTCGCTACATTGAGCAGATCGTCGATGTGGAACAGACAAATACACTTGGCTATCTGGTCAAATATGCAGAGCAGAATCTGTTTGACGGAAAGAAAACGATCCAACAGATAGTAGATGCGATGGAACAGAAGATGGAACGGGACGGACTTGCTTTTGTTGCAGAGTCTTCTTATCTTCCGGTCAATTTCGCAATGCCGAGAAGACAGGAGATCTTCGCCTGCCTGAACCGCTACCGGGGATTGCGGCTGTAAGAGACCGGGACTGCAGTGGAAAAGAGCTTATGAAAATCTAAAGAATTTATGAACTTCTTGACAAATGGCAGTCAGCCGACTATCATAAGGAATATCGAATAAGAAAAGGTTGAGAGAAAGAGGAGTACGCAAAGATCCCTTGCAAGAGAGGATCACTCATGGGCTGAAAGGTGATTTCAAGAAGGAATTGTGGAAGTAGCTTTTGAACCGGACAACTGAAGCGGCAGCAGTGCTGACAGTAGGTGGTCACGGATCGTCCCCGTTACCGGACGCTAGAGATATTGATCTGCTTTTGTCCGGAGACTTACGGAACGAAGGGCAGAGAGATAACAAAGGTGGTACCGCGATCATTCGCCCTTTACAGCATGTAGAGGGCGTTTTTTATTCCATAGGAAATTCCTCCGGAAACCTGTGGAATCAAAAACAGGCTGCGCATGAGAATGCATATCAGAGAAAATTGAAAAGAGCGGTATCCGATCACAGAGCTGAAAGAAGATGAAGAGCAAAAAGAGGGTTTGCAAAGGAGGACATGATGAGTAAGAATTTAGAGAAGACTTACAATCCAAAAGAGATTGAGCCGAAACTTTATGAAAAATGGTGTGAGAACAAGTATTTTCACGCAGAAGTAGACCGAAGCAGAAAGCCGTTTACAACAGTGATGCCGCCACCGAACATCACAGGAAAGCTGCATATGGGACATGCATTTGACAATACGCTTCAGGATATCCTGATCCGTTACAAGAGAATGCAGGGATACAATGCACTCTGGATCCCGGGGACAGACCATGCGGCGATCGCCACAGAGGTAAAAGTCACAGAGCAGTTAAAGGCAGAAGGGATCGACAAGAAGGAACTTGGCAGGGAGAAATTCTTAGAGCGCACCTGGCAGTGGAAGGATGAATATGCAGGAACGATCGAAGGACAGTTAAAGAAACTCGGTGTTTCCTGTGACTGGGACAGAGAGCGTTTTACAATGGATGAAGGATGTTCCAAGGCAGTTGAGGAAGTATTTATCAAGCTTTACGAGGAAGGATACATTTACAAAGGTTCCAGAATCGTCAACTGGTGTCCGGTATGTAAGACTGCGCTTTCGGATGCAGAGGTGGATCACGAAGAGCAGGCAGGACATTTCTGGCATATCAAATATCCGATCGTAGGAACAGACCGTTTCCTTGAGATCGCGACAACACGTCCGGAGACAATGCTCGGAGATACAGCGATCGCAGTACATCCGGATGATGAGAGATACAAAGATATCGTCGGAAAGAACGTACTTCTTCCGTTAGTAAACAGAGAGATCCCGATCGTGGCAGATTACTATGTAGATAAGGAATTTGGAACCGGAGCGGTAAAAATCACACCGGCACATGACCCGAATGACTTTGAGGTCGGAAAGAGACACGATCTTCCGGAGATCAATATTATGAATGACGATGCGACGATCAATGAACTCGGTGGAAAATATGCAGGCATGGATCGATACGAGGCAAGAAAAGCGATCGTAAGCGACCTTGAGGAGCAGGGATTCCTCGTAAAAGTAGAAGACCATTCCCACAATGTCGGAACACATGAGAGATGTGGAACAACCGTAGAGCCGCTCGTAAAACAGCAGTGGTTTGTCCGCATGGAAGAACTGGCAAAACCGGCGATCGAAGCGATCAGCAACGGAGACCTGAAGCTGATTCCGGAGCGCATGAACAAGACCTATATGAACTGGCTGTCTAACATTCGTGACTGGTGTGTATCCAGACAGATCTGGTGGGGACACAGAATTCCGGCTTACTATTGCAAGGAATGCGGAAAAGTGGTTGTGGCAAGAGAGATGCCGGATGTATGCCCGGACTGTGGATGTACGCATTTTGTACAGGATGAGGACACATTAGATACATGGTTCAGTTCCGCGCTTTGGCCGTTCTCCACACTTGGCTGGCCGGAGAAGACAGAAGATCTCGATTACTTCTACCCAACTGACGTACTCGTGACCGGATATGACATCATCTTCTTCTGGGTAATCCGTATGGTATTTTCCGGATATGCCTATACCGGAAAAGCGCCGTTCCACACCGTATTGTTCCACGGACTGATCCGTGACTCCCAGGGAAGAAAGATGAGCAAATCACTTGGAAACGGAATCGATCCGCTGGAGATCATCGATAAATATGGTGCAGATGCGCTCCGTATCACATTGGTAACCGGAAATGCACCTGGAAATGATATGCGCTTTTACGATGAGAGAGTAGAGGCAAACAGAAACTTTGCGAACAAAGTATGGAATGCATCCCGCTTTATCCTCATGAATATGGAAGGAAAAGAGATTACCGTTCCGAATGAAACTGATTTATCCGCAGTGGACAAATGGATCATCTCCAAGATGAACACGCTGACAAAAGATGTGACAGAGAACATGGATAAATTTGAGCTTGGAATCGCAGTGCAGAAAGTCTATGATTTTATCTGGGATGAGTTCTGTGACTGGTACATCGAACTTGCAAAATACCGTATTTATCACGCAGAGGAAAATCCGGCAGCAGCAAACAGTGCACTTCATACATTAAAGACGGTACTCGGTGATGCATTAAAACTGCTCCATCCGTTTATGCCGTTTGTGACAGAAGAAATCTACGGCGCACTTGTTCCGGAGGAAGAGTCGCTGATGATGTCTTCCTGGCCGGAATACAAGGAAAGCAGCTGTTATCCGGAAGCGGAGAATATCGTAGATCATATGAAAGAGATCATCCGCGGTGTCCGCAACGTACGAGCAGAGATGAATGTTGCTCCGAGCCGCAAGGCAAAAACTTATATCGTCTGTGAAAATGGAGAACTTTGCAAGGGATTTGAAGAGATCAGAGAATCTGCAATGCCGCTGATGAGCGCAAATGAAATTCAGATTCAGTCAGACAAGAGCGGAATCGCAGAGGATGCGGTATCTGTTGTTGTGGCAGATGCGGTCGTATATCTGCCGATGGAAGAACTTGTTGATTTTGAGCAGGAGTTGGAACGTCTGACAAAAGAGGAAGCACGTCTGACAAAAGAACTTGCCCGCGTCAACGGTATGCTGAACAATGAGAGATTTATCAGTAAGGCTCCGGAGGCAAAGATCAATGAAGAAAAAGCAAAGCTTGAGAAATATACACAGATGATGGAACAAGTACAGGAAAGATTAAAAGGACTTAGAAAGTAAGCACATCAGATTGTGAGAGGTGACAATGAAACGTATTCATATCAAACGCCCCGATCTAAAGGGTGGCATAAAAAGGGTGAAAAATTTAAAGCCGGAAGATATTAAACAGTATTGGAAGAAGAGAAAAGAGAGAAGGGAACAGATTTTAGAGAAGAGACGCAACAGTCCGCTGGCGAAAAAGCTGGCGCCGTGTTATAAGTTCATGAATCAGTTTTCACTTGTATTTCATGCACTTTTGGCATGTTTTTTGAACCTGGTCATTGAATGTATTTCCAGACATTCGCTTGTACAGGGGTGGAGTTATATGATAGAGACACCGAAGGTGTTTTTGTATAATTCATTTTTGATCTTTATTACGTTTTCCGTTGTGTATCTCGTGAGAAGACGTATTTTTGCCAGAATCCTTTTGAGCGTGTTCTGGATCGGTCTTGGGGTGACGAACGGGTACATGCTGATGAAGCGTGTTACCCCGTTTAATGCCCAGGATTTAAAGGTTGCCGGAGATGCGGTGACCTTGATCAATTCTTACTTTAACGGAATTGAGCTTGTGGCGGTAGTCGTCGGTGTCGCGGCGGTAGTCGTCTGGGTCATTTCTATGTGGAAGAGAGGCGGCCAGTATGCCGGTAAGATGCACAGAGTGCTGGCGCTCACCGGAGTTGTCGTATGGTTCGGGGCATTTTTCCTCGTGACGGATGTTGCACTTGACAAGCGTGTGATCTCCAACTATTTTGGAAACATTGCCTTTGCCTATGAGGATTATGGTTTTCCGTACTGTTTTATGTCCAGTGTCTTCAACACCGGAATTTCGCAGCCAAATGGTTACAGTGAGGCGATGATCGATCAGATCAGTGAGAACGGTGCGATTACAGAGGCCACGACCGGAAGAAAAGAGATGCCGAACATCGTCTTTATCCAACTGGAGTCGTTTTTTGATACAAGCGAAGTAGAATTTTTACAGACATCACAGGATCCGCTTCCGAATTTCAGGGCACTTTCCAAGAAATATTCGTCCGGATATTTCAAAGTACCATCAGTGGGGGCGGGAACTGCCAACACGGAATTTGAAGTCCTGACCGGAATGAACCTGCGGTATTTTGGTCCTGGAGAGTACCCGTATAAGACAATCTTAAAGAAAGAAACTGCGGAGAGTGCGGCAACGGCGCTGAAAAGATTTGGCTACGGTACACATGCGCTTCACAATAACGGCGGAAATTTTTACAGCCGTGCAACCGTATTTAATAATATCGGATTTGATAGCTATACAAGTAAGGAATTTATGAATATTCTCCAGCTTACCGAGAATGGATGGGCGAAGGATGATATCCTTACACAGCATATCATGGATGCGATGGATTCCACGGAACAGCAGGATTTTGTATTTGGGATCACGGTACAGAGCCACGGAGATTACTATGGACAGCATCTGGATAATCCAAAGATACAGGTATCAGGAATTGAAGATGAAGAATCAAGAAGTGCATGGGAGTATTATGTAAATCAGATTTATGAAGTGGATCAGTTTATAGGAGATCTTGTGCAGGCATTAGAAAATAGAAACGAGCCGACGGTTCTTGTGTTATATGGAGATCATCTTCCGACACTCGGACTGGAATCAGAGGACCTGAAGGGAAGATATCTGTACAATACAAATTACGTAGTTTGGGACAATATCGGACTGGAGAAACAGGATCGAAATATTGCATCCTACCAGATTATGGCAGATGTTTTTGAGAAGCTTGATATCCATTCCGGAACAATATTCAATTATCACCAGAGAAGAAGACAGACGAAGAACTACCTGCTCGATCTGGAGATGCTGCAGTATGATATTCTCTATGGAGAGAAGTATGTGTACGGAGGAAAAAATCCGGTGCCGGAAGGACACATGCAGATGGGAATTAAGGATGTCGTGCTGACAGATCTGATCACACAGCTTGACGGAACGTACAGTCTCTACGGAGAGAACTTTACAAAATACAGTAAAGTCTATGTCAATGGGGAGAAGAAGAGTTCTAAATTCCTGAATAACACGAGGATTGAACTTCAGGAAACAGAGCTGAAAGAAGGAGATATCATCACGATCGTTCAGATGGGATCAAGCAATACGGTCTTTCGGACTTCCGCGGAATATATTTACCATGACGGCAAAATTGAAGAGCTGACAGAGGAATTGAAGCTTCAGCTGGAAGAGGAAGAAAAAAAGGCAGAAAAAGCAGAAGATGAAAAAACAGTGACAGAAGAAACAAAGAATGCGGCAGACAATCCGTCTGAAACAACGCAGAAATAATGGAGAAAACAAGTGAATTATCAGGAAAGTGTGGAATATATTTTAGACATTCCGAAATTCACAGTGAAGAATCATCTGACACATACAAAAGAGTTTCTATCCAGGCTGGGAAATCCACAGGCCGAAAGGAAAGTGATTCATGTGGCAGGGACAAACGGAAAGGGCTCTGTATGTGCATACATACAGGCTCTTTTGCTTGCGGAGAAAAAGAGGACAGGATTCTTTAGTTCACCGCATCTTGTGAAGATCAATGAGCGGATCAGGGTGAACGGGGAAGAGATTGAGGATGAAACATTTCTTGAGGTTTTCCGGAAAGTAAAAAACACTGTGGATGAGATGGAAAAAGACGGGCTGGCACATCCGACTTTTTTTGAATTCTTGTTTGGAATGGCGATGACTGCTTTTGCGATGGCAGATATGGAGTATATTGTGCTGGAGACGGGACTCGGCGGAAGGCTGGATGCCACAAATGCAGTCGATGACCCGGTGCTGACAGTGATCACATCGATTGGGATGGATCATATGGAGATACTGGGGGATACGATAGAGAAAATCGCGGCAGAAAAAGGCGGGATCATCAAGAGACAGGTTCCGCTGGTATTCGATGGAAATAATGTGCGGGCAGCGGCCGTTCTTCGACAAATTGCGGAGAAATATGACGCACCTTGCAGAGAAATCACGAAAGATGCGTACGAAATTCAGGAAATCACAGAGAAACATATTGCATTTTCAAAACGAAGTGCGTATGATGAAGATACTACATGGAGGCTTTCGAATACCGGATGTTATCAGGTGGACAATGCACTTCTTGCATTGGAGGCGGTACAGCTTCTTCTGCCAGAGAGACATTTGGAACTATGGGCGGATACGCTTTTTCATGTAAAATGGACGGGGAGAATGGAAGAAATCCTCCCGGGAGTCTACATAGACGGAGCACACAACGAGAATGCAGTGGAGCGGTTCGTAGAGACAGTGCAGAGAAGACCTGTAAACGGCGGACGGACTGTGATTCTGTTTTCCGTAGTCAAAGAGAAAGAATACGAGAAGATGATCGCACAATTGTGTCAGAATTTATCTGTGGACAGCTATGTGATCACCACCGTAGAAAGTACACGAAAAGCCGACGCGGGCGAACTTGCCCGGATTGTACGGAAGTATACAGACAGTGAAGTGACTGTCAGGGAACAATTAGAAGAGGCATGGGCGGAGATGATGAGACAAAAGGGAGAAGACGGCATCGCCTACTGTCTTGGCTCACTCTACCTTGTAGGTATGATCAAAGAGCTTGTGAAGGGAGAACCACGATGTTAGATTACGAAGAAGAATTAAAAAAATTCAAACCAAGCCTGGAAGTGGATGACATAGAGGAGGCGGTGTATCAGGAAGATTTGTCTGATATGACTGATATTCTGCGGGAGATGCTCAGTCAGGCGAAATAGCAGAAAGATTACGGTGGAATTGCATGGAGTATACGGAGAAAATATTACATCAGTCAAATTACTGGTATAATGATGGACTGAGAAAAGCAAAAATAAGGGACATATCAGGCGCCGTCCAGTCGCTAAAGCGGAGCCTTCAATATAACAGAGAGAATATCTTGGCGAGAAATCTTCTGGGACTTGTATATTATGAGAGAGGAGAGATCGCGGAGGCAATCGTAGAGTGGATCATCAGCCAGAATTTTCAGAAGTCAGACAATCTGGCAGGACACTTTATCAGAGAGATACAGAAGGATAAGAAAACACTGGAAGAAATCGACAAAGCAGTACAGATGTATAATCAGTGTCTTGTTTACTGTGATCAGGGATCGGAAGATCTAGCGGTGATCCAGCTGAAAAAGGCGGTGCAGATCCATCCGTCTTATCTGAAAGCACTTCAGCTTCTGGCACTGCTGTATTTAAAAACAGAGCAGTATCAGAAGGCAAAGCAGGCATTAAAGCGGGCACATCATCTCGATACGACAAATGAGACGACATTGAAATATATGCAGGAACTGTCTGCACTCAGAGGGAAACAAGGAACGAAGGGGAGGGAGCAGAAGGCATATCCGATCGGCAATGACACGATCATTCAGCCGGCGGTTTCTCCGTTGAAAGAGAATGCAGGATTTCTTACCATTCTGAATATTGTTATCGGAATTTTACTGGGAGCTGCAGTTGTATGGTTCCTGATCGTTCCGGCGGTCAATGAAGTGAAATCCAACCGCAGCAACAAATCCGTGCTTGCATTTACCGAGGAAATCAATTCCAAAGATGCACAGATCAGTGCGATGAAGAAGGAACTGGAGACAATAAGAAATTCTTCAGATGAGAATGAGGCTGCAACGGCAGCGGCGCTGGCAGCAAAGGACAGTTATGAGAAGCTTTTGACAGTCAAGGACCATTACAGTTCCGGGCAGTATGCTTATGCAACACTTGCAAAGGAACTTCTGGAAGTGCAGAAGGATTCACTCGGAGATCAGGGGCAAGTACAGTATCAGGCAATCGCGGATGAAGTGTATCCGAGTGTCTGTGCCGAACATTACAGCAGTGCCAAGGCAAGCTATCAGCAGGGGGATTATCAAAAAGCGATTGAGCTTTTGGAAGAACTGATCCGGATGGACGAGCACTACAAAGATGGAGAGGCTCTGCTGTTGCTCGGGGACTCTTATCTGCTGAACAACGAAAAGGACAAAGCTGAGGCGATGTACAAGCAGATCATCGACGCCTATCCGAAAACCGATGTTGCAAAGCGAGCAGAAGAGGCACAAAAAGGGACTCCGGCAAATGACCAGGGATCTGATACGGAAGACAGTACGGATTACGGGCAGTCAGAAGGAAATGTGTATTATGATTCCGGCAGTACTTATGGGGATACTGCCGGAAGTGACACAGGAAATGCTCAGGGACAAGGAAATCAGGAGTCGTATGATAACGATCAGGGGACCGGAGATTCCTATGGGGATGTGACTTACGAAGGAGACGGATATCAATAGCAGCAGAAGTACGAAAGAAAAGGAGATACACAGAGGATGTGTATGTCCTTTTTTACTTTATAGAAAATTCCTTCGGAATGCTATGGAATAAAAACAGGAGGTTTATATGGAATATCAGATAGAGGAAAACAGTCTTACGATTTTTCTTCCCGCAGAGCTGGATCACTGTAATGCAGAACAAGTGAGGAAGAAGGCGGATATGCTGATCGCGCATAATCACATTAAATATGTTATTTTTGACTTTGCAGACACAAATTTTATGGACAGTTCGGGGATCGGAGTCATTATGGGAAGATACAAGCTGGTCTATTTAGTCGGTGGGGAAGTCTGGGCAGTGCATGCAAATGAGCGGATCAGAAAAATATTGAAAATGTCAGGTGTGACGAAAATAATCCAGATGTTTGAGGAGGAAAAAGAATGATGAAGAACACAAATGAAATGGAACTGGTATTTGACAGCAGACCGGTCAATGAAGGGTTCGCACGCGTGTCGGTTGCGGCGTTTATGACACAGCTAAATCCGACATTGGAGGAAGTATCGGATGTAAAGACAGCGGTCTCCGAGGCAGTCACAAATGCACTGATCCACGGGTATGGCGGGAAAGTAGAGAAAATCTCAATCCGGTGCTGGATAGAAGGGCAGACACTCTATGTGGAGATCAGAGATGAAGGAAAGGGAATTGAAAATATCGAAAAGGCGATGGAGCCGCTGTTTACGACAAGGCCGGAACTTGATCGTTCCGGAATGGGATTTGCCTTTATGGAGGCGTTTATGGACAATGTGCACGTAGAATCCGAATTAGGAAAAGGGACACTTGTCCGAATGAAGAAGACAATCGGGAAAGGCAGGGACTTATGGACCACACAATCGCTTTAATTCAAAGATCACACGATGGAGATGAGAAAGCGAGAGAACAATTAGTGGAGGAAAATACAGGGCTTGTATGGTGCATTGTGAAGCGTTTCTTCGGAAGGGGAACCGACAGTGAAGATCTGTTTCAGATCGGAAGCATCGGACTTTTGAAAGCGATTGACAAATTTGATCTGAATTATGATGTGAAATTTTCAACCTATGCAGTGCCTATGATCTCCGGGGAGATCCGGAGATTTCTAAGAGACGATGGGATGATCAAAGTGAGCCGGTCGTTAAAGGAGACGGCATACAAAGCATTTCTGGCAAGGGAGCGTCTTCAGAAGAAGTACAATCGGGAGCCTACGATGGAGGAACTGGCAGAGGAGATGGAAGTGGAGAAGGAAGAACTTGCGATGGCGCTTGATGCAAGCGGGGAAGTAGAGTCGCTGCACAAACCGATTTATCAAAAAGATGGAAATGAGATCCAGCTTCTCGATAAGCTGGAAGAAGAGGAGGGACAAGAGGAAACGATATTAAATCAGATGCTGATCCGTCAGCTTCTTGAGGAACTTGACAGAGAAGAACGCCAGTTGATCTATCTGCGGTATTTTGCGAATCAGACGCAGTCGGAAATTGGGAAAAAGCTGGGGATTTCACAAGTGCAGGTGTCAAGGCTTGAAAAGAAGATTTTGAAAAATATGAAGACAAAAATACAGACTGGGTGAAGCTGGCCAGGCAGTGCATCCGATGCAGGAAAAATAGAAAACGGAAAAGATCTGATGCGTAACAGGATGTTTTGGATCAGTGAGGGAGCAGCTCAAGCGAGAGTGGCTTCCTCTTTTTTCGTTTTCTTGAAGAGTATAGGTTTTCCAAATGCGGAAATAATAGGAATAAGCAATCTCTGCCGGGACAGAGAAGCATCAGATTTGTGCGGCAGGGAAGTGTCAGAAAGGTGGTGCAAAAATGGATAATGCAAGAAAGAAAATCTGGATCTGTCTGCTCTGCGTCGTTGCGGCGGCAATGGTCGTTGGAATCTGTTATTATTTTACGGATGTGCGGGAGACGGAATTATCCGGGGAAGGAACACTTGTAAGACTGGAAAGATCGGAGATGGGCAGCGCATGGCAGCGACAAATAAAAAATTATATATAAAGGCGGACCGCAGTATTGAAGTGACAAAACATGAAGTGACGCTGGGAGATGTTCTCTCGATGGAGTGCACAGATCAGAATATTGTGACAAGACTGAAGACGGAGAGACTTCTGAAAGTACCGGAACAGGGACAGAACCGGTTTGTGTTTTCTATTTTAAAGGTGATTGAACAGATTCACCGGGTATATCCCGGATTGGATATCGAAAATCTTGGGGAGACAGATTTTATTGTTACTTATGAGAAGCAAAAGACGCCGGGAAAAGTGATGCATTTCCTGAAGACAGCCGGAGTTGTGATGATCACATTTCTGGGTTCCGCCTTTTCCATCATGGCATTTAACAATGATGTAGATGTGGGAAAAATGTTTGGGCAGGTTTACGAGCAGCTTACAGGGGTGCCGTCAAGTGGATTTACATTGCTGGAAGTCTGTTACAGTATCGGTCTGATCATCGGTATCCTTGTATTCTTCAACCACTTTGCAGGGAAAAAGTTTTCTGTTGACCCGACACCGATGGAGGTGGAGATGAGACTCTATGAGAATGACATCCAGACCACGCTTGTAGAAAACTATGAACGGAAACAAAGTGAGATTGATGTGAAGTAAGCGGGGAAACGCATGGGGAAAAAAGAAGAAAGAGAGAAAAAGCAATGTGGATAAAACAGATCATCCTCGCAGTTCTTGGACTCAGTGCGGGGATTGCGGCAGCGGGAGGATTGTTCTCGTTTATTGTAGGACTCGGAGTGGTATCGGAATTTGCAGACCGAACACATACCGGAGATCGTGTGCTCCTCTATGAAGAGTCGATCGCACTTGGCGGAATTGTTGGCAATCTGTTCTATTTGTTTCCTGTCACAATTCCATATGGGCAGATACTTGTTCCGATATTCGGGGTATTTGGGGGGATCTTTGTAGGCTGCTGGGCAATGGCTCTGGCAGAAATCTTAAATATTTTCCCAATCTTTATCAGAAGGGTAAAACTTCTCCGGGCGATTCCTTACATTATTGCAGGAATGGCATTTGGAAAGGGAATCGGTGCGCTGATCTATTTCTGGAAAGGATGGGGATAACAGACGAGGAAAAGATAGAAATCCGGAGAGAGAAAGACAGAGCAGGTAGATTCAGAACAAAAATGAAAGAAAGGAAAGATCATGGACGAACAGGAAAAGAAAAAAAAGCAGGAAAAGGCATATCAGGATTATGTCAAAACAAAGACACCGGTGCACAATGTCTATCTCAATATGGCAAAGGCATTTGTGACAGGAGGGATCATCTGCGTCATCGGGCAGTTTCTCATGAATTTCTGCAAAAACGCAGGGTGTACAGAAGAAATCAGCGGAGCGTGGACTTCACTGATTCTCGTTTTGCTCAGTGTGCTTTTTACCGGATGGAATTTATATCCGGGGATTGCGAAGTGGGGAGGCGCAGGAGCACTTGTGCCGATCACCGGATTTGCCAATTCTGTGGCGGCTCCGGCAATCGAATATAAAAAAGAGGGGCAGGTATTTGGAATCGGATGTAAGATATTTACGATTGCAGGTCCGGTCATCTTGTATGGGATTGTGACATCGTGGGGATTGGGACTGATCTATTATCTGCTATTGAAAGTCGGGGTGATTGTATGACAATGGTAAGAGGAAGTCAGAGCATTTGTTTCCGGGAGGCGCCATATGTGATCAGTGCAGGGTCGATCGTAGGAAAAAAAGAATTTGAAGGACCGCTTGGCAATCTGTTTGATATGTCAGGGGAGGATAACCTGTTTGGGGAACAGACATGGGAAGCAGCAGAGAGCCGGATGCAGAAAGAAGCATGTGTGCTGGCATTAGAAAAAGCAGGGATCGATGCCAAAGAGGTGCGGTATTTGTATGGCGGAGACTTGCTGCGGCAGGGAATTGCAACTTCGATGGGAGTGGAGGCACTTCAGATTCCAATGTTTGGTCTGTATGGGGCTTGTTCTACTTCGGGAGAAGCGCTTGCGCTGGGATCGATGGCTGTGGCGGCAGGATATGGAGAATATATGCTTGCGGTGACGTCAAGCCACTTCGGAAGTGCGGAGAAAGAGTTTCGGTTTCCGCTTGGATATGCCAGCCAGAGACCGTTGTCAGCCCATTGGACGGTAACCGGGAGTGGCGCCTTTTTAATAGGAAAGAAAAGGAGTCATGTAAGGGTGTCGGGAGTGACGGTCGGAAAGATTGTTGACTATGGGCTCAAAGACTCACAAAACATGGGAGCATGCATGGCTCCGGCGGCATGTGATACGATTTTGCAGAATCTGAAAGATTTTGGAAGACAGGAGTCCGATTACGACAGGATCATCACCGGGGATCTCGGGTATGTAGGACAGACGATTTTGTTTGATCTTGTGAGAAAAAAAGGAAAGGATATCAAACAGAATCATATGGATTGCGGAATGACGATTTTTGATCAGCAAAGGCAGGACACCCATGCGGGTGGAAGCGGATGTGGGTGTGCAGCAGTGACATTGGCGGCGTATATTCTCCCGAAGATCGAGAGCGGAGAATGGAGACGTGTATTGTTTGTGCCGACAGGAGCACTGATGTCGACGGTCAGTTTCAATGAGGGGGAAAGTGTTCCGGGAATTGCACATGGGATTGTGCTGGAACATTGTTGATCAATTAGCATTGTGTGAGAAAGAGAGGGAAAAGCGTGGATTATCTCAAAGCATTTCTGGTAGGGGGATTGATCTGTGCACTCGTACAGATCCTTCTTGACCGGACAAAATTAATGCCGGGGCGGGTGATGGTGCTGCTCGTGTGCTCCGGTGCAGTACTTGGATTTTTAAATATTTACCAGCCGTTTCTTTCCTTTGCAAAAGCGGGGGCAAGTGTCCCGCTGCTTGGATTTGGAAACCTGCTCTGGAAGGGAGTCAAAGAGGCGGTCAGACAGGACGGTCTGATCGGAATCTTCACCGGAGGATTTACGGCGAGCGCTGCGGGAATCTCGGCGGCACTTGTATTTGGATATCTCGGTTCGCTTGTATTTGAGCCGAAAATGAAGAAGTAGTAAATGAAAAAATAGTAAAAAGATGTTGTTTTCTGTCGGATATAATGTTATGGTAAAAAGGTGAGTTTAAAATGTATTAGTTATGAGGAGGAAGCCTATGGATTACACTGGCATTATTATTCCGTTTGTGGGTGGACTGGGGATGTTCATCTACGGTATGCAGATCATGGCACAAGGACTTGAAAATGCCGCCGGCAATAAGATGAAATCTTTGCTCGAAGTTTTGACGAAGAACAAGTTTTTCGGAGTGTTGCTCGGGGCATTTATTACGGCTGTGATTCAGAGTTCATCCGCTACGACTGTTATGGTGGTTGGTTTCGTAAATGCGGGAATCATGAATCTGACGCAGGCAATGGGAGTTATTATGGGGGCAAATATCGGTACGACTGTCACAGGATGGCTCGTATCGAGTGTGGAATGGGCGAAGATGTTAAGCCCGACGAATCTGGCACCGATCGCAATCATCATTGGTGTGGTGATCATGCTGACAGGGAAGAGACGTTCGACAAAGGACATCTCAAGCATCATTGTCGGATTTGGTATTTTATTCGTGGGTATTTCCACAATGTCAGGAGCAGTCTCTCCACTGAAAGAATCGGAAGCATTCTGCAATATTTTCGTGACACTTGGAAAGAATCCATTTCTTGGGATTCTCGCGGGAACTGTTGTGACAGCTGTGATCCAGAGTTCTTCTGCGTCTGTCGGAATCCTTCAGAGCCTTGCGGCAGCAGGACTTGTCCCGATGAGTGCAGCAGTCTATATCATCATGGGACAGAACATCGGTACTTGCGTGACAGCAATGCTCTCAAGTGTGGGAGCAAAGAGAAATGCAAAGACAGCGGCACTTATGCATCTGCTGTTTAATATCATTGGTACAATTATTTTCAGCATTGTGGCGATTCTGTTCTTTACTGTGATGAATCCGGCTATGGGAGAGAATCTGATTACCCAGACAGAGATCAGTACCGTTCATACCATCTTCAATATTGGAACGACTGTGCTGCTCTTCCCGGTATCAAACTGGATTATCGCACTTGCAAAGAAAATCGGACGTGTAGAAGAGAGTGCACAGGAAGACGACGTTGTATTACTGGACGACAGAATGTTACAGACACCGGGAATTGCGCTGCAGTCTACCGTGACTGAAATCGCAAGAATGGGAAATATCGTTGCAGAGGCATTAAAAGAGTCTGAGGAAGTGCTTTTCACAAAGAGTGAAGAAACGATCAAGAGCATCAAGGAGAAAGAGGCGGTTGTGGATAAGCTCAGCGCAGGAATTACCGACTATGCGATCAAGATCACGGCTCTCCAGGTCAGTGAGAAGGAACATCAGGATGTTGCACACCTACTTCAGGTTGTATCCGATATGGAACGGATCTGTGATTACTGTGAGAATATTTCTGAGTATGCAGAGTCGATGCGCCAGAAGAAGTTAGAATTCTCAGAGCTTGCGACAGAGGAGATCAAACATATGATGGATGTCTGTGTGGAAAGCTATCTCTACGCAAAAGAGGCATTCTTTGAGAAGAACTCAGAGAAAGCAGTGAAGGTAATTGAGAAGGAAACGCTGGCAGATGATCTGGAAGTACGTCTGAGAAACAAACACATCAAACGTCTTGCAAATAATCAGTGTAATGCAGAGACCGGTATCTTCTATTTAGATACACTTGTCTCCATGGAGAGAATTTCCGATCACGCAAGAAATATTGCGGAAGAAATTATGAATCCGGAAAACTAAATATGAGATAAAAGTAAGGAAGAAAGAGAACCTGTTATGTTGATGGGTTCTCTTTTTTTAATGAGTTTAAGAAATTATTAAATATTTATAAATAAAAAATATTGTATTATATGCTATCATATTTTCAAACGAGTGTATTATTTTGTTTCATTTCAACAAAATGGGAGTGAGACAGTACACCAGAGTGCATGGGTGTCTGATCCTATGGAGTAAAATTGCTGAAAAAAGATTCATAGGTTTGACAAATGCAGGGAAAGGAGCAGTGGAGTGAAGAAGATCATTGAGGTAAAGCACTTGTTTAAGCTGTATCGCGTAGGGGACAGTATTGTGCGGGCGTTAAACGGTGTGGATTTTAGCATCTATGAAGGGGAATTCTGTGCGATTGTCGGGACATCCGGTTCGGGAAAGTCAACACTTTTAAATATGCTGGCGGGGCTTGAAAAACCGACAAAAGGCGAGATCATAATTAATGGGGTTCACATGGAGAAGCTAAATGAAGATGGGCTTGTAAAGTTTCGCAGGGAGAATGTAGGGTTTATTTTTCAGTCATTCCATCTGATCGGGACGATGAATGCCGTAGAAAATGTAGCATTGCCGTTAAGCTTTCGCGGAGTACCAAGAAGCAAACGGATGAAGATTGCCAATGAGATGCTGGATCTTGTCAATCTGAAAAAACATAAGAAACACCTGCCCAATCAGATGTCGGGCGGACAGCAGCAGAGAGTCGGAGTGGCAAGAGCACTCGTAGTAGATCCAAAGATCATTTTTGCCGATGAACCGACAGGAAATCTGGATTCACATACATCGGAAGAAGTGATGCACTTGATGCAGAAGGTGGTAAAGGAGCAGAAGAAGACGCTTGTGATGGTCACACATGACAATCATCTTGCGGAGTATGCAGACAGAGTGTTCCATATTATTGACGGGAAGATTGTAAAGATTGTTGATAACAGGAAACAGATGAAAGAAAAAGAAGAAAAATCAGAAGAGAGCGGAAAGGAAAGAAAGTAATGAGAATCAAAAAGAGATGGGCGGCACTGCTTCTCTGTGCGGCGATGATGATGCCTACAGGTGTGTATGCAAAGGAACTGGATACAGAGAACGGAATCATGACAGCGGAAGAGGGACAGGAACAGACTCAGATCGGTATGGAGATGACATCCCAGATTGAGGGAAATGAAAGTGATGTCCTCCTTTACCGTGCGGGCGAGACAAAAAATCTGTTATTAAATCTGACCAATACGGGAAATACTCCGCTTACAAATGTCAGTGTGACCCCGAAAGTGAAAGCAAATACGGATGCGTGGCCGTTTGAGATTGAAAATAAAAATTATACGCAGACAGTGGATACGATCGCTCCGGGCGAGACAAAGGTGGTATCTTACACGTTCACTGCGAGACAGGATGCAGTATCCCGCTATTATAAGTTGAAATTTGATCTGACATGTGCAGAAGGCACGATTCCGGAACAAAATGTTTTCTTGAAAACAGACGTCAAAGAAGAAGAGCAGAATCAGCAAGATCCTGAGCAGCAAAATCCTGACCAGCAGGCGCAGGGAGGCGGGGAACAAGATGGTCTGGGCGCTTATCCGTACGACGCGGGCGGAGTGTATAACGGAGGAGAGGTTGTTTCCGGAGGGGGAGAAGCAAAGACCGGAGTGCCGCGTGTCATCGTGTCAGGATTTAATACGGATCCGGCAGAGATTCCGGCAGGAAGCAATTTCAATCTGATCGTGCATTTACAGAATACTTCTCAGGACACAGCAGTTTCCAATATGCTTTTTGAGTTTAATGCTCCGGCGGAAGGCGCGGAGTCGAGCGGAGCAGCCCCGGCATTTCTTCCGGTTTCAGGATCAAGTTCTGTTTATCTGGATAACATACCGGCAGGAGGAACAAAAGATATTGCCATTTCTCTTAATGCCCGGGCAGATCTGCTTCAAAAGCCATACAGTATTGAGTTGTCCATGAAATATCAGGATGGAAATGCAACGCAGTATGAGGGGCATGCAGCACTGGCAATTCCGATCAAGCAGGCTGCAAGATTTGAATTCAGTGAAGTGGAAGTCAGTTCACCGGAGATTGCAGTCGGTGACGAGGCGAATGTGATGTGTAATATCTACAACCTCGGACGTACCAAACTTTATAATGTAAAGGCAAAATTTGAAGGAGAAGGAATCAAAGGAAAAGAAGTGTTTGTAGGCCATGTAGAGTCGGGATCTTCGGCAGCCATCGACGGAATGGTGACCGGGGAGAAGGAGACGACCGGAGACGGGCGGATGAAGATGATTGTGACATATGAGGATGAGGCTGGTGCATCGTATTCGACAGAACAGGAATTTCAGCTTCTTGTGACTCCGGAGAAGGAAGACGCAGGAATGACAATGGGTCCTGAAATGGAACCGGAGAAGAACGGATTCCCGGTTGTTCCGGCTGCAATTGCAGTGGTAATACTTGCAGGAGTGATCGCCTCCATTGTGATTGTAAAAAAGAAAAAGCAAAGAAGACTTCAGGAAGAGGAGGAGAGCTTGGCAGATGAGTTTGATAGACTTACTGAGGATGAGTAGTGGAAATTTGAAACGCAGAAAACTCAGAACTTTTCTGACAGTTCTCGGTGTCGTGATCGGTACGGCATCCATTGTCGTGATGATTTCGCTTGGACTCGGTATGCAGAAATCGATGTATAAGCAGATTGAAGAATCCGGAGGAATCACGAACATAGATGTCACCGGAAAGAGCAACGGAGGAAGTGGTGTTATCGTCACCAGCGATATGATGCAGCAGAATGAGGAGTCGGAAAAATACATTACAGATGATGCGATTGAGGAGCTGGCAGGACTGGAGCATGTTAAGATGGCGTCCCCGGTTCTGTCGATGTCGGCAATGCTGCTCAAGGGAAATTATGAGGGATACATTGATCTGAGGGGAATGCGTCCGGAAGCATTGGAGGAGCAGAATATCCCGCTGACAGAGGAAAGCAGACTTCCGGAGACAGGGACATCAAATCTGGAACTGATTATCGGAAATCTGATCCCTGAGATGCTCTATGAGAAAAATACAGGAAAAGGGTACTGGGAGACCGGGAAACTGCCGGAGATCGATTACATGAATGATCCGCTGTTTCTGATTCTGGATTCCGATGCTTATCTGGCTGCAAAGGAGAATGGAACAAGTTCACTGGAGCAGTCGCTTAGCAAGAGCGAAGGGCAGGGAGGGAACAAGTCGAGCACAAAGGCGCCGAAAAAGTATGTTGTTCATGCCAGCGGAATGGTCAAAGGAGATCTGAATACATACAATTCCCACTCATACTATGTGTACTGTGATCTGGATACATTGATTGCCGCGCTGAAAAAAGAGTACGGAACAAGGCCGATTCCGGGTCAGCCAACGACAAAGTCCGGTAAGCCGTATAAGGAATTTGTATATTCTTCCGCGTGTGTGCAGGTAGATGACATTGACCATGTAGAGGAAGTGTCAGCAAAAATCCGGGAAATGGGATACACCGCAAACAGCAATGCAGAATATTTGAAGAGCATGCAGAGCCAGTTTGCGATCATTCAGGCGGTCCTTGGAGGAATCGGTGCAGTCTCTCTTCTTGTGGCGGCAATCGGAATTGCCAATACGATGATGATGTCTATCTATGAGCGGACAAAAGAGATCGGTGTCATCAAAGTGCTTGGATGCAGTCTTAGAAATATTAAGCAGATGTTTCTGATTGAAGCAGGTTTCATCGGTCTGATCGGCGGTGTTGCGGGGAATATACTGAGTATGCTTTTGTCATTCGGAATCAATACCGTTGCCGGAAGCATGGGAAGCTCAATGGGATTTGAAGGAGATATTTCTTACATTCCAATCTGGCTCGTTCTGGCTTCACTTGGATTTGCAATCTTTGTCGGGATGGCGGCAGGATATTTTCCGGCGCTGCGTGCGATGAAATTAAGTCCGCTTGCGGCAATCCGCAATGAGTAGAAAATAAAACCGGAAGGGGAGGTGCAGAAATGGTAACAGGCATCTCCCTTTTTTTGGCTATACAAAATTTATCGCTCCCACTAGAAAAGACTTGTATTTTTCAGAGGTTTATTTCAAAATAAAAGGGAAGTAAAACTACTGAGAAAAAATAAGAAATCGAAATGAGGAATGAATATGAAAAAAGCACTGATTGTTGTTGATATGCAAAATGATTTTGTAGATGGAAGCCTTGGAACGGAAGAAGCACAGAAAATCGTAGAAGCGGTAGAGAGGAAAGTGAAAGCCGCGCGGGAAAGCGGAACAGAACTTCTTTTCACGCGCGATACTCATGGAGAAGATTATCTTCAGACAAAAGAGGGGAAATCGCTTCCGGTTATCCATTGTGTCAAAGAAACAGAAGGATGGGAGATTATAGACTGCCTGAAGCCTTATGCCGGCATCATTTTTGACAAAGGAACCTTCGGAAGCATTACATTGGCTGATTATGCCGCTTCTCAAGGTTATGAATCCATTGAGCTTGTCGGTCTCTGTACGGATATCTGTGTTGTGTCAAATGCTCTGCTCTTAAAAGCTCGTCTTCCGGAAGCAGACATTGCCGTGGATCGCAGCTGCTGTGCCGGTGTGACACCGGAAAGCCATGAGGCGGCACTTCTCACGATGCAGATGTGCCAGATCCATATACTTTAAGACTTTAGACAGTAGGAGATGAAGAGATGTTTCGATTATGGGGCAAGATATTTAAAGAAAACAGGATGGTGCGCGATACGGTCGTCTGCATCGAGGAGGAAGATACGAGAACGCATAAAATTTTCCGGGCATTAGAGGAAATCTGTTATGAATTTGATCTGAGCAAACCAATTTGGCTGAATCATACGATCAGTGAGTTTCAGAGACATGACAAGGCAAGATTTTATCAGGATAATTTTGTGGATGCGATCGATTTTGACTATTTGGAAATTCATATTATCGAAGAATAGAACAGTGTGTGTTGTCCCATCGATCTTATTGAAAGAAATGAGGCAGCACACGGAATAGAAAAATGATAAAGAATATTAAAAAATTGTGAAATTTAAGACAATTAAATCATCATATGTTATAATAGAAGTATCAAATGATTTTTCGGATACAAGGAGAGAAGGAACGTGATGAGAACAGTGGTAAAAAATTACGAAGATGTGGATAGTTGGAAGACTGTCATGTTTTTGTACAATGCCGCAATGAAAGAAGTAGGTACAAAACTGGAGATTTTAAATGATGAATTTCAGCATGTACATAAGTATAATCCAATCGAGCATATCAAGTCGAGAATCAAGTCGCCGGAAAGTATTGTAAAGAAGCTGAAGCGCTATGGTCATGAAACGTCGATTGACAATATGGTTAAGTATGTCAATGACATCGCAGGGGTAAGACTGATCTGCTCTTTTACATCGGATATTTACCGGCTGGCAGAGATGATCGGAAATCAGAGTGATCTGAAGGTACTGTCGATCAAGGATTACATTAAGAATCCAAAGGAGAGCGGATATAAGAGTTATCATATGCTCGTTTCTGTGCCCATCTTTTTATCTGACAGTGTTGTCGATACGAAGGTTGAGATTCAGATCCGTACGATTGCGATGGACTTCTGGGCCAGCCTGGAACATAAGATCTATTATAAGTTCGAGGGAAATGCACCGGAGTATATCAGCAGAGATTTAAGAGAGTGCGCAGATATGGTGTCGGCACTTGATGAGAAGATGTTATCACTCAATGAGGCGATCAAGGCATGTCTTCAGGAGTCGGAGCGAGAGAAAGTGCAGTAAGAATTTGAAAAGAATTCCAAATAGGAGTTGGCAATCATTCATGAAAATGATAGAATAACTTAGAGCGTGTCAGAAAGGATTTTATCAGATCACTTTCCGGCACGCTCTAAGAGTACGTTAGGAGGAAAAAGGAATGGAGAAATTGAAGAACAAGAAAATGGCTGTGCGTCTTCTGTGGGCAACATTTGGAAGTCTTCTGTTTGCTGCGGGTGTCAATATCATTATTTTGCCGCTGCATCTGTACAACGGAACTTTCTTAGGTATCGCCCAGCTGATCCGTACATTTCTTGTGGACTATCTGAAGATTGCCGCACTCAGCGGAATCAATCTTGACGGTATTATTTTCTGGCTGTTAAATGTACCGTTGTTTTTCATGGCATGGAAGGTGCTTGGAAGAGGATTCTTCTGGCTGTCTGTCTACACGACGACGATCGAGACGTTGTTTATGACGTTTATTCCGATTCCGAATACACCGGTCATCGAGGACTATCTGACCGCATGTATTATCGGAGGTCTTGTGGCAGGTGTCGGAACGGGAATGATCCTGCGGGGAGGAAGCTCCGGGGGAGGCCAGGATACACTTGGAATGGTATGTGCGAAGAAGTATCCGTCATTTAGTGTTGGAAAAGTAAGTATTATCATGAACATTTTCGTATACGGAATCTGTTTTGTGATATTTGATATAGAAGTTACTGTCTACTCACTGATCTACGCGACAGTGATGGCAATGACATGCGACCGTGTGCATGTGCAGAACATCAGCCTCAGTGTGATGATCTTCACGAAGAAGGATGGGGTCGATCAAGCAATCATGAATGAGATGCGCCGCGGTGTGACGGAATGGGACGGAAAAGGTTCCTATACAAAGGAAGACTCAAAAGTATTTGTTGTCATGATTTCTAAATATGAACAGAATGAGATTACAAGAATCGTCTCAGAGATCGATCCGAATGCATTTATGATCTTTACAGAGGGTGCAAAGGCAGTCGGAAACTTTGAAAAGAGACTTTCTTGATCAAAACAGAATACATTTTCAGACGATCACAGGAGTGTGTCCGGCAAAAGGGCATGCTCTTTTTTTGTAAAATAATTTTACATAGATTTAACAAAAAGCTGTTTTTAGATTTAACAATCGCCCGGTATAGTATCATTTGTAAACGAAAGAGAGAGAACAGAAAGACAGATTGAAGGAGAGTAAATCGTATGAAAATGAAAAAGTTTTTAGCAGTAATGACAGTTGTATCCATGACAGCAGCAATGGCAGCAGGTTGTGGAAGCAGCGAGGAAGAAGGAAAAGGAGAATCAGAATCAGGTTCTTCGTTTGATTCTGCAAATGATATTTCAGTAACTTCAAGAGAGGATGGTTCCGGTACAAGAGGTGCGTTTATCGAACTGTTCGGAATTGAGGAGAAAGATGACGAAGGAAATAAAATAGATAACACCACAGAAGAAGCGAACATTACAAACAGTACATCTGTTATGATGTCAACAGTAGCCGGAAATGAATATGCGATCGGATATATTTCACTTGGATCACTCGATGACAGTGTGAAAGCTGTGAAAGTAGACGGCGCAGAGGCGACAGAGGAGAACATTAAAGATGGTTCTTACAAGGTGGCAAGACCATTTAACATTGCGACAAAAGAAGAAGTAAGCGAAGTGACACAGGACTTCATCGATTACATTCTGAGCGAAGAAGGACAGAAGATCGTATCAGATAACGGATATATTTCTCTCGATGATGTGAAGCCGTACGCAGGAAGCAAGCCGGAAGGAAAAATCGTTATTGCAGGTTCTTCTTCTATCTCACCGGTGATGGAGAAATTAAAAGAAGCTTACTTAAAAGTGAATACCAATGCGGAGATTGAAATTCAGACAAGTGACTCTACAACAGGAATGACTTCCACAATCGATGGAATCTGCGATATCGGAATGGCATCCAGAGAGTTAAAGGATGAAGAGAAAGAGCAGTTAAAAGCAACTGTGATCGCGACAGATGGAATTGCAGTGATCGTAAACAAAGCAAATCCGATGGACGACCTCACAAGTGATCAGGTAAAAGAAATCTACACAGGTGAAGTATTTGCGTGGGATGAGTTAAACTAGTTCAGGTACTGCCTGCAGAGAACTGCTTGAGAAAGATGGATGAAGAGGAAAGAAAACAGTATGAAAGCATGGAAAGAAAAATTCATGCAGGGAGTGTTTTTGATCGCCGCCTGTGCTTCGGTGCTGGCGGTGGCTCTCATTTGTGTATTTTTATTCGCAAATGGAATTCCTGCAATGAAAGAAATTGGATTTATAGAGTTTTTGACCGGAGAGAGGTGGAAGCCTACCAATGAAATCTTCGGAATCCTCCCGATGATCATGGGAAGTATCTATGTGACCGCGGGGGCGATCATCATCGGAGTTCCGATCGGAATTCTGACATCGGTGTTCATGGCAAAGTATTGTCCGAAAAAGATCTATCCGGTGTTAAAAGGGGCGACGGAGCTTCTCGCAGGAATTCCGTCCGTTGTGTATGGATTTTTCGGATTGGTCGTACTTGTACCGCTGATCAGAGATATCTGTCAGAGATTTCACTGGGGCGGAAACGGAAGCAGTATTCTGACTGCTTCCATCTTACTGGGAATGATGATTCTTCCGACGATCATCGGTGTCACGGAGTCTGCCATCCGTTCCGTGCCGGATCATTACTATGAAGGTGCGCTTGCACTGGGAGCGACACATGAGAGAAGTATCTTTGCGGTTGTTCTGCCAGCAGCAAAATCAGGTGTTGTGGCAGGTATCGTACTGGGAATCGGACGTGCAATCGGAGAGACGATGGCAGTGATCATGGTAGCGGGAAATCAGGCAAGAATGCCTGCGGGAATTGTGAGAGGTGTCCGTACCCTCACGGCCAATATCGTGCTGGAGATGGGATATGCGGCAGGACTTCACCGTGAGGCGCTGATTGCAACAGCAGTTGTATTATTTGTTTTTATCCTGCTGATCAATCTTTCCGTATCACTGTTGAACAGGAGGTCAAAACATGAATAAGCAGACAATCGGACAAAAACTTCGCGCTTACAGACGGACACCGGGATCCATGGTCCTGATGCTTCTTGTCATGTTGTCGGCAGCAGTGACATTTGCAGTGCTCTTATTTTTGATCGCATATATTCTGATCAAAGGGCTTCCGCATCTGACACCGGATCTGTTTGCGTTAAAATATACTTCAGAAAATGCATCTCTGATGCCGGCGCTGTTAAATACGATCGGAATGACTGCATTGTCGCTGCTGATCGCAGTGCCGCTTGGAATCTTTGCGGCGATCTTTCTTGTGGAGTATGCAAAGAGAGGAAATAAATTTGTAGAGATCATCCGGCTGACGACTGAGACGTTGTCGGGAATCCCGTCAATCGTCTATGGATTATTCGGTTTGTTGTTCTTCGTGACAACACTTGGCTGGGGATATTCTCTGCTTGCGGGGGCATTCACACTGGCGATCATGATTCTTCCGCTGATCATCCGGACGACAGAGGAAGCATTAAAATCTGTACCGGATAGTTTCCGGGAGGGAAGTTTCGGTTTGGGAGCGGGAAAACTCCGGACAGTCTTCCGCGTAGTCCTGCCATCGGCAGTACCGGGAATCCTTGCAGGTGTGATTCTGGCGGTCGGCAGGATTGTCGGGGAAACAGCAGCGCTGATCTACACAGCAGGAACTGTTCCGGCGGTGCCGAAAAGTGTGATGGGGTCCGGGCGTACCCTTGCCGTACACATGTACAATCTGTCCAGTGAAGGACTTTATATGGATCAGGCTTATGCGACAGCGGTCGTACTTCTTGTACTTGTTGTCGGAATCAACTGTCTGTCCGGATATATTGCGAAAAAGATTACGAAAGGAAATGGAAATGGGGAAAATTAGTGTAAAGAACCTGGATTTATATTATGGCGATTTTAAGGCGCTGAAAAATATTAATATGGAAATCGAGGCAAACAAGATCACTGCATTTATCGGGCCGAGCGGATGTGGAAAATCTACTTTGTTAAAGTCGATCAATCGGATGAATGATCTTGTGGAAGGATGCCGGATCGACGGACAGATTTTACTGGACAATGAGGATATTTACGGAAAGATGGATGTCAATCTTCTTCGGAAACGTGTCGGAATGGTATTCCAGAAGCCAAATCCATTTCCGATGAGTATTTATGACAATATTGCATTTGGACCGCGTACCCATGGGATCCGTTCTAAGTCTAAATTAGATGATATCGTGGAAAAATCGCTCCGCCAGGCAGCAATCTGGGAGGAGACAAAGGACCGCCTGAAGAAGAGTGCACTCGGTATGTCCGGCGGACAGCAGCAGAGACTTTGTATTGCAAGAGCACTTGCCGTACAGCCGGAGGTACTTCTGATGGATGAGCCGACATCAGCACTGGATCCGATTTCGACATCGAAGATCGAAGACCTTGCCATGGAATTGAAAAAAGATTATACTATTGTTATGGTTACACACAATATGCAGCAGGCAGTGCGCGTGTCGGATAATACTGCATTTTTCCTTCTCGGAGAGATGATCGAATATAACAATACGGAGAAATTGTTCTCAATTCCGTCGGATAAGAGAACCGAAGATTATATTACAGGGAGGTTTGGATAAGAGATGCGCAATAAGTTTGATATGCAGCTGGAACGCCTCAGCGAACAGCTTATTTTTATGGGAAGTCTTTGTGAGAAAGCGATCGCAAATGCGACAAAGGCACTGAGAAACGGAGACCTCGAACTTGCAAAACTCGTCATGAGAGAGGATGAGGAGATTGACCAGAAGGAGAAGGATATCGAGAGACTCTGTCTGAAACTTCTGCTTCAGCAGCAGCCGGTGGCAAGGGATCTGCGCCAGATTTCTGCGGCACTGAAAATGATCACAGATATGGAGAGGATCGGCGACCAGACATCTGATATCGCGGAGATCATTATTTCCGCAGGCATGTCAGAGGCAAGAGATATCTCGGTGATCGGGACAATGGCGGAAGCAACCAGTAAGATGGTTCACGACAGCATCCTTGCCTATGTCAACAAAGATCTGGAGATGGCGCGGAAAGTCATGCTCGCAGATGACGAAGTGGACAGAATGTTTGAACTTGTAAAGGCAAAACTGGTAGAATTGATTCTGAAAGAAGGCGGAAAGCAGGGAGAGAAAGTGATCGACCTGATCATGATCACGAAATACCTTGAGCGTATTGGAGACCATGCAACAAATATTGCAGAGTGGGTAGAATTTTCTATCACGGGTGTTCATAAAGACGGACAGCTCGTGGAGAGATAGACAAAGGAGATAACGAAGATGATTTATTGCGTGGAAGACGACAGTAACATCCGGGAATTAGTTGTATATACGCTGGAGTCCACAGGTATGAAAGCCTGTGGGTTCCCAGACGGGACTGCATTTATGAAAGCTTTGGCATTTGAGACGCCAGAGCTTGTTCTGCTTGATATCATGCTTCCCGGGGACGATGGCATTTCACTTTTGAAGAAGTTGAAAAGTTCGGCAAAGACGAAGGATATCCCGGTCATTATGGTGACGGCAAAAGGAGCAGAGTATGACAAAGTGATCGGCCTGGACAGCGGGGCAGATGACTATGTGACAAAGCCGTTCGGAATGATGGAACTGATCTCGCGGGTGAAGGCAGTGCTCAGAAGAACGAAGCGGGAAGAAAAAAGTACACAGTATGAGCTCAGAAATCTTGTGCTGGATCAGAAAAAACACGAAGTGAGGGTGGACGGAAGTCCGGTCACGCTGACGTTGAAGGAATTTGAACTTCTGGAACTTCTGATTCGAAACAGAAATATCGTACTGTCAAGAGACCGGCTTTTGGAGGAGGTATGGGGATATGACTTTGACGGCGAGACAAGAACGATCGATGTCCATATCCGTACACTCAGGCAGAAGCTAAAAACCGCGGGAGATCTGATCGAGACTGTGCGCGGGGTAGGATACCGGATGGGAGGACAGGATGAGGCGTAAGATTCAAAGAAGTATGTGCCTTGTCGCATTTCTGGCACTTTTGATTTCGGGGATCCTGACCGTTGCGGCGGTTTATCAGCAGACTGTAGCCAACAAAACTGCAGAGTTAAAGCAGGAAGCAGAATATATTCAGGCGGCGGTCGATATTGTGGGAGAACAGTATCTGAATGTCATGGATAATGTGCGGAAGAGTACAAGACTTACGCTTGTGGGACAGGATGGTACGGTGCTCTATGATTCTGTGCAAGATGACACGACATTAGAAAACCATAAAAATCGAAAAGAGATCAGAGAGGCGATGGAAACCGGGAGAGGGGAAGCAGTAAGAACGTCAGACACACTCGGAGAGAAGACTTTTTATTATGCGCTCCAGCTGAACGACGGGACAATTCTGCGCGCCTCCCAGACGATCGACAATGTTCTCCCGACGATCCGGAAAATTCTTCCGTACATTATCGGGATCTTTCTTCTGATGGTAGCAGGAGCATATCTGTTAGCCAAGTGGCAGACAAAGCGTCTGATCGATCCGATCAACCATCTGGATCTGGAACATCCGCTTGAGAATGATGTGTATGAGGAACTGACACCGCTTCTGCAGGGAATCGATGTGCAGAACCGGGAGAAAGAAAAGGCGGCCGAGATGCGGAAAGAATTTTCTGCAAATGTCTCCCATGAACTGAAGACACCGCTGACATCGATCTCCGGCTATGCGGAGATCATGAAAAACGGACTGGTACGCCCGGAAGATATGAAGGTTTTTTCCGAGCGGATCTACAATGAGGCGAGTCGCCTGATCACACTTGTGGAAGATATTATCAAGATTTCGAAGTTAGATGAGAAGAGTATCGAGCTGGAGAAGGAAGAGGTGGATCTCTATCTGCTTGTGCGGGAGATCTGTACAAGACTTGCTCCACAGGCGGAGAAGAAAAACGTACGCTTTGAAGTGTCAGGGGAACATGTTGCCTACAACGGAATCCGTCAGATTTTGGATGAGATGATCTACAATCTCTGCGAAAATGCAGTAAAGTATAATAAAAAGGGCGGAAAAGTCAGCGTGTGGACAGGAAATACGCTGGAAGGGGCAAAGGTCATTGTGGAAGACACCGGAATCGGAATTCCGGAGGAAGAAAAGGAGCGTGTATTTGAGCGGTTTTACAGGGTAGATAAGAGCCACTCCCGGGAAAACGGAGGTACCGGGCTTGGGCTTTCCATCGTAAAGCACGGTGCACTTCTCCACAATGCGAAGATTCAGATCAGCAGCAGTCTCGGCAAAGGAACAAAGATCGAATTGATTTTTGACAGTGAGCTCAGGGGAGAAACGGATAGCGGAAACGACAGATGATATAGAAAATCAGAAGTATCTGTCAAAAGAGAATACAGAGTGCGAACAGAAAAAACGGTCTGCGAAGCGGTGGTCAAAGAACATGACAACTGCGGCGTGGATCGTTTTTTGTCGCAGAGGATATTGACTTTCGGAAAAGATGTGTTACACTGAAAGAGTAATTCTAAGGAAAAATCTTTCCTTTTTACAGGGATCAGGCAGTTCTGCCGGTTATTCCATGATGTTTTTAATTTGATGATGAAAGAAGTGTGATGCCTATGATGGTCGCAAACAGATAGAAGCGGTCTATGGAGAGAGCTTTGTGCCGCTCTATCATGGATTTATTTACTTGCATAAAATCAAAAAGAGAAAGGGACAGTTTATGAGAAAAAGAAGACGGATTGTGTTGCTATGTATTGCGGCAATGCTTTTTTGTACTGCGCTGTTCTTCCCGAAGCAGGCAGAAGCACAGACAGAGCAGGTGACGATTGAAACAGGAAGAGAAATTTATTACCATCAGTATTCCACGAACTTATTTTATATCAATGGAAATATAGGATATTGTCTGCAGCCGGCAAAGGATACCCCGGCAGATGGAAATTATGCGGGGGAAGTTCTGCAAAACAATGAAGTGCTTGCAAAGGCAATCTATTTTTCCACCGGACAGCCGGGGGAAGCGGTTGTAGGAGAAGGATTCTGGCAGATACCGGATCCGGAAATATCTGGAGTTGTGCCATGGGATGAACGCTATGCGTATTGCCATATGTTCTTGTCATGGATTTTTGCAGACTATGATTTTGATGCTGCATTCCACGGGACCGGTCTGGAAAACGAGGCATTTTATGAAGATTTAAAGAAGGATTTCCAATGGAAATTAGAGCACATCAAGGGGTTGAAAGTTCCTGAGGCGGCATTGTCTTTTTCAGATTCTGATGTGACGGCGTACATCGACGGAGAAGGACAGCGTACAGAAAGTCTGCTTCTGTCAGGAGATCCGGAAAATGAGATTGCACTTCCTCTGCCGGAAAAAATAGTGCTCGTAAATGAAAGCAGAGGAACAGAGGAAACCGGAACCGGTCATATCTCCGGAGGAGAACAGTTCTATTTAAAAGCACCGATGGATATGAAAGAAGCATACCAGAGCGGCGAAATTTATGGAAGTATCACAAATGAATGGCGTTCATTGATCATCGGAACCGGGGAGGATACCCAGGTCATGGGCGTGGGAAGCTATGCGGTGACACCGACAGCACCGGTTCATCTCAATGTGCAGTGGGTTCCCACCGGGAAAATCAAATTAAAGAAAATTGACTCAGAGACACAGCAGGGAAAGCCTCAGGGAGAGGGATCCTTTGAGGGGGCGGTCTACGAAATCTTCGACGGGAACGGGAAGAAGCAGGATACGCTTACGACAGATAAAAATGGAGAGGCAATCTCAAGGCTGCTCCCATATGGCACTTATACGGTACGGGAAGTAAAGGCGCCATTTGGTTATACAGTCGCAGTTGACCAAAGTGCGCAGCTGCAGGAAGTGGAGGTTGTCGTTGTATCCGAGGAGAAGCCTCAGAAGGGGATCATCCGTCTTCAGAAAGCAGACAAGGAAGCGGAGCAGGAGAAGAATCCCCCATATGCATCCTTAAAAGGTGCGGAATATACGGTGAGCACAAAAGACGGTACAGTTCTTCAGACGCTTGTCACGGATGATGAGGGAAAGGCAGAGAGCAAACCGCTTTTAACCGGGAGGTATCAGGTGAAGGAGACGAAGGCGCCGGAGGGATACAATATCGATCCGACGACCTATCAGGTCGAGTTGATTCCAGGAGAAGAGACAGCAGAACTTTTCTACAAAGATGTTTCTTCGAAGGAGGAAATCATCCGCGGTGATTTTGAGATCATTAAATTAGCAGAAAATGAAGATGAGGATGAAGATACGCTTCAGGGACTTGCAGGCGCGGAATTTACCGTCTATGAAAAAGCAGGCGGAAAAGAAGTCGTAAAGCTGGTGACAGATGCGCATGGGTTTGCGACGACGGCATCCAAAGAGTATCCAAGAGGAAGGCTGATCTTCGGGACGTATGTTGTGAAAGAGACAAAGACACCAGAAGGGTACCGTCCGGTCGAACCATTTGAAATTACGATCAAGGAGGAGAAGGTAGTGCTGCGGGGAATTTACAAAGAAGATAAACTGATCACATCGCCGATCACTGTTATGAAAATTGATCAGGAGACCGGAAAGCAGATCCGGGCGGCGGGAGTGGAATTCAGGCTGCTTGACAGCAGAAAAAAACCGGTTGAGATGGAGCTGCATTACCCGGAGCATGTGAAGACGTCTATCTTCAAGACAGATAAGAACGGACAATTTACTTTTCCGCAGAAATTAAAAAAGGGACAGTATTATCTGGAAGAAGTAAAGGCTCCGGTGGGATATTTGAAGGGGGAATTACTTCCGTTTGAAGTGAAAGACGGAGCATCGTGGGCGGAGGCGCAGGTGATTCGTTACAGTGACAGAAGTGCAAAAGGAAAGATTGTGATTCAGAAGACAGATCAAAAGACGGAGGAGCCTCTTGCAGGAGCTGTTTTTGAAATCTTTGCGGCGGAAGAGATTGTGACAGCAGACCGGACAGTACATGCAGAAAAAGGAGAACTGGTAGATACGGTGGAAGTTTCGGAAAAAGGAGGATGTTCAGAAAACCTGTATCTTGGAAAATATATCGTGAAGGAGAAGAAACAGCCGGAAGGGTATGTCCGCCGGGAAAAAACTTATGAAGTTGAATTGAAATACAAAGATCAGGTTACAGAAATCGTGACAGAGGAACTGACGGTTACAAATATGCCAGTGACGACGGAGATTGTCAAGACGGACAAAAAGAGCGGAAAGCCACTTGAGGGAGTCGTTTTTGCAGTCTGGAGGAAGGAAGATGAGAAGCTGCCGGAGTTTGAAAAGCAGACCTGTGTGACAGATAAGGACGGAAGGATCCTTTTGGAATATCTGAAGCCCGGCACATACTGCATTCAGGAGACAGAGACACTTCCGGGGTATCTTCTGTCAGAGCAGATAACAGAATTTACAGTGGATGAAGCGGGATACAGTGACGGGAAGGAAAAACTCAGCATAAAACTGGAGAATGATCATACCAGTATAGAAGTGGAAAAACTGGATGCTGACACGAAAAAACCGGTAGAGGGTGCTGTTCTTCAGATCGAGGATGCACAGGGAAATGTGATTGTCGAAAAATGGAAAACAGAAAAAGAACCAAAGCAGATTAAAAAACTGCCGGAAGGAGAATATGTGCTGGCGGAAGTCGAGGCGCCATCCGGATATCAGAAGGCAGAAAAAATGAAGTTTCGTGTGGAACCGCGAAAAGAAGTACAAAAGATTACATTTTATAATCAGAAGACAGAAAAAGAGCAGTTGCCAAAGGACAGTACGGCGAAGAAAGATACTCCAAAGACCGGGGATACGGCGGCGGTCGAAAAACTCATTGCAGCAGTGATCGGAGCTTCCATGTTGATCGGGCTGATTTATTGCAGAAAGCGGTATCGAAAGAGGTAGGAAGAAAAAGGAATTGACAAAGCACCCTCCATATAGTATTGTACTAATATATTAGTACAAATAAGTGCCGATGAATGAAGATGAGATATGGAGGGTGAGAGATGATAGAGATTAAGAATCTTACGAAGATCTATAAGCTGAACAAAAAGCAGATGAAAGAATCAAAGACAAAGAGCAATCGAAAAGTTGCGGTCGATGATGTGAGCCTGCGGGCAAGGAAGGGAGAAATCTACGGACTGCTCGGGCCAAACGGAGCAGGAAAGACGACGACACTTCGCTGTGTTGCGACGATCATCAAGCCGACGAAAGGTGAGATTTATGTGGCAGGGCATGAAGTGCAGACAGAACCGGAGGAAGTTCGCAAGAGAATCGGATTTCTTACGAGTGATATCAAGCTCGATCCGCAGTTTACAACGGATTATCTGTTTGACTTTTTCGGAAGACTTCACAATGTTCCGGAGAAAGAACTGAAAAAAAGAAAAGAAGAGCTGTTTGATTATTTTGAAATCAAAGATTTTGCACATAAACAGATCAAAGAACTTTCGACCGGTATGAAGCAGAAGGCGGCGATCGCAGTCAGTCTCGTGCACGATCCGGAAGTTGTGATTTTTGATGAGCCTACCAACGGTCTGGACATAATCACAGCGAGAAATGTCACAGATTATCTGAGAAAGCTTAGGGAAGACGGAAAGCTTGTGATCGTGTCGACGCATATTATGTCGGAAGCGGAGAAACTCTGTGACCGCATAGGAATTATTATCGATGGAACAAAGGTTGCAGAAGGAACACTGGAAGAACTTCTTCAGCAGACAAATGCACAGGATCTGGAAGATGCATTTTTTGAGTTTTATAAGTTGAGGAGGGAATAGAAGATGAGTGGTATCAAACAGATTTTTCAAAAAGAAATGGCGCGTATCTTCCGGGACAAGAAGATGGTGTTCTCGGTATTTATCCTGCCGGTGGCAATTATGATCGGAATTTTGATGGTTACAGGAGTATTTCAGAAGCGGATGCTGTCGAATATAGAAGGACATACGCCGGTTGTCTATGTAGAAAATGAGCCGGAAAGTTTTGCACAGTTTCGCGCGGCGGCAGAGATCAAGGCGAAGCCTGTCAAAGAAGGGGAGACAGAGAAGGTAAAAGAGATGATTCTGAAAGGAGATGCAGACTTACTTCTTGCTTTCCCGGAAAATATGGATCAGAAGATTGCAGAGTACCGGGACGGAGATGAGATACCGGAGATTCTTCCGTATTACAATCCGGGCGAAGATTATTCCCAGGAAGCATTTGATACGATCGGAGGAACAGTGCTGGAGACGTATAGGCAGACACTGCTTGGGCAGAGAGTCGGAAATCTGGAGCAGATTGAGGTTTTTAAAGTAGAAAGAGAAAGTGAAGCGATCCAGATCAAAGATGAGGACAAATTAAATGGAAAGGTACTCGGCATGATGCTTCCGTATTTTATTACCATCCTGCTGTTTGCAGGTGCAATGGGACTCGGTGTCGATATGATCACGGGAGAAAAAGAGCGCGGAACCATGGCAAGTCTTCTTGTGACACCGGTAAAGAGAAGCTCGATCGTTCTCGGAAAAGTATTTGCGCTGATGGCTCTGACCGGAATCTCTTCCATTATCTATGTCGCAGCCATGGTCGGATGTATGCCGTTGATGGCAAAGACGATGGGAGGAAATATGGGAGAGGGATTTAAGATCAGTATGGATGTGAAACAGATCATCATGCTTGGGGCACTGCTGATCGCACTGTCTTTCTTATATTCTACATTAATTGCCCTGGTATCTGTCTTTGCAAAATCAGTGAAAGAGGCAAGCAGTTATATTATGCCGATGTACATGCTGATTCTGGTCATCGGACTATCAACGATGTTTTCATTTGGAAATACACCGGAAAGTTCTTACTGGATTCCGGTTTATAACAGTTCGGTCGTATTAAAAGAGATTTTGACGCAGGAAGTGACGATGCTTCATTATGTGATCACGCTGTTAATGACATTTGGAATTGGAGCAATGCTGACCGGTGTGATTGTTAAGGCATTTGAGAGCGAGAAAGTCATGGCATCATAGTGTAAGTGTAGACTGCGGCACCAAAAGCAGATAAAAAGAAAATGCTGACAGGACAGAGATCTGTTTCATAAAAACAGAGGTATCTGTTCTGTCAGCACTTTTTTGCATAAGAAATAAATTATAACCGGATATTTTTAAATAAATCGCCCAGGCTTGTTCCGATTTCTTCTGATGCCGGAATCTCTACGGTTTCTTCTTCGGCTTCTGGTTCTTCTGACAACGCCTTCATGCTGAGGCTGATCTTGCCATCTTTGATTCCGATCACTTTCACCTGAACTTGTTCTCCTGCTTTGAGAACATCTGCCGGCGATTTGATTCTTTTTTCACAAATCTGTGACACATGTACCAGACCGGACAGTCCGTTTTCCAGAAGAATAAATGCACCGTAAGGCTGGAGAGAGTCAACCGTTCCGGTGAGGATGCTTCCGACAGGAATCTCCTGCACTTTTTTTGCACGTTCTGCTGCCTGCTCTTCTTTTAAAATCTCCCGGGCAGAGAGGACGAGGCGGTTCTCGGCCGGATCTACGTCAATGACACGGACTTTGATCTCCTTAAGAAGATAAGTTTCGAGGTCTTCGATATAGGAAAGAGAAAGCTTGGAGGCAGGGATAAATCCGCGGATCCCTTCGATATAGGCGATGGCTCCTCCATTTACGATTCCTTCGATTTTGACTGGAAGATCGGTCTGCTGTTCCATATATTCGGAAACGATGTGCCATGGATCTGCAGTGTCAAATTGTGCTTCATAGTCAGCCATAGTTTCTGTTGTAAATTGTTCTTCACTCATGCTCTACACCTCAATTTTCATAATTTTCTTCTATTATAGCATAGATTCTTTTGAAAAAACAGAAAGAAAAATTTTGGCAAAAAAATAACGGGATGTATGCAAAAAAAACAATTCCATGGAAAAATAAGGTTGACGAACAGAGGAAAAAATGGCTTACTATATAATATAAATGAATTGTTAATGAGGGATTGGACTATGACATCAGAAAAGAAAAAGAACAGAAAAGTATACATTGTAGGACATAAGAATCCAGATACGGATTCCATCTGTTCTGCACTTGCCTATGCGAATTTGAAGAGGAAAGTAACCGGACAGGAATATGTTGCCAAAAGAGCCGGACAGGTCAATGAAGAGACACAGTATATTTTAGACAGATTCGGAGTGGAAGAACCTGGACTTTTGTCAAATGTGCAGATCCAGGTCAAGGATCTCGATATCAGCCGGGTGGCAGGGATCGAAGGCCATGTGTCGATCAAGGAAGCATGGCGCCAGATGAAGGAATCGAATACGAAGACGATGCCGATCACAAAGGACAGCATGTTAGAAGGTCTGATTACAATCGGGGATATCGCGACTTCCTATATGGACGTGTATGACAGCCATATTCTTGCGAAGGCGCGTACGCAGTACCGCAATATCGTACAGACTTTAGACGGTACGATCGTGACAGGGAATGAGCATGGATATTTTGTGAAAGGAAAGGTTGTGATCGCGGCATCCAGCCCGGAACTTCTGGAGAACTTTATTGAGAAAGATGATCTTGTTGTTCTGGGGAACCGTTATGAGTCACAGCTTTGTGCCCTTGAGATGGATGCAAGCTGTATCGTTGTCTGCCAGGGCTCGGAAGTCTCAAAGACGATCAAAAAGATTGCCCAGGAGAGACAGTGTGTTGTGATCAGCACGCCGCATGATACGTTTACCGTAGCCAGACTGATCAATCAGAGTATTCCGGTCAAGCATTTTATGAGTAAGGAAAATCTGACGACATTCAAGATGAGTGATTATGTGGAAGATATCAAAGATGTGATGACAAAGAAGCGGTTCCGTGACTTCCCGGTCGTAGACAGGAAGGGAAGATTTGTCGGGCTGATCTCACGAAGACTTCTGATCGATGCGAGAAAGAAACAGCTGATCCTGGTAGATCATAATGAGAAGTCGCAGGCAGTCGACGGAATCGAAGAGGCAGATATTCAGGAGATCATCGATCATCACAGACTTGGAAGTATCGAGACGATCGGGCCGGTATATTTCAGAAATCAGCCGGTGGGATGTACCGCGACGATCATCTATCAGATGTACGAGGAGCAGGGAGTCGTGATCGACCGGACGATCGCATCACTTCTTTGTTCTGCAATTATTTCCGATACGCTGATGTTCCGCTCTCCGACATGCACTGACGTGGATAGAAGAGTGGCAGAATCGCTTGCAGAGATTGCCGATATTGATATCGAGAGTCTTGCAAGAGAGATGTTCAATGCAGGAAGCAATCTGAAGAATAAGACAGCGGAGGAAATCTGTTTTCAGGACTTTAAGATGTTTCATATCGGGGATGTGGAGTTCGGTGTCGGGCAGATCAACTCGATGAACAAAGACGAGCTTCAGGACATCAAAGAGAAACTTATTCCGTATCTGAAAGAAGCCATGTACAGTCAGGGACTTGACCGCATTTTCTTTATGCTGACGAATATCATCGAAGAGTCCACAGAACTTTTATGCGATGGTGCAGGTGCGAGAGAGCAGGTATTTGATGCGTTTGATTTGAGAGAAGATACGGAAGACATTATTTTAAAGGGAGTTGTTTCCAGAAAGAAACAGTTAATTCCGAATTTCGTAATTGCTTTGCAGCAATAGAAGGGACAGCATATGGAGAAACAGTTATGGAAGCCGGGCAATATGATCTATCCGCTGCCGGCAGTGATGGTAAGTGCCGGGGATGCCGATGGAAATACAAATATCATAACGGTCGCATGGACAGGGACGATCTGCACCAATCCGGCGATGGCATATATCTCTGTCAGACCGGAGCGTTATTCGTACGAGATGATCCGGTCCACGGGAGAATTTGTGATCAATCTCACAACAAAAGATCTTGTGTACGCGACCGATTATTGTGGAGTAAAATCGGGCAGAGATGTGGATAAGTGGAAGGAAGTTCATCTCACAAGGGGAAAAGCCGAAAAACTCCGCTATGCTCCGACAATCGCAGAAAGCCCTGTGAACATCGAGTGCAAGGTGACAGAGATCAAGGAATTGGGATCGCACCATATGTTTCTTGCGACGGTGGAGGCGGTGCAGGTCGATGAGAAGTATCTGACAGCAGGCGGAAAGTTTGAGCTGAATCAGGCGGAACTTCTGGCATATTCCCATGGATCTTATTTGGAAACCGGAAGAGAACTGGGGACGTTTGGTTACAGCATCCGGAAGAAAAAGAGCCCTAAAGCACAAAGTGTTCAAAAGAAAAATGCAAACAAGACACGGCGTGTTCCGAAGAAAAAGGGAAGATAGAAGAGAAGGGAGCCGGAACAAACAGGCAGGAAAGCAGCCGGAAAAAGTCCGGAAAGAAAGAGTGTGTTTCGAGGGAATGGCAAAATGCAGATGACAGGAACCGGGGACACATTCTTTTTTATTGTGTTTCATATATATGATATGAGCAAGAGGGGAGGAAAAGCGGTTTGAACAGAAAATCTATACTGCAATTTCTTGGGATGTTATATATAGTATGTCTGATTCTGAAGGCGGGAAGCGGTCAGGAGGCAGAGGAAGCTGACGGAATCATCGGAGCGGAGAAGCCAAAGATAGCGATCACATTTGATGATGGTCCACATCCGGTATGGACGCCAAAACTTTTGGAAGGGCTAAAGGAAAGGGAGGTTTCGGCAACATTTTTCCTGATTGGATCGAACATTGAAGGAAATGAGGCGGTTGTAAAGGAAATGTATGACAGCGGGCATATTGTTGGGAACCATACATACCACCATGTAGAGATGACAAAGTTGTCAGATGACAAAGCAATGGAGGAGATTCAGATGACCAATGAAAAAATCACCTCAATTACAGGTGTGCCGGTATCGTTTATGCGCCCGCCTTTTGGGGCATGGCAGAAAAAACTGGAACAGAAGATGCAGATCCTTCCAGTGAGCTGGTCCGTAGACCCTCTTGACTGGACGACAAAAAATGCAGATGAAATTGTGAACAAGGTAGTGACGGAAGTCAAAGAAAATGATATTATTTTAATGCACGACTGCTATGAAAGTTCCGTCAATGCGGCGCTTAGGATCATAGATATTTTAAAGGAAAGCGGCTATGAGTTTGTGACGGTAGAAGAGCTGATTCTTCCATAGCGTGCGAAACAGTAAAGTACATGATAGACAACATTACAGATAAAGGAGTGACAAGATGATAAATGAGTTTTCCAGAATGGAGTTACTGATCGGAAGAGAACAGGTGGAGTGTCTGAGGGAGAAGACGGTGCTTGTATTTGGAGTCGGCGGAGTCGGCTCACATTGTATTGAGGCGCTGGCAAGAGGCGGTGTCGGACATCTGATTCTTGTGGACAATGACACGGTGTCTCTGACAAATCTGAACCGCCAGTCAATCGCTTACCACAGCACGATCGGCAGATATAAGACGGAATTGATGAAGGAGAGAATCCATGATATTTGTCCGGAGACGAAGGTGACGGTGCATGAGACGTTTATCCTTGAGGAAAATGCAGCGGAACTGTTAGAGGGAACGGTTGACTATATCGTTGATGCGATCGATACGGTGACGGCGAAACTGGCGATTGCCCAAATTGCCGACAAGAAAGGAATTCCGATGATCAGCAGTATGGGAACCGGGAATAAACTGCATCCGGAATTATTTGAGATCGCAGATATTACAAAAACGTCTGTCTGCCCGCTCTGTAAAGTAATGAGAAGAGAATTAAAGAATCGGGGAGTGGCACATTTAAAAGTAGTGTATTCAAAAGAGAAGCCGGTCGATGTATCGAACAATATTACGGAAGAAGAGAAAGGCAATAAACGTTCGCTGCCGGGCAGTATTTCCTTTGTGCCTCCGGTCGCAGGGCTCATTATTGCAGGGGAGGTCATCCGTAATCTGACAGGAATTTCATAGGAGGAAAAAAGCATGGATCTGTTTGATTATATGAGAGAAACGACAAAGAAAAAAGAGTCTCCGCTTGCGTCAAGGCTGCGCCCGAGGACATTGGAAGAAGTAGTGGGGCAGCAGCATATTATCGGAAAAGACAAGTTGTTATACAGGGCGATCAAGGCGGATAAGCTGAGTTCCATTATCTTCTATGGGCCTCCGGGAACGGGGAAGACCACACTGGCAAAGGTGATCGCCAACACGACGAGTGCAAGTTTTACCCAGATCAATGCCACGGTCGCAGGAAAGAAAGACATGGAGGAGGTTGTCAGGCAGGCGAAAGACAATCAGGGGATGTATGGGAAAAAGACAATCCTGTTTGTCGATGAGATCCACCGGTTTAACAAAGGACAGCAGGATTATCTGCTTCCGTTTGTGGAGGACGGAACGCTGATCTTGATTGGGGCAACGACCGAGAATCCATATTTTGAGGTCAATGGCGCTTTGATTTCCCGCTCCAGTATTTTTGAATTAAAGCCGCTGGAAAAAGAAGATATCCGGAAATTGATCATGCGGGCGCTGACAGACGAAGAGCGTGGAATGGGAAGTTATCATGCAGTGATCGATGAGGATGCGCTGGAATTTCTTGCGGATATTTGCGGCGGAGATGCGAGAAATGCGCTGAATGCCATAGAACTTGGAGTGCTGACAACAGAGCGGTCAGAAGATGGGAAGATACCTATTACGATTGATGTGGTTTCTGAGTGTATTCAGAAGAGGGTTGTCCGCTATGACAAGGGCGGGGACAATCATTATGATACGATTTCTGCGTTTATCAAAAGTATGCGTGGTTCTGATCCGGACGCAGCAGTTTTCTATCTGGCAAAAATGCTGTATGCCGGGGAAGATGTGAAATTTATTGCGAGAAGGATCATGATCTGTGCCTCTGAGGATGTGGGAAATGCAGATCCAATGGCGATTTCCGTGGCTGTGGCTGCTGCGCAGGCAGTGGAACGTGTCGGAATGCCGGAAGCCCAGATCATCTTGTCACAGGCGGTATTGTATGTGGCCACAGCTCCGAAGAGCAATTCCGCAGTCAATGCGATCATGTCCGCAAATGCGGCAGTGCGCGCACATAAAACAACCGTGCCGTCCCATTTGCAGGATGCACACTACAAAGGCTCCGCAAATCTCGGAAGAGGAATCGGGTATAAATACGCGCACGACTATCCAAACCACTATGTAGAACAGCAGTATCTTCCGGAGGAGATTAAAGAGATGCGGTTCTATGAGCCTTCGGATATGGGATATGAAAAGGAGATTCAGGAGCATTTCCGAAGAATAAAAGGAAACTAAACCGCTTCTTCAATGGAGGAATCCAGCTTTTCACTGTCGGCCGATCTGTTATTCCAATATATGGAAAAACTGGATTCCTCAGTCATATTTCATAGAGTCTTCCTACTGCTCAAACAATCTATAACAGATTCTGCATCACGAACGCATAGATTTCCTGATTTTTCTGCTTCCAGTGATGGACGACGGTCTTGGCTTCCTGTTCCGTTGGCACAGTGATCGTCAGATCAATCAGGGAACCATGATTTTCTGTGACCTGACAGCGGACAGAAAATTCGTGATTGTCATTCCGGTAGTAGTCTGCGCGCACAGCGACAGCATTCTTCAGTTCATAGTGTTTTTCCTGAAGGAATGTGTCAATCTCATCCTGAATGGCAGGCGAAATCTTGTTCTGGAAAAACTGGATCGTCTCAGCACCCTCTTCGGTCAGATGATAGAATGTGCGGCTGTGTTCCTTCTCCAGGCGGATCAGATTTGCATTTTCCATCTCGGAGAGCGCCTGCTGGAGCGTGAAGTAGTTTGTATATTCCTTATCAAGGACAAACTCGGAAATCTGTGAGTTTGTCAGCGGGAAATCCACTTTCTGAAGCATATATAAAACAATTAATTTGTACAAAGTAAATGAGTCTGACATTGTACGCAAATCCTTTCTAAAATCATAGTTTATAGTTCTTCCCCTGCCAGAGATCCTGTTCCTTAAAATATTGATTCATACTGTTGAGGACAAGACGTTTGTGTCCGGTCCAGCGTGGAGCGATCAACAGCTCTTTTGGACCGTCGCCGGTCAGCCGGTGAATGACGATATCCGGCCGTAACTGTGTAATACATTTTCCGAGAAATGCAATGTATTCTTCCATTGTCGGGACGAAGAAAGGGGAAGCTTCATAATAGCCGGCAAGATCAGTTTCACGCAGAACATGAAGGAGCTGAAGTTTGATTCCCTGGATATCCAGTGTATTCAGATAGGAAATTGTCTCCAGCATCATCGCTTCTGTCTCGCCGGGGAGATACAAAATCGTGTGGACGATCACTTCCACGCCAATCTGTCGGAGTTTTCTGACAGCATCTTCAAAGACGGAAAGTGAGTATCCGCGCCGGATAAACCGGGCGCTCTGTTCATGAATCGTCTGAAGTCCGAGTTCCACCCATACAGGCTTGATCTGATTCAGACATGCTAAAAGTGTGAGGATTTCGTCATCCAGACAATCCGGTCTGGTGGCGATGGAGAGAATCTTGACTTCAGGGCAGGAGACTGCCTCCGAAAAAATCTTCTCCAGATAACTGACTTCGGCATAAGTGTTTGTGTACGCCTGAAAATAAGCAATATAGGAAGCTGCATCAGTCTTCTTTCTGATCAGCTTTTTGCCGGCTTCTATCTGCTGGCGGATGGATTCGCGGGGATTCCCCGCAAAATCACCGGAGCCGCCGGCGCTGCAGAAAATACAGCCCCGGTCTCCGAGTGTGCCATCACGGTTCGGGCAGGTCATCCCGCCGTTTAAGGCAAGTTTGTAGAGCTTTTCTCCATAAGTATGCTTTAAATGGTAATCAAGAGAGTGATATCTCTTTTCGCCCCAGCGCTTCATTAGATCAGATCCTTGATTGCCTTGCTCACGATATCGGCAACACGTGGGTCAAATGCCTCCGGGAGGATATTCGTATCGCTTAAATCTTCATCCGAAACGAGACTTGCGATCGCTTCGGCAGCGGCAAGTTTCATTTCCTCTGTAATCTGTGTGGCACGTCCTTCCAGAGCACCCTTGAAAATACCAGGGAATGCAACAACGTTGTTGACCTGGTTCGGGAAGTCGGAACGTCCGGTTCCGATCACACGTGCTCCGGCTTCTCTTGCAAGATCCGGCATGATCTCAGGGACAGGGTTTGCCATTGCAAAGAGGATCGAGTCAGCATTCATGGAAGAGACCATCTCTTTTGTGACAATATTCGGTGCGGACACACCGACAAAGATATCAGCGCCCTTCAGTGCATCTGCAAGTGTTCCTTTCTTGCCTTCCAGATTGGTAACTTCTGTCATTTTCTTCTGCATCCAGTTTAAATTCGGAGAATCCTTGGAAATAATTCCATTGATATCACACATTGTAACATGGCAGAAGCCGTAAGTAAGAAGAAGCTTTGTGATGGCGATTCCGGCAGAACCTGCACCGTTTACAACAATCCGGCACGCTTCTTTTTTCTTGCCGGTAACTTTGAGTGCATTGATGATTCCGGCAAGGACAACGATGGCAGTTCCGTGCTGGTCATCGTGGAATACCGGAATATCAAGAAGTTCTTTTAAACGCTCCTCAATCTCAAAACATCTCGGAGCAGAGATGTCTTCCAGATTGATTCCGCCAAATGCCGGAGCGATGTTGACGATCGTGCGGATGATCTCCTCTGTATCCTGTGTGTCAAGACAAATCGGAATCGCGTTGACCCCGCCGAATTCCTTGAATAAAACAGCCTTTCCTTCCATGACAGGCATCGCAGCATAAGCCCCGATATTTCCGAGACCAAGAACAGCGCTTCCGTCAGAGATGACAGCGATCGTGTTTGCTTTCATCGTATATTTGTAAGCAGCTTCGCGATCCTGCGCGATCACCTTACAAGGCTCTGCGACACCGGGAGTATATGCGATTGCCAGGTCTTCTCTGGAATTGACCTTTGCCTTTGCGGAAATCTCTAATTTTCCGTTCCATTGTTCATGCATTTGTAATGCCTTTTCGTTTGTTGTCATATTATTCACACCTTTTCTTTTTCATATTTTTGAAACTTATAAAGTTATGATAACATTCCGGGGAAATCAAATCAACAATGATTCCTGAAAAAATACTTTCTTTTTCCTGAAAAATAGTGTATAATGCGTATATCTCAAGAGAAGTCATGTCAGACGAATATTCCCGAAGATACTTAGTAATTAAAATTAGCATAGACAAATGAATAGCGAAAGGAAGTAGGATAATGAGAGAAAAATATGAATCATTACCGTTGACGTCTTTGAAAGAAATCGCAAAAGCGCGAGGATTAAAAGGGGTATCGACAATGAAAAAAGCAGATATCATCGAATTAATGTTAAAAAAAGACGAACAGGATAAAGCAGAAGAAGCAAAAGAAGAGGTAAAGAACGAAAAGACAGGAGTTGTCGATATTGAAGAACTGGACAGCGGAATCACGGCACAGGGAATTCTTGAAGTGCTTCCGGATGGGTACGGATTTATCCGGAGTGACAATTATCTTCCGGGAGAGAACGATGTTTATGTATCGCCGTCACAGATTCGCAGATTCAATCTGAAGACCGGGGATATCCTGACTGGAAATACGAGGATCAAGACACAGTCAGAGAAATTCAGCGCACTCTTATATTTGACGACCGTCAATGGGATGCGGCCGGCAGAGGCAGCGAGACGGACAAGTTTTGAAGATATGACACCGATTTTCCCAAATGAAAGACTCCGACTGGAAAATCCGAAGAGTTCTACGGCGATGCGGATTGTAGATCTGCTTTCTCCGATCGGAAAAGGGCAGAGAGGAATGATTGTATCTCCTCCGAAGGCAGGTAAGACGACTTTGATCAAAGAAGTTGCACTGTCTGTGCTGAGAAATAATCCGGAGATGCACATCCTGATCCTTTTGATCGATGAGCGTCCGGAGGAAGTAACAGATATCAGAGAGGCGATCACCGGGAAAAATGTGGAAGTCATCTACTCTACGTTTGATGAACTTCCGGAGCATCACAGGAGAGTATCTGAGATGGTGATCGAGCGTGCAAAACGTCTGGTAGAGCATAAAAAAGATGTGATGATCCTGCTTGACAGTATCACACGTCTTGCAAGGGCATACAACCTGACAGTTCCGCCAAGCGGAAGGACTTTATCCGGTGGTCTTGATCCGGCTGCACTCCACATGCCGAAGAGAATTTTCGGTGCGGCGAGAAATATGAGAGAGGGCGGCAGCTTAACGATCCTCGCAAGTGCACTTGTGGATACCGGAAGCAAGATGGATGATGTCATTTACGAAGAGTTTAAAGGAACCGGAAATATGGAACTTGTCCTTGACAGAAAACTACAGGAAAAGAGAGTGTTCCCGGCAATCGATATTCCAAAATCAGGAACAAGAAGAGAAGATCTTCTGTTAAGCGCCGAAGAGCAGGAAGCAGTATACTCTCTGCGCCGTGCCTTAAATGGAATGAAGAGTGATGAGGCAGTCGATAATATCTTAAATATGTTCTCACGTACGAAAAATAATGAAGAGTTTATCCAGATGGTGAAGAAGACAAAAATTATCTAATGATTTTTACAAATAACTTGCAATGTGAAAATAAGTATGATACAATAAAAAAGCTGTTTAACAAATAATAAGCAAGCGTTCCTCTGTCGCAAGACAGCAGGACTGATTGCAAAGATATTCGCTGTGAGGGCGATATAACCTCACGAAATAAAAATGAAGAGGTGAAAATCATGAAAGAAGGAATACATCCAGTTTATCATCAGGCAACAGTAACATGTAACTGTGGAAACACATTCGTAACAGGATCTACAAAAGAAGACATCCACGTAGAAATCTGTTCTAAATGTCATCCATTCTACACAGGACAGCAGAAAGCTGCTCAGGCTCGTGGACGTGTTGATAAATTTAACAAGAAATACGGAATTCAGGAATAATCAGAATGACGAGAATAGGTTGAGGTGCAAATCTCAACCTTTTTTAACATTGTAAAGAAATATAAGGAGGCAGATCTATGAAGTCATCAAACATTGGCGGGCAGGCTGTCTTAGAAGGCGTGATGATGAAGAACGGGGATCAGTATGCGGTGGCAGTGAGAAAGCCGGACGGAGAGATTGCGCTTCAGAAGGAAGCATATCATGGGATTGTCAAATGGAAAAAGCTGACAAAGCTTCCGTTCGTGAGAGGCATTTTTAGTTTCATAGATTCACTTGTTCTGGGAATGAAGACACTCTCGTATTCTGCAAGTTTCTTTGAGGAAGAAGAACTAAGTGAGAAGGAAGCTGCGAAAAAAGAGAAGCAGGAGAATCTGATCATGGGAATCACGATGGCATGTTCTGTCGTGATCGCGGTTGTAATATTTATGATTCTTCCCTACATGCTGTCGAATCTTCTGAAGCCGTTTGTGACAAGCCGGTTTGTGAGGACTGTCGCAGAGGGAATTGTCAGAATCATACTTTTTGTCGCATATATTTTGCTGATCTCAAGGATGAAAGACATTCAGCGCGTCTTCATGTATCATGGGGCAGAACATAAATGTATCAACTGTATTGAACACGGGATGGATCTGACTGTTGAAAATGTAAGAAAAAGTTCCAAGCAGCACAAAAGATGTGGGACAAGCTTTTTGTTTTTTGTATTGTTTGTCAGTATTATTGTCTGCTTTTTTATTACAACAGAATCTCCGGTATTAAGAGTGCTGCTCAGGATTGCACTGCTTCCTGTGATTGCAGGGATTTCCTATGAAATCATCCGGCTGGCGGGAAATACAGACAATCCGCTGATTGAACTTCTTAGTAAGCCGGGGCTGGCGCTCCAGAATCTGACAACGAAGGAACCGGAAGACGATATGATCGAAGTGGCGATCTATTCGGTGGAGGCGGTCTTTGACTGGAGAAAATACAAAAAAGAAAATTTTCCGGAAAAGCCGTAAGAGAAGAACGGCAGGACTGAAAAAGAGATTACAGGAAAGCTGGCAGAAACCATAGAAATGATTTATAAAAAGGTGGCAATATGACGATACAGGAGTTATATAAGGAAGGAATCCGACAGCTGAAGCAGGCGGAGATTGCGGAAGCAGAACTGGATGCCTGGTATCTGCTGGAGTATGTGACAGGAATCAGCAGAACGATGTACTATCTGAAACAGAGTGAGCCGGCAGAGGAAGAAGCAGTCAAGCGATATTTTGACTGTATCGGCAGAAGAGCGCAGAGAATTCCGCTTCAGCATATTACGGGGGAGCAGGAATTTATGGGTCTGACATTCTTTGTCAACGAGCATGTGCTGATTCCAAGACAGGATACAGAAGTGCTTGTGGAAGAAGCACTTTGCCATTTAAGAGGAACCGAAGAGGTGTTGGATATGTGCACCGGGTCAGGCTGCATTTTGCTGAGCCTGGCACATTACCGGAAAGGTATCAAGGCGGTAGGGGCAGATATTTCAGAGCAGGCGCTGCAAGTGGCAGAAAGAAATGCAAAGAGACTGGAAGAACAGGTTACTTTGCAAAGGAGCGACCTGTTTGACCAGATCCATGGAGATTATGACCTGATTGTATCGAATCCACCGTATATCCGCACAGAGGTTATAGAGGAACTGGAAGAAGAAGTAAGACTTCATGATCCGATGATCGCTCTGGATGGGAAAGAAGACGGACTGCATTTTTACAGGAAGATTACAGAACAAAGCCGGGCGCATTTAAAATGCGGCGGCTGGCTCCTCTTTGAGATCGGGCATGATCAGGGAGAGGATGTGGCAAAGATGATGGAAGAAGCCGGATTTACAGAAGTGTCAGTAAAAAAGGACCTGGCAGGACTTGACCGTGTCGTATCCGGCATGTACAATAGATGAGAGAAATGGAGGAATAGATATGTTTGACAAATTAGAAGATCTGTTGATCCGCTATGAGGAGATCATGGGCGAACTTCAGGAACCGGACGTTGCGAATGATCAGGGACGCTTCCGGAAGTTGATGAAAGAACAGGCAGACTTAACTCCGATCGTGGAGGCATATACAGAATATAAAAAAGCAAAGCAGTCTATCGCGGACAGTGAGGAGATGCTGGAGATAGAATCCGATGAGGAGATGAGAGAACTTGCAAAAGAGGAACTTAGCACATCGAAAAAACGTGTAGAAGAGCTGGAACACGAATTAAAGATTCTTCTTCTTCCAAAAGATCCGAACGATGACAAGAATATTATCGTAGAGATCCGTGCCGGAGCAGGCGGCGATGAGTCCGCATTGTTTGCGGCGGAAGTATATCGAATGTATGTACATTACGCGGAGAGCAAGAGATGGAAGACAGAGCTGATTTCTGTCAATGAGAATGGAATCGGCGGATTTAAGGAAGTCGTATTTATGGTAAGCGGGCAGGGTGTTTACTCAAAAATGAAATACGAAAGCGGTGTGCACCGCGTACAGCGTGTTCCGGAGACAGAGTCCGGCGGACGTATCCATACATCGACGATCACAGTTGCCGTGATGCCGGAAGCTGAGGAAGTTGATGTTGTGATCGAAGACAAAGACATCCGTATAGACGTGATGAGAGCATCCGGAAACGGTGGGCAATGCGTTAACACGACAGACTCTGCAGTCCGCCTTACACACTATCCGACTGGAATTGTTATCTACAGCCAGACGGAGAAGTCACAGCTTCAGAACAAGGAGAAAGCGTTCCGTTTGCTCCGTTCAAAATTGTATGAATTAGAGTTGGAAAAACAACAGTCCGCAGAGGCAGAGGCAAGAAGAAGTCAGATCGGAACCGGGGACCGCTCCGAAAAGATCCGTACTTACAACTTCCCGCAGGGACGTGTGACAGACCACAGAATCAAGCTGACACTGCATAAATTGGACAGTATTCTCAATGGAGATCTCGATGAAGTGATCGACAGCCTGATTGCCGCAGACCAGGCAATGCGCTTAAGCGGCTTAGAAAAAGATGCCTAAAACCCCTTGATATTACTGGAGTTTCGGGAAAGCAGGGTATTTTATATTTTATGAAAAATGAGATAGAAATCGGTATTACAGATGAAAATGTAGCCGATTTCTATTTTTTTGCCATTGAAAGTCACACTAATAGCCTTAAAAAGTGCCTATTTACACACTGATAGCCCATCAAACTGAAAGATATGGTATTTTCCTTGTGATAGGCTAAAATGTATATGTTTCGCTGTCCTATTGCTTAACTCCGTTCCACAGAGTTACAATGCCAGACAATCCAACGGTTAGACAGCTCATTGTATTTGACTGAACCCATTGGAAACTGTTATAATATATCAAAGGAGGGATTGCATTGTCAGAAGGGATAGCGTATCAGAACAAAGACATTGAATTTAAGCTGATGAGCGAAACCTATAAGGAGAAATCCTTTGGGGCTTACGGCTTAAAACTACCAAAGATTAAGGAAGTATTGCCTACAAATTTGCCAGCAGTTTCGGCAAATGAAATGCGTATCGACAATGTGTTTTTACTGGAAGATGACACAGTGGCAATCGTAGACTATGAGTCAGAAGATAAGGCTTCTAATCGTGTGAAGTATATTAACTATATTGGCAGGATTATGCACAGATATGACTCACAGAACAAAGTCATACCTAAACTGCGTATGATTGTAATTTATACGGGAGACGTGGAACACGCAGAAGATACGTGGGAAATACCATGTTTGACTCTGAAAATGGAGCAGGTATTCATTCATAGCCTGCCAGATGCTGAAATCTACCAATCTATTAAAAAGAAACTGGAGAATAATGAAACATTATCAGATAAGGAACTTATGCAGCTTATCATTCTTCCACTTGCCAAGAAAGGCAAAGAAGAAAAACAGAGAATGATTGAGCAAGTAGTAGATTTGGCTAAACAGATTGATGATGAAAACACACAGGCATTTGTTATCACAGGTATTCTGGTGAGCAGTGATAAGTTTATAGACAGAGATTATGCAAAGGTAGTAAGGAGGTATTTGAGCATGACGAAAGTATTCCAGATATTAGAAGAAGAGAAACAAGAGGCAATCAACTTAGCTGAACAAAAACGTACTATTCGTATGGCAGAAAGTTTAATTAAAGATGAAGTAGATACAGTAGTTATTATGAGAGCAACAGGCTTTTCAAAAGAGCAAATTGAAGAAATCAAGCAGAATATGCTGACAACGAAATAGGGTATTAAGAGCAGGCTACTATTTACTGAGAGGTATTTGGTAGCCTTTCTCATTTCATTTAGTGGTGGGGGGAGTTGCCACTTGTGGCAAGGTTGACTGTTTCGTGGAAGAGATGATATACTTTGATTAAAGTGTCGTCATCCGCTTTCTCGTTGTTGTCACCTTTTGTTGTGATGTTACCTTCGGCATCAATAGTAACTGCTCGGTGGCAAACCTTTGTATCTTCATTTATACGAAACATAACTACATCGTCTTCTTTGATGCCTTTCGTTTTCTGTACAATAGCAATGGAGTTTGTTTCCATATACGGCTCCATTGAACCAGACAAAACTAACACTGGTCTGTACCCAAAGATATAAAACTCATCTTTCTGTATCATAACTCCCAACAGCATATAAACTGAAAGAGCAATGATACCATAAGAAATTATTGAACTACTGTGATAAAATAAAAGATTATGCAGATTCTTTCCCGGAAAACTATTGGATCAATACCAGCAGTAATGATGCTGTTAAGAAATTCATCAAGAACTTATCTATCCGGAAATGTATCAGTCTTTAGAGAACGTCTGGAGCCTTTTATTTATGACCGGATATTTAACGCAGCGTGAAAGGGTTGATGTGAAGAGGTATAAGGAGGAACGGAAGTATGACGAAGAACTCCGGGAAAACGGAGTAGATAAAATTTTAAAATATGGAATTGCGTGTTATATGAAACGGTGTAAAGTGAAACTGGCAGAGGTGTCATAGACGCTTTATACAATCCATCACCAGGACAAATAGAAACAAAGGAGAATATTTTGTTAGGAAAAACACACATGACAGTAGGAATTGCGGCTGCTTTAGCAGTGACACAGCCCGCCAGTGTTTCTGAAATGATTCTTGCTGTTGGCATTGGCGGATTGGGTGCATTGATAAGTGATATTGATGTGGGAACATCAGCTTCACATAAAGATGCGGATAAAATAACAGGGCTTTCAGTGGCTGTTATAGCCTTGGCCTTGTTTTTGGACAAGTTTTTTCATACGGGGATTATAAACAGGGTGATATATAGCAGCGGTTATGGAAAAATGATTTTTGGTATACTTCTTTTCGTAGGTATTTGCGCCTTTGGTAAAGAACAGCCTCACAGGTCATTTATGCACTCAATCTTAGCATTGATACTGCTCTCTTGTGCAGTGGGAGTGATATGGAAAAACGCGGTTATTTATTTTGCAGTAGGATTTATATCTCATCTTGCGACAGACATATTTAATAAGAGAAGAGTAAGGCTGCTCTATCCTTTGAAAGGCGGGGTATCCTTAGGATGGTTCCATGCATATGGATTGGCGAATACCATACTTTTTGTTATGGGAAGTGTGGTTGCCGGGCTGGAGAGTGTTTTCTTTGTGATAAGAATGCTGCAATAAATGAGAGAAAGACAAACTGTTTTAACTTTAGAACTTGTTTGTCCCACAAAAACGTTGTATAATACTTCTAAGAATGGTCTTTTTAAAGGCCAAAGATACAGAAATTCTGTATAGATTATCTAATGATAGCGGAGGAAGAAAATATGAACGTATTAGTAGTAAACTGCGGAAGTTCATCACTGAAATTCCAGTTAATCAATTCCGAGACAGAAGCCGTAGCAGCAAAAGGTCTGTGCGAGCGTATCGGACTTGACGGAAGACTGGTATATCAGCCAACAGGCGGAGAAAAGGAAACGACAGAGGCATCTATGCCAACACATACAGAGGCCATCAAAATGGTTCTGGATGCACTGGTAAATCCGAAAACAGGTGTATTGAAAAGCTTAGATGAAGTAGAAGCTATCGGACACCGTGTTCTGCACGGCGGTGCAAAAATTTCCGATTCCTGCATCATTGATGACGAGGTTATCTCTGTTATTGAAGAATGCTGTGATTTAGGACCTCTGCACAATCCTGCAAACTTAATGGGTATCCGTGCATGTATGGAATTAATGCCTGGCAAACCGAATGTAGCAGTCTTTGACACGGCTTTCCATCAGACCATGCCGGAAAAAGCATATATGTATGCTATTCCATATGAATATTATGAAAAATATAAAGTTCGTAAATACGGCTTCCACGGAACTTCTCACAGATTTGTTTCCAAAGAAACCATCAAGTTCCTGGGATTAGACCCGGATAACTCTAAAGTTATTGTTGCTCATTTAGGAAACGGTTCTTCCATCAGTGCGGTAGTGAACGGTAAATGTGTAGATACTTCCATGGGTCTTACACCGTTGGAAGGTCTGGTAATGGGAACGCGTTCCGGTGATCTGGATCCGGCTGTTTTAGATTTTATTTGCAAAAAAGAAAATATTGATGTTACGGAAATGGTAAATATTCTGAATAAAAAATCCGGTCTGATGGGACTTTCCAAAGGACTTTCCAGCGATTTCCGTGATTTAAACGAAGCCAGAGAGCAGGGCAACGAAGATGCGAAACGTGCAGTAGACTGTCTGTGCTACAGAATCATCAAATACATCGGTTCTTACGCAGCAGCTATGAATGGTGTGGATGCCATTGCCTTTACAGGTGGTATCGGTGAAAATGCAATTCCTGTAAGAGAAACGGTTGTCAAAGGTTTAAGCTACCTGGGAATCACTCTGGACGAAGAAGCAAACCAGACAAGAGGAGAAAACAAAGTTATCTCTACACCGGATTCGAAAGTAACTGTTGCAATTGTTCCTACAAACGAAGAATTGGCAATTTGCCAGGAAACAGCTGAATTAGTTCAAAAATAATGGTTGACAAACCATAAAATCCTATGTATAATTTACAAGGTGTGATTAGGAGACTATTATGCTAATTGATTTATCGGAAATTTTATCCCTGGAAGGAAAGACACAGGTTGTTGAAGCACCTGTTTCCATGGATTCCTTTCAATCAAAGCTGGGAGACTTCCCAGTTGCGGAAAAAGAGCCCCTTTCGCTGACTATTACAAATACGGGAAAGAAGGTTCTGAAAATCGAGGCGAAGGGCAGGATAACTGTCAACATTCCCTGTGATAAGTGTTTAAAGGATGTTCCCACTGAATTTGACATAAACTTTGAGCAGGAGATTGATATGCAGGCCTCAAAGGAAGACAGGATAAAAGACTTAGATGAAATTAATTATGTCACAGGTTGCAGCCTGGACGTAGAGCAGTTAGTGCATAATGAGATTTTAATCCATTGGCCTTTAAGGGTTCTATGTAAAGAGGACTGCCGGGGAATCTGTCCCAAATGCGGGAAAGATTGGAACGAAGGCTCTTGTGACTGTGACCAGTCCAGCCCTGACCCCAGAATGGCGGTAATCAGTGATATATTTAGCAAATTTAAGGAGGTGTAACCTATGTCCATCTGTCCAAAGAATAAATCTTCTAAAGCAAGAAGAGATAAAAGAAGAGCAAACTGGAAAATGAGCGCTCCGAACTTAGTAAAATGCAGCAAATGTGGCGCATTAATGATGCCTCACAGAGTTTGTAAAACTTGTGGTTCTTACAACAAAAAAGAAATCATCAACATGGAAGAAGCTTAATTTTCCTTATAAAATAAGAGGTCTGGCATTTGTTCAGGCCTCTTATTTTGCGTCTTTGACACATTTCTGACACATATAAATTAATATTTTTGTAATATTTTAAAGGAAAAACTTGCGGTTTTTGAAAAAATAAGTTAATATATGTGAGGGAGTAAGAATGACAAGGAGGTAATACCGTGAAAAATAAATGGCTGAAAAAAGCGATGATAATACTGACTTTGAGCTGTCTGGCATTTTCCATGATAGCATGCAAAGCAGAGCATGTGCTGGACAAGGTTCTGGAGAAAACAGATTCCCAGAAGGCGGAGGAAGACAGCACAGAGAAAGAGGAGAGTACAGAGTCTAAAATTGAGGTGGCCAAGCCGGAACTGACCACCAATTTAAGCGGTTCTGTGACATATAAAAAAGGAGATACAGCAGAGCCCCTGACTGTGGAAGCTACTTCTTCTGATGGCGGAACTATTACCTATCAGTGGTATAAGAGTCAGACCAATACCAATGGCGGCGGAACTGTGATTGAGGGAGAGACGGAAAATACTTTTACACCTTCTACCCAGGAAGAGGGAACCATGTATTATTATGCAGTGGCTATCAGCACCATAGAAAATTCCACAAATCGGGTGACCAGTGATACAAAAGAGGTCATTGTAACTGCAGACGCGGAAGCGCAGCCGGCTGAAGAGGCCCAGGGTGACGAGCAGCCTGCACAGTAATATATTTTTTTCAAGGATTCTCTCAGGAGAATCCTTGCATTTTTTATAGATGTTTAGTAAAATCAGTGATAGGTATGACAGGAGGCAAGACATGGAAAACATAATTAAAGTGGCCGTAGACGCCATGGGAGGCGATTATGCGCCTACAGAAGCTGTAAAGGGCGCTGTGGCAGCCTTACAGGAAAGAGAAAATGTTCAGATATTTCTGGTTGGAAAACGGGAGATACTGGAAAAGGAACTGGAATCCTGTACCTATCCAGAGGAACGACTGGAAATTGTACCGGCCGGTGAAGTTATTGAAACAGGAGAACCGCCGGTAGCGGCTATCCGCGGAAAGAAGGATTCTTCTCTTGTGGTAGGTATGAAAATGGTCCGAAGAGGAGAGGCAGACGCCTTTGTTTCTGCAGGCAGTTCAGGGGCTATATTAGTAGGGGGAACTACCATTGTAGGCAGAATTAAAGGTGTGGAGAGAGCGCCTCTGGCCCCTCTCATTCCCACTAAGGATGGGGTATCCCTGCTCATTGACTGCGGGGCCAATGTAGATGCCCGTTCTTCTCATCTGGTACAGTTTGCACGCATGGGGTCTATTTATATGGAACATGTAATGGGAGTAAAGAATCCCAGAGTGGGAATTGTCAATATCGGCGTGGAGGAAGAGAAGGGAAATGCCCTTGTAAAAGAAACGTATCCGCTGTTGAAAGAATGTAAGGATATTAACTTTATCGGCAGTATTGAGGCCAGGGACATTCCGGCAGGGGCTGCAGACGTCATTGTCACAGAGGCCTTTGTGGGAAACGTAATTCTGAAGCTGTACGAAGGTCTGGGGGCTACCCTGATTTCCAAGATAAAGGGCGGCATGATGGCTTCTCTTCGCAGCAAGGCAGGTGCGCTTTTAGTAAAGCCCGCCTTGAAAAAAACGCTGAAGAGTTTTGATGCCAGCGAGTACGGCGGCGCACCCCTTTTGGGACTGAAGGGGCTGGTGGTAAAATGCCACGGCAATTCCAAAGAAAAGGAATTTAAAAATTCCATTATTCAGTGTATCTCTTTTAAAGAGCAGCACATCAGTGAGCGTATCGGAGAAAATCTGACCGTTGCACAAGAGAAAAAAGAGGAAGTTTAGGAGGATATATCATGGAATTGGAAAAATTACAGAAGATAATAGCAGAGGTTTTGAATGTGGATACAGAGGAGGTTACTCCTGATACTACCTTTGTAGACGATTTGGGCGCAGATTCTCTGGATATTTTCCAAATTGTGATGGGGATTGAAGAAGAATTTGATATTGAGATTCCGACAGAAGAAGTAGAACAGATTGTATCCGTAGGAGATGCAGTAGAGCAGATTAAACGTCTGATTGGCTAAGAAAAAAGGGGCTGTCGCATGAGGTGCATAAATGCCGTTTGATGTGACAGCCCCCTTTGGGATTCGTTTACAACAGGAAAGGAGAGATTATGAAAGAAACAAGAAAGTTTTTGGAACTGGAAAAGAAAATCGGGTATGCGTTTGAAAATTTAGACCTTCTGGTAAATGCGCTGACGCACAGTTCCTATGCAAATGAACATCACATTGCATACAGGGGGAACAATGAACGTCTGGAATTTCTGGGGGATGCGGTGCTTGAAGTGACCTCCAGTGAATTTTTATTCCGTACATATCCGAATCTTCCGGAAGGTGAACTGACGAAGAAGCGGGCCAGTCTGGTCTGTGAACCAACTCTGGCGCTGTGTGCAAGAGAGATTTCTCTGGGAAATTACCTGCTTTTGGGCAAGGGGGAAGAAGCCACAGGCGGCAGACGAAGAGATTCTGTGGTATCTGACGCTATGGAAGCACTTATTGGGGCTATTTATCTGGACGGCGGTTTTGCTAATGCAAAAGAGTTTATTCATAAGTATATTTTAAATGACATAGAGAATAAGCAGCTCTTTTATGATAGCAAGACTACTCTCCAGGAAATCGTGCAGGGCCGTTATGAGGAGGATGTACATTATGTGTTGGTGAAAGAGGAGGGACCGGACCATAATAAATTCTTTTATGTGGAAGCTCTGCTTGGAAAACGGGTGTTAGGTCAGGGCTGCGGACATACGAAGAAAGCGGCAGAGCAGCAGGCTGCTTACTGTGCTATTAAGAAGCTGAAAAATGAAAAGGGTGACGTATGTATTTAAAAAGCATTGAGGTACAGGGATTTAAGTCTTTTGCCAATAAAATTATATTTGAATTCCATAACGGAATTACGGGAATTGTCGGCCCTAACGGCAGCGGTAAGAGCAATGTAGGCGATGCGGTGCGCTGGGTACTGGGAGAGCAGAGCGCCAAGCAGCTTCGTGGAGGCAATATGCAGGACGTTATTTTTTCCGGTACAGAGACCAGAAAACCTCTGGGATTTGCCTATGTCGCTATTACCATGGACAACAGTGACCATAAACTTCCCATTGATTACCAAGAGGTTACCATTGCCAGAAGGCTGTATCGTTCCGGCGAGAGCGAGTATCTTTTAAATGGCACTACCTGCAGGCTGAAAGATGTTCAGGAACTCTTCTACGATACCGGTATCGGAAAAGAGGGCTATTCCATTATCGGCCAGGGTCAGATTGACAAGATTTTAAGCGGAAAGCCAGAGGAGAGGAGGGAACTCTTCGATGAGGCGGCTGGTATTGTAAAGTTTAAACGGCGTAAGAATACAGCAGTGAAGAAATTGGAGGAAGAGCAGCAGAATTTGACCCGCGTCAATGATATTTTGTCTGAACTGACTCGACAGTTGGCTCCTTTGGAGAGGCAGTCGGAGACGGCCCGGATTTATCTGAAGAAGAAGGGAGAACTGAAAAAGCTGGACACCCAGATGTTTCTGGTGGAAATGAACCGTATCCGGAATCAGTTAAAAGAGGTTGAGGAAAAATACCGGATTGCCCAGTCGGATTTGGAGGAGACCTGCAAGAGTCTGGATGTAACCAAGAGCGAGTATGAGAAACTGGAACAGGAACTGGAAGAACTGGAACAGGAGATACAAAAGGCCAGAGAAGTTACCACCCGGAAAACGCTGGAAAAGCAGAATCTGGAAAATAGGATTCACCTTCTGCAGGAACAGATACGTTCTGCAGTACAAAAGGAAGAGCAGTATCAGGAGAGGACCGAAACCCTGCAGGCTGATTATGCAAAAAAAACAGAGGAAGAGCAGGGATACCTGGCGGAAAAGGAAAAATTGGAGAAAATTCTGCGGGAATGCGAGCATACACAGGCAGCAGCCCAGTCGGAATTTAAGGAAGCTGCCATGGAAATCCAAAAGCTGGAAGAAACGGTAGAGCAGGGGAAAAATGAAATTATCGAACTTCTGAATCTCCGTGCTTCCACAAAGGGGAAGTTGCAGAGATACGATGCCATGATGGAACAGATTTCCATAAGAAAAGTGGAATTAAACCAACGGCATTTACGGCTGAACAGCGATTCTGTACAGTTGGAATCCTCAGAGGAACAGTATCAGGAAGAAAAGGCGGAAATCGAAGAAACCATCGAAAAACTTATCCGGGAGGGAAACCGCTGCGAAGATAAGATTAAGAAATATCAGGCGGAGATATCCAGAAGTACCCAGCAGCTGGAGGTGGGGCAGACAGCTTATCACAGAGAGGCTTCCAGACTGGAATCTCTGCGTAATATTACAGAGCGTTATGATGGATACGGAAATAGTATTCGTCGGGTTATGGAACAGAAGAAGCAGGTATCCGGCATCCGGGGTGTTGTGGCAGACCTTCTGAAGGTGGAAAAAAGCTATGAGACAGCTATTGAGACGGCTCTGGGCGGCAGCATTCAGAATATCGTTACAGACAACGAAAATACAGCCAAGGAAATGATTGCTTTTCTGAAAAAGAATAAATATGGACGGGCTACGTTCCTGCCTTTGACCAGCATGAAGAATAAAAAAGTCTTTAACAATGCCAGTGCGTTGAAAGAGCCGGGGGTTATTGGCGTGGCCAGTGAACTGGTAACGGTTGCGGCAGAGTATGAGGGGCTTGCCAATTATCTGCTGGGGAGAACTCTGGTGGTAGACCATATTGACCATGGAATTGCCATTGCGAGAAAATACCAGTATACCATTCGTATGGTAACCATTGAAGGGGAGTCTTTGAATCCGGGCGGGTCTCTGACTGGTGGGGCCTTTAAAAACAGCAGCAACCTGTTGGGAAGACGTCGGGAGATAGAGGAACTGCATGAGACGGTGGAATCTCTGAAAAAGGATTTGGAAACCATGCAGCGGACACTGGAAGAGTATCGGAATAAGCGGAATCACTTCCGGGACGAAGCGGCTAAGGTACAGGAACAGCTGCAGGAACAATATATCCGGGAAAATACGGTGCAGATGAATTTAAATTCCATGAGCGGTAAGCGGGACGAACTGCGAAAGGGTTATGAAAGCCTGAAAGAAGAAAAGGCGAAACTGGAAAAGCAGAGTGAAGAACTGCAGGAAAACACCCAGTCTATTCAGCTGGAACTGGAAACCAGTGCAGCCCAGGAAAAGGAATTGGAAGCGCAGATTACCTCCAATCAGGAAATTTTGGAAGAGAAGAAAAAGGAAGAGGGCGAAATTTCGAAAAAACTGGAGAAATTCCATTTGGAAACCGCGAATCTGACTTCCCGTCAGGGATTTCTTCTGGAAAATATCAGCCGTGTGCAGGAGGAAAAGAAAAATCTGGAAGCACAGAAGGTGGCTTTGGCGGCTGGTATGAGCCAGGGAAAAGAAGAAATTCAGCAAAAAGAGCAGGAAATCGAGAAGATTCGTCAGGCTGTAACAGAGGCTCAAGCAGAAGCTTTGCAGGACGAAGAAAAGATGAAAAAGGCTCTGGAAGAGAAAGAAAAAATGAGCCAGAACCATAAGGCTTTTTTTGCGAAACGAGATGAACTTTCCGAGCGTATAAATCTGTTGGATAAAGAGAGTTACCGTCTGACCGGACAGAAGGAAAAGCTGGAGGAACAACAGGAAACCCAGGTGAATTACATGTGGGAGGAATACGAGATGACCTACAGCCAGGCGCTGATTCAGATGCCGGAGGAACTGCTGGAGAGGGCAGTGATTAAACAGGGCATTACGGATATGCGTATGGAAATCCGGAAACTGGGCAATGTCAATGTTAACGCCATTGAAGAATACAAGGAACTTTCTGAGCGCCATACCTTTATGAAAACCCAGCACGATGATTTGGTAAAAGCAGAGGAAACCCTGCGAGGGATTATTGAAGAACTGGATACGGGCATGCGCAGGCAGTTTGAAGAAAAGTTCCAGCAGATAAGGGTGGAATTTGATAAAGCCTTTAAGGAGCTTTTCGGCGGTGGTAAAGGAACTCTGGAACTGGACGAAGAAGAGGATATTCTGGAAGCGGGTATCCGCATTATTTCCCAGCCGCCGGGAAAGAAGCTGCAGAATATGATGCAGCTCTCCGGTGGGGAAAAGGCGCTGACCGCCATTGCGCTCTTGTTTGCCATTCAGAACCTGAAGCCCTCTCCATTCTGTCTGCTGGATGAGATTGAGGCGGCGCTGGATGATTCCAACGTGACCAGATATGCCCAGTATCTTCACAAGTTGACAAAAAATACACAGTTTATTATTATAACACATAGACGAGGTACCATGACTGCTGCAGACCGCTTGTATGGAATTACCATGCAGGAAAAGGGTGTGTCCACACTGGTATCTGTAAACCTGATAGAAAATGACTTGGACAAGTAGGAGGAACACATGGCAGAAGGAAAAGAAAAAAAAGGGTTTTTTAAGAGACTGGTAGAAGGACTTTCCAAAACAAGGGAGAATATTGTTTCCGGAATCGATTCCATTTTCAGCGGTTATTCCAGCATTGATGACGATTTCTATGAGGAAATTGAAGAAATTCTGGTTATGGGGGATATTGGAATCAATACCACTACAGCCATTATTGAAAGACTGAAGGAGCAGGTCGCTGAGAAGAAAATCAAAGACCCTCAGGAGTGTAAGCAGCTTTTGATGGATAGTATTAAAGCCCAGATGGCAGTAGGAGAAACGGCTTACGAATTTGAAAACAGAAAATCTGTCATTCTGGTTATTGGGGTCAACGGAGTGGGAAAAACCACTTCTGTAGGAAAGCTGGCAGGAAAATTAAAAGACCAGGGCAAAAAAGTAATTATGGCTGCTGCGGACACCTTTCGCGCAGCTGCTGGAGAGCAGCTTACCCAGTGGGCCAACCGGGCCGGTGTGGAATTAATCGGCGGACAGGACGGGGCAGACCCGGCATCGGTGGTATATGATGCGATTGCTGCAGCTAAAGCCAGAAATGCAGATGTCCTTATCTGCGATACGGCAGGAAGACTTCATAACAAGAAAAATCTTATGGAAGAGCTGCGGAAAATTTACCGGATTATTGAAAGAGAATATCCGGAAGCATATCTGGAAACCCTGGTGGTTCTGGATGGTACCACAGGGCAGAACGCCCTGGCTCAGGCAAGACAGTTCCATGAAGTGGCCAATGTAACGGGAATTATACTCACAAAGCTGGACGGCACAGCCAAGGGCGGTATCGCCGTGGCTATAGAGTCTGAACTGGAGATTCCGGTGAAATATATCGGAGTAGGAGAGACGATTGACGATTTACAGAAGTTTGACTCTGATGAATTTGTCAATGCGTTATTTAATATGGATTCCCATGCACAGAGAGAAGAATAGAAACAGGAAGAGGGTATGTGAAATGCTTACATTAGAAAAGTTTGAGGAAGCATCAGAAATCGTCAAAAAAGTGACACAGGAAACCAAGCTGATATACAGTGATTATTTCAGCAGTCATACGGGAAATAAGGTATACTTGAAACCGGAAAATATGCAGGTAACAGGAGCCTATAAAATCCGCGGGGCTTATTACAAAATCAGCACCTTGACACCGGGAGAACGGGAAAAAGGGCTGATTACCGCTTCTGCGGGAAACCATGCCCAGGGTGTGGCATATGCGGCAAAGGCTTTCGGGGTGAAAGCTGTGATTGTGATGCCAACAACCACACCGCTCATTAAAGTGGAGAGGACCAAAAGCTATGGTGCACAGGTCATTCTTCACGGAGATGTGTATGACGAAGCCTGTGCTCATGCGTATAAGCTGGCAGAGGAACATGGCTATACGTTTATTCATCCCTTTGATGACCCGGCTGTTGCCACTGGACAGGGAACCATTGCCATGGAAATTTTAAAAGAGCTGCCTTTAGTGGACTACATATTAGTCCCTATCGGAGGCGGCGGACTGGCTACAGGCGTTTCTACTTTAGTAAAGCTGTTAAATCCCAACATTAAGGTTATCGGTGTAGAACCGGCAGGCGCTAATTGTATGCAGGCATCCCTTTTAAACGGTGAGGTTATGACACTTCCTTCTGTCAATACCATTGCAGACGGAACCGCAGTAAAACGTCCGGGAGACCACATTTTTCCATACATTCAGAAAAACGTAGACGAAATCATTACAGTGGAAGACGATGAACTGGTAGTTGCTTTCCTGGATATGGTGGAAAATCACAAGATGATTGTAGAAAATTCGGGTCTGCTGACCGTAGCTGCCTTAAAACATTTGAAATTCCAGGATAAAAAGGTGGTATCCATTTTAAGCGGAGGCAATATGGATGTGATTACCATGGCTTCTGTGGTACAGCATGGACTCATTGCCAGAGACCGTATCTTTACCGTGTCTGTGCTTCTTCCGGATAAACCGGGAGAATTGGTGCGTGTAGCCAGTGTCATTGCCAGGGAACAGGGAAATGTCATTAAACTGGATCACAATCAATTTGTAAGCACCAACCGTACGGCAGCCGTAGAACTGAAAATTACGCTGGAAGCTTTTGGTACGGAGCACAAACAGCAGATTATCGAAGCCTTGAAAAAAGAAGGATATCAGCCAAGGCTGGAAATGGCAAATTTATAAAAAGCAAAAACAGGGGAGTCTGTGACTTATGGAAGCCGCGGATTCCTCTGCTTTGTGTTGTGGATTATTTTACGGTAACCAGTTCGTATTCACTGTTTCCAATACCTATTTTGACACCGTGCTCAATGGCAGATTGCCAGTTGGTATCCGGGAAGATATGGTGGAAATGGTCGTGGCAGCAGTCCTCTTTGTGTTCAGCGAGGGCTTCGCTTAACCGGCTGTTGGAAAGCACTGGCTGGGCATTGACTGCGTCAGCGCAGGCCACGTCCAAAGCCACCGGGTCAAAGGAGGCAAACATACCCACGTTTGGTACAATGGCTGCATCGTTCTCGCCATGGCAGTCACAATACGGAGATACATCGATTACCAGACTGATGTGGAAGTTTGGACGTCCGTTGATAACTGCTTTGGTATATTCTGCCATTTTGCAGTTTAAGATATCGTTGGATTCATCAGAAGCCGCTGCAATGGCATCTTTTGGACAGACACCGATACATCTGCCGCAGCCCACGCATTTGTCATGGTCAATGGAAGCCTTGTTGTCTGTAAACTGAGGCGCATCATGGGCACAGATTTTAGCACACATATGGCAGCCTACGCATAAATCCTGGAGAACATGAGGTTTTCCGGCAGAGTGCATTTCCATCTTACCGGCACGGGAGCCGCAGCCCATACCGATGTTTTTAATCGCACCGCCAAATCCGGCAGCTTCATGTCCCTTGAAATGGGACAGGGAAATCAAAACATCTGCGTCCATAACGGCACGCCCAATTTTGGCTTCTTTTATATAAGTACCGCCTTCAACGGGAACCAGTGCTTCGTCTGTACCCTTCAGACCGTCGGCAATGAGAATCTGACAACCGGTTGTCATGGGATTAAAACCGTTTAAGTTGGCACTGTCCAGATGGTCCAGGGCATTTTTTCTTCCCCCTACATAAAGAGTGTTGCAGTCTGTAAGGAAAGGCTTTCCACCCAGTTCTTTTACCACATCAGCTACCGCTTTGGCATAATTTGGTCTTAAAAAGGCCAGGTTTCCCGGCTCTCCGAAGTGCATTTTAATCGCAACATATTTATCCTGGAAATCAATATTTCCAATTCCCGCAGTTTTTATGAGGCGCTGTAGCTTGTTCAGCAGATTATCGCCGTTTTTCGCTCTTAAGTCTGTAAAATATACTTTTGATACGCTCATTTTTCATCCTCCTGTGTTGCATATTTATAATCTCTCGGAATCTTTAGCTCAGTAAAATCAAGGCTTGCAGATTCCTTTTTT
>URCR01000010.1 GCA_900546325.1 uncultured Lachnospiraceae bacterium | reverse complement strand
ATATTATATTTTTTTGGTCTTGCCATAGGAATCACCGCCGTTTCTTTTTATTATACATCAAACCAGCTGCGATTACCAGAATATTTAATTAAATATCACAAGGTCATTACACTAGTGTACTGTATCATTCATATTTCGCATAATGATTCGCCTGAATTCCACTCTACTGCGTGCAAATAAAAAACTGAGAACAGCCTTTCTTTCGAGGCAGATTCTCAGTTTTTTATTTTCTTTGCAGAGATGATTCATTGTTGAAAAATCTCAGCATCTAAAAGTTTTTCAAGTACATTTTATAAAGCAAATAAACGGTGTTTGTATTTGTTCAGTGCAAAATAAAGGATCATTCCGAGCACACCGCAGGAAATAACCTCACCGATTCCGATGCTCAGCATAAGAAGCGGGATCGGGATTGCTTCCCCGTAAGCAAAACGCAGTACATATGGGATAATGACTGTATTTGCAACGATTGGTGGAAGCGGTGCTAAAAATTTATTCTGATTACGCAGAATATAAGTGAAAACAGCACCGATTAATGTTGCAAGTGTTCCGAAAATAATATCCGGGAGCATTGCACCTCCGAGAATATTTCCGATCAGACATCCGACAAAAAGTCCCGGAACAGCAGCCGGAGTAAATGCCGGAAGAATGGTAAGCGCCTCAGCAATTCTTACCTGCACCGATCCAAAGCTAAACGGTGCAAAGACAACTGTCAGTACGACGTAGATGGCAGCAATCATCGCAGCCTGTGTGGTAAACACTACACCTTTGTTTTTCATAATTTCATTCTCCTTTAGTTTTGTTTTACGTGTGGAAGGTCTCGAACACACGATTCATTTTACGCCGGAAATCGGCGAAACCCTTGTAAGACCTTGTTTTTCGGGTTTTTGTAACGGGTAATAGTGTAGCATAGCGAAGTGTAAAAATCAAGGTTTGTCCAAAATTTGTCCAACTTGGGAAAAATGGAATTATTTTTGGCTTTGTGATATGACATATTGAGATACAGAGTCTCGTGGTATCTTCCAAATCCGTCCAATTTTAAATGCTTTAATCTGATTCGTATTTAGCAGACGGTAAGCCGTATTTTTACCGATTGAAAGCATTTCGCATAAATCGTCTAAACTTATCATGTCGTTGTAATTTTCTTGAAACATTATCTGTCGCCTCCTAAGATTATTCTCTTGATTATTTCTAATGTTACTAAAGATATATTATTATAACTCACTAAAGAGTAATAAAAGTATAGAAAGTTCTGTAAAGAAAAAGAATCTTACTAACAAGAAAATAAAGCAAGGTAATGTAACGGTACAATAAAAGTGTCGGACACTATATTACCTGTTAATATAAGAGATTCGGAGGCACAGGAAATGAAAGCAGAAGAAACAGTCAAAGTTACAATTAAATTCAAGAAAAGCGACCATGATAAACTGATGGAGAAGGTAAAAGAATCTAATACCAATATAAGTGATTATATTAGACCTATCATATTAGATAATATATACAATAGGACGGATAGGATGAATGTTATAGAGCAGATATGCAGAGTTTATACGTTATGTACGAAAATTATAGAAGACGAAGAAATTCCGAAAAAGCATAAGACAGAGTTACAGAAGGAGGCGAAAAAATTATGTCTAAAATAGAAGTTGAGATTCCGAAAGGACAATATGAAAACTATGATGCGTTAGATAAAGTTATTGCTTATATTTTACGATTAGATAATATGAATCTTGTCGGTGGATACGGAGTTTTAATAACTAATAAAAAGAACATCATAGAACAGTTTTACGCAGTGAAACAGTTCTATGGAAAAATGGAAGGAAAACAAATTCGTCATATCATTTTTTCAGTAGAATCTACCCTATACTTTAATCCGCAACAAGTAAAATTATTAGGATATTGGCTTGCACAGTATTTTGGAAATGAACGGCAAGTAATATTTGCAGTACATACAGATACAAAACATCTGCATATTCACATGGGAATCAATACCATTGCATACACAAATGGAGCATATCAGGCATACTGGGAAATTGAAGAATTGAAAGCCTATGCAGAAAAATGTGTTGATGCAATGGCAGACATGGTTTGGTTTGGAAAGTCAATTAACGCAGAATCGCTTTGCTGAAAGGAAGGATAAAATGCAAAAGAAAATAAAGATAGAGAAATATAAGGTATATGAAAAAGGCAGAACCTACGAAGTTTTAAAATTTCCATTTATAAAGCACATGTGGGCGTATGATGACCATCCGGCTGAAAAGATGCTGCTTGTGGATGGCTGCAAAGAGGCTTTTGAATGGATGACGTATGCCTGTGCGATTTTGGCAAACGATAAAAACAAAATCATCTATTTCCCATGTAAGCAGGAGGGGATAGGGATTTATTATAGCGAATCTCACCATTTGGTCATGTGCAGGGCAGAACTTCAATTTAAACGCTCTTTATGGTTTCGCATTAAGGATAAATTAGATAAAAAGCATTCTGCAGGAAAATATGTGTTTGCCTATCATCAGAAAAAATTTATGGATTATTACGAATCTGGGTGTGGAAATAAATATCCAACAGAAGAATTTTTGGGAATAAAACGGATTCCTCATTACTTAATGTGGTCCAAAAGAAATGTAGAGGAAATTTTAGGTGATACGGTTTTTCTTGTAAGACCACGATTGGAGTGGTTGGATTACCATTACTTTATGGTAAAAGAGTTGGAACAGTACGGAAAAACAGGGTTAGGAGTTGTGATTGTATCTATGGGAAATTTACTTACAGAAGAAGATATACAGGCAATGTATGAAGACGTTAAGAGATTTCCCCATTTACATTTATAAGAAATAAAATCGCTGGAAATAGTCAATGGAGAAACTCCATTGGCTGTTTTTTGTGATTTGGAACTTATATACGTTCCAAGAAAGGGGAAGAAAAATTATGGATAAAAAAATAAAAGAAATCTATCAGTTTTTATTATCAGAAACGGAGTATTTGAAAGAAGCAGGAAAAGATGTTGAAAAGGCGACAGAAAGTTTTCTGAAAAAAGGTATTGTCAGTCTGGGTGAAAATGACTATGAAAAAGTTCGAGATGAATTATTTGCAGTAACAAGTTTGGCAGAAGAAACAGGATTTATTAAAGGTTTTCAGTATGCTGTAATGTTGATGTCAGAGTGCTATACAGCAAAATAGTTACTGTAAAGCCTTTACAATTTTCAAAATCTGTTCTTTTGTTTCGTTGCTACAAGCGTGCAATTCATGGAGGATTTCCTGCTCAATAGCAGAAGAAGAATCATTATATTCTTCTGAAAGAACATAGTCAACGGTAGTATCCAAAGCGTTACATATTTGTACTAATGTGGAAAGAGATACTTTTACACGATTGTTTTCGATATTGCTGATGTGGCTGGTGTTTATGTCAACTGCATTGGCAATATATTCTTGTGTCAGATTTTTAGATAGCCGGATTGTTCTTAACTTCTCTCCTATTCGTTCAAAATTTAATTTATCCATATAACAAACTCCTAACTGATATTTATCTAATTGTAATATTTGTTTAGTTGGAGTATAATTATCTATAAGTATAAAAATATTAGTTGCAAAGGAAGAAAGGCATATGATTAAGTGTAATAAGTGTGGAAATGAAGTCAAAGAAGGTACAAAGTTTTGCTCAAAATGTGGAAATAATATTTTAGAGCAACAAGAAAAAGGGAGTGATGAGATTTCTAGTGAAGAAAAGCAATCTATAAAGAAGTGCGCTAATTGTGGAAATGAAATTCGTGAAGGAACGCTATTTTGTCCGAAGTGTGGTAGTAGGATAACTGCGGACAATAATCAAAAACAATTCAGTGGGAAAAGCCAGCAGAATACAGATGGTGATAGTAGAGAAGAATACAAATATACAAGACCTGAAAAAGTAAGATTTTCAGAGCGATGGTTATTGTTAAAACTGTTTATTATATCATTTTTCTTGAATCCCGGGGTAAGCGAAGCATTTGCATCGTTAGCTGATATGGAATATGCAGAAGCATTTGGAGTATTTTTGGTTTCTGGATTACTATTATACTGGTTATATCGAAATTACAGAAACTATGCTGGAAATCCATATATGTTGAAGTTTGGACTTAAAGATGAAACTATTGTAAGCATATCGAAAAAAATAAAAGTTGCTGAAAAAGTAGTAGATTTTATCCTTACGGCAGCATGGATTATTACGGGCATTACTTATATTGGGGATACAGGATTTTTAAGTTTGACTACTTGGGTAGCATTGCCGGCGGCAGAAGTAGGACCATGGGTAATTGTAGCAATTTTGTTGATAGAAGCTGATTATATGATTTTATCACATAGACCATATCAATGGGCAGTTGATAGAGAAATATTTGATGATGTTGATAAAGAAGATTAAATAATGAATTTAAGAGGTGATAGTTGTGTTTTGTGAAAACTGTGGGAAAGAGATAGGCGATAACGATGTATTTTGCCCAAACTGTGGAAAAGCAATAAAAGAGAAGTTGGACAGAAAGAATCCGGATGCAGTGCGGGTAAAGACTATTTAGAAGGACAATATTATACATTTTATAAAAATGAAAACGGATTGCTTGGTGTAACATCAGGAGTAGGTCAAGGTTGGGGAAATTATCGTAGAATTAGTGGTACTTCTACACCTGATTTAGAAATCGAAGGTACTTATGAAAATGATACAACGACAATCACAGTATCAGAACAAATGGCAGAGGCAAGCACTGAGTATGTTCCTACGGGAGCAGATATAGCGGCAATTCATGTAAAATATAATAATGGATTGGAAATCGATGGAAGGTTATATACACAAGGAGATGGTGGACTGGCAATCGTAGACAGTATTTCTAAAGAGATATACGGAACTGCTACATTTAAAAATAATCAGGTGGAAGTTACTGGTAGTGGATTTGATGGTATTCTAAAATCTAAGTAAAAGTATCCAGTTTCAATTACATATTATAACAGTGAAACAATATTTGACAGAGCAGAATCTTTCGGGGTTCTGCTCTATTTCTATGCAAAAAAAGGAGGTGTGGCATGGGAAAAATCTTAATAGCAATTTTAGGTGTGATTGCAGTAGCAATCGAAGAAATTTCAAAGGAGGATTGAAGACTATGGTCGAAAAGAAATCACAAAAAGAAAAAATATCATAAGAAAAAAAGATTGTGAAAATAAGGAGGAAATGATTATGGCAGCAAGCGTAGAGAACATGTTTTATGTAAGGGAAACACCTTGGCATGGATTAGGGAAAAGGGTCAATGAGGCATTAAATTCCAAAGCAGCATTGACGGAGGCAGGCTTAGACTGGAATGTGATTCAGGAACCGATTTATACGGAAACAAAAGAATTGATTGAGGGATACAAAGCAAATGTCCGGGATACAGACCGTCAGGTATTGGGAGTGGTCACTGATCGATATAAGATTGTACAAAATCAGGAAGCTTTTGCATTTACAGATGAACTTTTAGGAGAAGGTGTTCGATATGAAACTGCTGGTAGTTTGCAAGGTGGAAGAAGAGTATGGTTACTGGCACATCTTCCGCAAGAGTATATTATTTCTGGCGAGAGAATTAGTCCGTATTTAGTGTTTTTTAATTCACATGACGGTTCAGGGGCGATCAAGGTGGCAATTACACCGATTCGCGTCGTATGTCAGAATACTTTAAATTTGGCATTGTCTACGGCGAAACGCTCTTGGTCTATGATCCATACGGGAGATATTAAAGGGAAGATGCAGGAGGCGAAAGATACTTTATTCATGGCAGAAAAATATATGGATAGTCTTGGAAAAGAGTTTGAAACACTGCGCAGAAAGAAACTGACAGATCAGCAGGTCTTGGAGTACATTGAAATTTTATTACCGTTGGAAGAAGATTCTACCCCTCAGCAGATAAGGAATATGAAACGTCTTCGGGAAGATATGAAGATGCGGTATTTTGACGCACCCGATTTGAAGGATGTAGGGAAAAATGCCTATGCCTTTGTCAATGCGGTCAGTGATTTTGCCACTCATGCAGAGCCGTTACGCAGGACAGCAAATTATAAAGAAAATCTGTTTGCAAGGACAGTGGAGGGAAATCCGCTGATTGACAAGGCATATCAGATAATGAAAGCAACATAAGGTGGTGAAAGCTATGGAAAAAGAATTACGGGAGCTGTTCTGTGTCAAGATTGGGTTAGAAAATGCCCTGTTTAAAAAGCGAATGCTAAAGCAAAGTGCAGAAGTATTGTTTGAGCGGGCATATCAGATTGACACGATGCTTAATTTATATGAATTACTGATGGAAATGAGCCAGAAAATGGAACCGGAAGCGTTAAAAACCCTTCTTGTGTTTCCAAATCTTCTGGCTTTTCTCTATGACCGGTGGATAAAAGAGGAAGATTCTCATATCGAAGAATTGCAAAGCTCTATTGAGAAAAATGTGGGTGAACTTCAGGAAAAGTATCAGAAAGTAAAAAAGGAAGGAATGGAGGAAATCGCAGCATGAAAAAATTGGTATCTACATTGAATTTAGACAAAAAGGAATGGCTTCAATACCGGAAGCAAGGGATTGGAGGTTCTGATGCGGGGGCAGTCTGTGGACTGAACCCGTACCGTACAGCTATGCAAGTATATCAGGATAAGACTTCGGAGGACATAGAAGAGATTGACAATGAAGCCTTGCGTCAGGGAAGAGAATTTGAGGATTATGTGGCACGAAGATTTACAGAAGCAACAGGAAGAAAGGTCAGACGTGCCAATGCAATGTTTTATCACGAAAAATATCCTTTTATGCTTGCAGATGTAGACCGTATGGTTGTAGGAGAAAATGCAGGGTTAGAATGCAAGACAGCAAGTCCTTATATGGCTGAACAGTGGGAAAATGGCAAAATTCCACTCTCCTACCAAATCCAATGTCTTCATTATATGGCGGTTTGCGGTGCAGAGGCATGGTATATCGCAGTTTTAATTTATGGGAAAGAATTTAAGTATTACCGGATAGAGCGTGATGAGGAAATGATTGCGGATTTGATTCGAATCGAGCAGGATTTTTGGGAGGAACATGTGTTAAAAAGACAGATGCCAAGCCCTGACGGTTCCAAACTTGCGGACAGCGTCATTGCAGAATATTATAAGCAGACTGTCGCAGAAACCATTCCTTTGACGGGATTTAATGAGAAAATAAAACGGCGTCAGGAACTTTCGGAGATTATCGGGAAGATGGATACGGAGAAACGGCAGATTGAACAAGAGTTAAAACTGTATCTCGGAGAGGCAGAGATTGCAGAAAATGAACAGTACCGAGTGTCATGGAAAGCAGTGCAAAGTAACCGTTTAGATGAGAAGCGCTTAAAAGAAGAACGGCCGGAAATCTACGAAAAGTATAAGAAATCGGTGTTAAGCCGGAGATTTACGGTAAAAGCAGCGTAAGAAAGGAAAGAAAAATGAAACATGATTATGTAAAAATTTGTTTGGTTTTCATTGTATTGATTTTACTGATTTTGATTTTTAGACCACAGATTGTAGAGTTTTTGGCAATGCTGTTTGAGAAGAAGTTTTATTGACAAGTCTAAATTAGAATATTTGGATTGTTTGATATAATTGGTTATGATAATATGTAGATATACAGAAATACTATTTGGGTAAAAATAATTATCACAGAAAGAGGTGAGACGGATGTTATCTGAAAAAATGAAAGAAGACCTGATTCATGGGCTACGGTTGATTTTTGGTGATGATATTCAGACGATTATCTTATACGGTTCTGTTGCAAGGAATGAAGCCACAGAAGAAAGTGATATTGACATTGCAATTATTATGAGAAAAGATATGGAAGAAATTGAGAAGGAACAATTTCTCCGCTGGTCTGCTGAAATGGATATTCAATACAACAGAGTGTTTTCAATCGTTGATATTCGAGAAGAACAGTTAGAAAAATGGGGAGAAGTTCTTCCTTTCTATAAGAATGTAAGAGAGGAAGGTGTTGTTTTGTGGAAAGCAGCTTAAAAGAACTGGCAGGATACCGTATGGAACGGGCAAAAGAAATGCTTTCAGCAGCGGAGGACAACTTGAAGATTGGTCAGTATAAAACTTCTTTAAACCGTTCCTATTATGCAATCTTTCACGCAATGAGAGCTATGAATATTTTAAAAGGTTTCGATTCTTCCAAACATTCGGGAGTGATTGCATATTTCAATAAGGAATATATTAAGGAAGGTATCATGGATAAGGAATTATCCGTAATTATAAAAAGCAGTTCCTTTTTGAGAGAAAAATCGGACTATGACGATTTTTTCATAGTAGGAAGAACAGAGACGGAGAACCAGCTTGCAAGTGCAAAGGTTTTTCTGGAAGCAGTAGAAAAATATTTAACCGAACAGGAATAGAGGGAACAAAGATTAAGAGGTGGATGTAACAGTCTGCCTCTTATTTTTGTATATTTTTAGGAGGCAAAGAAAATGACGGGAATAAAAGAAGAATTAGCCAAAAAGGCTGAAAATACAAAGGGCGAAACAAAATTAACCAAGTCTATGAGCATTGCAGATTTAATTAAAGCTATGGAACCGGAAATTAAAAAGGCTCTGCCAGAAGTCATTACGCCAGAACGATTTACAAGAATGGCATTGTCTGCGTTAAATACGACACCAAAGTTAAGAGAATGTACGCAGATGAGTTTTCTTGCGGCGTTAATGAATGCAGCACAACTTGGATTGGAACCCAATACCCCACTGGGACAGGCATATCTGATTCCTTATAACAATAAGGGAGTAATGGAATGTCAGTTTCAGATTGGCTATAAAGGACTGATTGATTTAAGTTACCGCAATCCGCAGGTGCAGATTATATCAGCACAGGCAGTTTATGAAAATGACGATTTTTCCTATGAATTAGGATTGAATCCGAAACTGGAACATTGCCCGACTTTAGGAGAGCGAGGAGAAGTTCGTTTGTTTTATGGGTTCTTTAAACTCGTGAATGGAGGATTTGGATTTGAGGTTATGAGTAAAACAGCAATGGATGCGTATGCAAAGGAATATTCAAAAGCATTTGATTCTTCCTTTAGTCCCTGGAAGAGCAATTATATTGGCATGGCGAAGAAAACCGTTATCAAACAGGCTTTGAAATATGCACCATTGAAGACAGATTTTCGGAAGGCACTGTCCAATGATGAAACAATCAAAAAGGAACTGTCAGATGATATGAGTGAAATTCATGGTGAAGAAATCTGGGATGCAGAATACAGAGAAGAAATAGCGTAGAAAGAGATAAAATACGAGGAGAAGTGGATTATGGATTACAGAACATTTGTAGAGAAAATAAGAGAGAAGATACAAGAGCATTTAGGAAAGGATTATGAAGTACAGATTACTACAAATCCGAAACTTAACGGAACAGAAAAAACAGGTCTTTCTATCAGAAAAACGCAGGAACCGCAGCAAGTGATGCCTATTATCTATTTGGAGGAATGTTTTGAGAGATATTTACAAGAGAAAGAATTTTCAGAGTGTGTGGAAGAAATCTGTGTAGTATATAAGCATCAGAAAGAGAACGAGGAAAAAATCATGGCAGAGTTAAAAAGTATTGAAAATATGAACCGTTGGGAGAAAGTTCAGAATAAGGTATATCCAATGCTTGTGTCAGCGAAAGAAAATGAGGATTTGAAAGGGAAATATTTCTATCAGGAATACTTGGATTTTCTTATCCTTTATGTTATTCGTGTTACGGAAGTGGGAATTGGAAGTATCAAGATTACAAAACAGATGGTAAAATCATGGAAGGTCAGTGAGTATGAAATTCATCATCAGGCAGTTGAAAATTTGAAAACGGATGGCTATCGGGTAAGAAGTCTTAACAGTGTAGTCAAAGAAAATCTTTTGGGTATTACCGAAGATGCTGAAGAAGAAATAGAAGAAGCAGAACCTATGTATGTGCTGACAAATCAAATAAAATATTTTGGTGCTGCAGGAATCTTTCTGTGTGCCGAGATGTTTCAAAAAATAGTTGGAAAACAGAATTTCTATATTTTGCCGTCTAGTGTCCACGAGCTGATTTTGGTGAAAGATACTGATGGATACGACATGGAAACACTAAGTACTATGGTAAGAAACGTCAATGAGGAACAGGTAACAGAAGATGAACGATTATCAAATCATGCCTATTATTATGACTGGAGACAAAACAGAATCACATATTAAAAAAGGTCACTACTCTCCTACTCTTCTATTGCTGCAGAATCTGACTAAGGGCAATATTGAAATCAAAAAAAGGAAATGATAAGATAATGATAAAAAAGCTGATATGGAGGGGAATTTTGTATCAACTATGTGTAAGATTATCGAAGAGTTAATCAGTGAAGAGAAAAAAGAAATTGCTTTAAAAATATTAAGAGATGAAAAATTGGCAAAAGAAGAAATTGCCAATTATTTTGGTTTGACCTTAGATGAGGTTGAAACCTTAGAAAAAGAAATTACGCAGACGATATAGATAAGATGTGTGTCTATGCACAGGGAAAATTAAATAAGATGAGGCACGTGAATGCGTGTCTCATTAAGTTATGTATGAATGAAATGTTATGGAAAAAATGTACACGATTTTAATATATAATAGAAGAAAAAATTTTCCTAATTATAATTTGATAAAATCTTCCATAAGGAGCTAGTGATTACATGAACACGAAAGAACTGGATGCCATAAAAAAGAATGCTATTACAAGAATAGCCAAAAAGTATGATTTTAAATTAGAAGCAAAACATGGTGATAAGCGAGACCAATTTCGAGCAGAATATAGGGCTGAAAGTGCTACTGAGCATGATTATTCCGAAGAAGCGTTAGAGAAAAAAAGACAAAAATATGCTGACCGTAAGGTGAAAGAAACCAAACGAGATGAAGTAAGAAAATTGCTCAATCAGGTTATAAAAAGCAATTTCGGTTTGACAGATGATAAATTGTTCTTGCAGAGATTTTTATACAAGGAAGATAGGCTTGCAGAAACACAAAAAAAAGAAATAGAAGATTTTTTGGTGATGATTGCATCATTACGATATGAGGAGAACCGCATTATTTACTATGATAAAATAGAAACTGACCGTACCAGTTGGAATAAAAATTTTTTTCGAGATTTGAAAAAGTCTAGTTTGAATATGGATTTCACGAATCTTTGCAACTATGTGTCGGAAAATAGTGTTGAGAAAATCCCTATAAATTCAGAAATATTAGAACTATCTTTAAAAACGAAAAAAGATTTGTTGAAATCATATTATGAAAACAGAATCAGTCCTTTAGAAATGGCGGATGATATAGTAAGTATTATAGAAATGGCATTTAGATATTATTTATTACCTAATGCCAGTGGCAAAGCTGTTTTGGAATTGTATTCAGAAATAGCACTAATCGAAACACATATCTTTAAATTTTTTGAATTATCTTATTTTAGAGAATCTAAAAAAGGTAAGAAAATATCTCGTTTTTTGAAAAAGATGTGGGAAAAACTTTCTAAAATTCCCTCAATAGAAATACCTAAATTAGCAGAATATAAAACGGGATATAATATTTCTCAAGAGTATGAATGGAGATTGATGTGTCAGACAACAAGAGAAGAAAACAACATTAGAGTTTTTATTTATGAATTATTAAAAAAATCCCCAGTAATGGGTCCAGCAGAAATCTCAGACGATACATATTTAGAAAAAGAGGAAAAAATCAAGCAGTTATTAAAATGGTATGTGGAACATAATTATTCCACCTATGTTCTAAATACTGAAGAAGATTTTAAAATGCTGCATTATGAAATATACAATGATAAATCAATAAAATACAAAGAGGTATCCGCAGAAGTTGTTGCTAATAAAATATTACGGAATGAGTATTACAAAGGGTATCAGTTAGATGAGGAAGTATTATTTTTACAATATAAGATAAGAAAAGCATTTTTAGAAAGCAAAGGAATAGATAGCAAAGAATATTTTGATATAAAATATGATTGCTGTAAAATTTCGCAGATTGTATGGAATCTCTTTCAAGAGAATGAATGTAACCCTACTGTTCTGCTCGATTTATATAGAATGATAATGGTGGATTGGATAAAATCAAAACCTGAGTGCTAAAGCATTCAGGTTTTTGTGTATTATAGATAACATATAGTATTTTTGAAACAGATATGTTATGCATATATCCCGAACTGCCTGATATTTTTAATGTGCGTCAAGGAGTATGATAGAGGTAGATAAAGGAGGACAAAAAGATGTACATAACAGAAATAATAAAACAGGAATATCAGAAATGGAATATTGGGGATTGCATTTTCTTAGAAGCCCCGACAGGTACAGGTAAGACCACATTTATTCTAAAGGAATTGTTACCATTTGTCAAATCTTTGAATATGGAAATTCTTTATCTCAGCAATCGCTTCTTGCTGAAAGAGCAGATAAAAAAAGAGATTGCAGAAAAGCAAGGTTTACCAACAGACCTTGCTTGGCTCGAAAGTGTGGAAGAACTTGACGGCATTACGGTTATAAGTTATCAAAAGCTACAACTATTGTGCCAACAGGAAGGATTTGTGTGGGAAATCAACCGTAGATACCGATACGTTGTCTGTGATGAGATTCATTACTTGTTAGAAGATTCTGCGTTCAACCCTGAAATCATACGGCTCGTGAGATTTTTAAAAGATATTTCCAGTTGCTTGATTTGCATATCCGCAACGTTAGGAGAACTAAAAGAATGGATTGTATGGGAGAAATATGGAGTTAATGTTCGGTACATGAAATGGGTTAGGGAAAATGATTTTTTCGAATATTTGATGTTCCCAAAACGATTTACTACTCCTATGACGCTAATTTATACAACGATCCACTCCTACACGATTCCAGCACATTCAGTAGTCGAAAAAGTAGTCTATTACGCAGAACAGGAACAAATAATAGATGCAATTGGAAGGAGTAAATTGGGTGAAAAATGGTTGATTTTTCAAAGCAACAAAAGCAAAGCAAAGGAACTAACAAAAAAATTAGGAGATTCCGCAGCATTGATTACGGCAGAAGATAGAGAAAATGATACCATCGCAGAAATTATTCACGAAGGAAAGTTTTCCTGTAAGGTGCTTGTGGCAACAAAACTGCTAGATAACGGTGTCAGTTTAAAGGATTCTCATCTGAAAAATATCATCATTGACACTATATCAAGGACGGAGTTTGTGCAAATGCTTGGTCGAAAACGCAGTCTTGATTTGAATGATACGGTGAGACTTTATATTCCAAAAAAATCCAAAAAAACGTTTCAGGGTTATTTATCGCCGGAAATGCAGGAAACTTATGATTTGGTGGAAAAAGATTTTTCACCCAATGAAATGATTGCAAAGATGTTGTGTGATGAAAAGATCTATTCCAAAGTACGGAGGTTTTTTACGCTAGAAAAGGGACAGTTAGTAAAAAATCCGTTGGCAATAGAATATTATGCCCGACAAAGAAAACTTGTTGACAAAATGATTACAGAATTTTCATCAGATGAATTTGCCTTTATAAAAGAGCAGCTTTCATGGATTGACATGGAAGATACTTTTAACGAAAAGAATTTCTACACTTTTCAGCAGCAGGAAGATGCAATATCTCACATTAGGGATAAACTGGCGGAACTTGTAGGGTGTGAATTGTGTCAATCTGAACAGGAAGAATTGCGAACCTTCATAACAGAAAGAGCAAACGATTCCCGTATCCGGACACAAAAAGGAAATAGATTGCTCGGAAAAAAAGCAATCAATGAGTTATTACAAGAATATACTCTCCCATTTCAAATTGAGGGAATTTATGGAAAACGGAAAGGAGAAGAAACATTTTGGGTTGTGAAAAGAAGAGAAAAGTAGTCTGTTGGGTAGTATATACGAGATTTTCAGCAGGAGTGTGGCTTCACAATCCTCAAAAGGATACCCGAAATTATATTCGTAAAGCAAAAACGATTGAATTTTACGATTACAAGACTGCTGTGCAACAGATATTGAATGAAGCTGAAATAGAAATTGAGACAAAGTCTTTACTTCCGAATCGTTTATATCAAATAAGAGAAAAACGCATATATGTAGTTTTTTTCAATCGTAGACGAGTTGGATTTGCAGAGATAGAAAAAGTTTCTGAGTTTATGGAAAAAAATAGAATTCAAGACCGATTTTTTCGTAAACGATGGAAATTAGAGTATGATGAAGCAGTTGCATTTGTCACTTCATTGGGCGCAAATACAGGCAGAAGCAAAATGCTGATAAAGAAGAATCCGGTGTGCGGAAGATTATATGGGAGGTACGAAGCATGAGACAAACAAAAAAGGTAAAAGAACAATATCAGGAAAATGCGATTTGTGTTTCGAGAACAGAGTTACCACAACTTCTCGGGTGCGGACAAGCAACGGCAGACAAAATTTCAGTGGAGGCAGGAGCAAGGATTAAGATAGGAAAAAGGGTTCTGATTAAAATCGACAAAATTAATGATTACCTTGAAATGCTTGCAAATTAATATATAGGAAGAGGGTGCATGTTATACCCTCTTCCAAATTAAGGAGATGAAAGAAAATGGCAGTTGATAAAAAAGGCAGGAAATTACCCAAAGGGATACGTCAAAGAGGACAGACTTACGAAGGACGTTTGAATTTTGAATACAAAAGCTATACGGTACATGGAAGAACGATTGGAGAAACGCAGAAAGCGTTGACAGATTTAAAGTATCGGTTAGAGCATGGAATGTATGTAAATAATTCAAAACAAACTTTTGAGGAATGGTTTCATGTTTGGATGAATGAGTATAAAAAGAATCAGGTAAAAGTTGGCACATATTTGAGTTATCAAAAATATTATGATGGAATGATTAAAGAACCGTTAGGCAAAAAGCAAATAAACAGTATCCGAGGTGACGATATTCAAAAATTATACAATAACTGGACCAAAGATGGATATGCGCTCTCTACTATTAAAATTGCGTCTGCTGTTTTGAATGGCTGCTTTAAACAGGCACATAAAAACGGAATAATTGAACGGAATCCGGTTAAATTAGCACAACTTCCAAGAGAAAAGGCAAAAACAAAAAAGAAAGCCATGACTAAGGAACAGCAACAATTATTTATGGAATATGCGAAAGATAGTTATTTATATAATTTCTTTGCGATTATGCTAAGAACAGGTATGAGAAGTGGCGAAATGCGAGGGCTTATATATGCTTTGGATGTGGACAAGAAAGCAAGAGTTATCCATGTACAAAGGACATTAAAGTATGAAAATCTTCAAGACTATGAAATTCCTAAAGATGTGGAAATCCCCAAGGAATATGAGGATAAGATTGGAACAGCATTCTTTACAGATGTACCAAAGACGGCAACATCCTTACGAGATATTCCTTTGACAAATGAAATTGAAAAGTATTTGGATGCACAGAGGAACTATTGGAGATTCCCAGTAGAAAAAATAAATAGATTTTTATTTTGCACAGAGGAAGGTGAGCCTTTGAGCAGAGAACGGGTACAGGGAGAAATCAATCGTATTATTGGAAGAATACGAGCAGATGGATATGACTTTCCTAGAATTACATCTCATATCTTCCGCCATACCTTTGCTACAAGAGCCATAGAGGCAGGAATGCAGCCACAGGTTTTAAAAACAATACTGGGGCATAGTTCCCTGGCTATGACAATGGACTTATACTCTCATGTATTACCGGATACAAAATCCGAGGAAATGAATAAAATATCAAAAGCGTTTTAAGGCAGGATAGTCCATATATCCTGTCTATTATTTTGTCCAAAAAAATGTCCAACTTTGGATGTCACAAGAAAGAAGATGATAAAAAGAAAATCCTTTGAAACATAACGTTTCAAAGGAAGATATAACATGATAAAAATGTAAAAAAGCATGGTTTTTAAAGTTTTGTTTTACGAGTGGAAGGTCACGAACACTCGATTCATTTCCGCGAAACAATGAGCCATGCGGATGTGCTGACACATCCATGTGGCGAATGTCGCGAGAGTCAAATACCGCAGGTATTTGGCTTACGGCAGAAATCGCCGGAAAGCCCGATAAGACCTTGGTTTTTTGGGCTTTGCAACGATTGAAAGTATAGCATAGAATAGAACTGAAAATCAAGTCGTAGCCACAATAAAAATAAAAGTGGTGCTGGAATCCAATCCATACCCTGAAAGTACTGGCTCAGTAGTTTTGAGTTGATACTTGTCCCTTCTATAAGAGCAGATTTTCCAGCTTTTTTATCATTTCTTCTTCGGAATAGAACAGTTCATCGTTCATTGTCTCAAAAAAATCCTGAAATGCGAAGAGAAGTCCCGGTTCTTCGATGTTTAAGAAGACATTTTCCTCGGATTCAGGATTGACGAACAGGAGGTATCCGGAATTTTGTCCGATAAAGATGTTCGCTCCGTAAGGAATACTGCCAATAGTTTTCTTTAACATTTTATATTGGAACTGGTCTTTGAGAGCCAGCATCTGTTGGAGCAGAAAGATACAGTCTTGTTTCTCAAAAGGTCTGTAAATTTCTTTTGGGTATTCGACAAAGCGTCCTGTGTCTAAAAATTTCTGGATACCATCTTCGGAAAAAATAAAAACAGATTTTGATTTTTTATAGCGTTTTTTCAGGCTCTGCTGATGTTCCTGAAAAAGTGAGAGCAGGGTGTCTCTGTCTATGAAATCTGTAATCAGATACTTTTCAAGGAATGATAGCGGCAGCAGGTGTGACAGACACGGAGTCATCTGGAAGGAATAGTCTGAGCCCGTAGATTCTGACAAGATTGAGCCGGTACAGGCAAGCATGGAGAAAGGGTCACAGACTTTTTTCAGAAGAGGCTTTGCGGAAGCTTTGTATTCCTGAAAAATATTCTGGAAAAAAGTAATCATCTCCGGCTGTTTGAAGACCAGACCTTTCCGGTAATCACTGGATAATAAGACTGCATGACTGCTTGTCAGCACCATGTAGGGAAATAGATGGTATGTATTGGACTGAGACAAAATATTATCATAGTAATAAAAGCTTTCATATGGATAATCGCAGCTATATAATGGAAGAATTGTCTGCAGGCAATGCAGGTTGTAATCTTTCTTTGAAGGTGTTATCTGACTAGTGTTGTTCATGCAGAGGATGTGAGTTACTGAGAATGTGGCAGCACTTTGTCTGATATGTGATAAAAAATGGACAACGGTTGTAAAGTCCGGCTGAATCAGCAGATTGATCTGCCCTTTTTGTACTCCCGTTTCTTTTAATAAAATAGAAGTCAGACAGTGCTGGACTTCGTTGCTTCCTGACAGAGTGGAGAAGTCAGGGAGGTTGTCTGCAAAATCGGTAATCGTATAATGCATAGGAATTGAAGAAGCGTTTTCTGCAAAATTAGTCAGAAAATGCATGACATATTTTCGGCGGTAGTAGTTATCTGCTCCGATGAGGGTGATCTGATATGCTTCCAGCAATTCTTCATGTTCCAGTGGTGTCAAATGGATAAATTCAGAAATCTGCTCAACTGTAAAAATGCTGGACGGCGTCCGCTTACCGCGGAGAATCTTATAGAGAGAAGATCGGTCAAGACCGCAATACCGGGAAAGTGCATAAACCGGAATATCCTTATCACGAATATAGTCTGATAATAATTCAGAAAACTTTGACATAGAGTAATTCCTCCTTAAGTGTAAAATTGCCATATCATTATACCCACCCCAAAAAGAGTCAGTCAATAATAAAATACTTTTTCCGATTCTCTTCCATATAAAAAATATTTTGAAAATTAATCTTCTGATAGCATTTTGAAAAAAGCAGAAGAAATAAAAGGCTGTCCACATTGCGAGCCACACATTGAAAGGGAATAAGGAAGTCAGTAAAATAAAGTAGAAAAAATGGAAAATAGTTTAAATGATAAAGGGAAAAAGAGAACATGAGGACACTGACGATCATCGATACATCCAGCAGGCTGCAGGAAATCCGGCTGGATGATTATGGGAAAAACAGACTGGTCATCGGAAGGAAAGAAGAACTGTGTGATATTGTAATCTCAGATTCTATTATGTCGAAAGTGCACGGGATGTTTTTCTTTCAAGGAGAGCGAACAGTGTATGCCGACTGCAAAAGCAGTAATGGGACTTACATAGAAGAAGCAGGGCAAAAAAGGTTTCTGAATCAGCAGAAAGATTGTGTTGATGTGTATGATAAGGCTATTTTTCGGATTGGAAGCCTGAAAAATCCAGATAAAATGGTCTTAATGTTATACCGGAATGCCGAAGAGAATGAAACCTGGAAAAATCAGGTGCTGGGAGAGAAAACTGTTCATATCGGACGGACAGATGAGAACGAAATTGTCTTAAAGCATCCAGGAATCTCAAGAGTACATTGCCGGCTTCAGAAAGAAAACGATAAATATGTGCTGTATGACAATAACAGTGCGAACGGAGTTATGGTAAATGGACAGACTGTAAGAGGACAGGCTGTTTTGAAGGATAAGGACATAATCCAGATCTTGGATCACCAGCTTTGCTTCTCCGATCAGTGCATTTACTACACGTCAAAAGTACAGGGGATTTCCCTTCGTGCCTGTGGTATTCATAAGTTTGTCGGCAGGGGAAAGAAGCGCAAGCAGATTTTGAAGGATGTAAATTGTGAGATCCGGGGAAATGAGTTTGTGGCGATCATAGGAGGCTCAGGTGCGGGGAAGACAACACTGATGAATGCGATCAGCGGGTTTGAGCCGGACTTCGAAGGAAAGGTTTTCTGTAACGGAATCGATCTGAAAGAACAGTTTCAGAGTTTGAAAAATGTGATTGGATTTGTGCCGCAGCAGGATATTATTTATGAAAATCTGACCTTAAGACGGATGCTGTACTACACTGCCAGGCTGAAAATGCCGAAAGATACACTCGCATCTGAAATCAATCAGAGAATCCATGAAGTGCTTCAAATGGTAGATCTAGAGGAGCATCAGGAGACTTATATCCGAAAGCTGTCGGGAGGGCAGAAGAAGCGGGCAAGTATCGCAGTAGAGCTTTTGGCAGATCCGAAATTGTTCTTTTTAGATGAGCCGACTTCGGGGCTGGATCCGGGTACAGAGAAGAACTTGATGCTTACGTTAAGCAGGCTGTCAAAGGAGCAGGATAAAACGATCATCATGGTCACACATACCACACAGAATCTGCATCTGTGTGACAAAGTAATTTTTATGGGCCCGGGGGGAAGGCTTTGCTTCTGCGGAAATGTCAATGAGGCGAAGCGATTTTACGGGACCGATGATCTGGTCAATATTTACAATATGATTGCAGAAAATCCGGAAGAGTGGGCAGGTCGTTTTGCTGAATGCAATCCGGCTGGCAAGATTCAGACCGGCTCAAATACAGCAAAAAAAGAGGCGCCAAAACCGAAGAAAGTATCTTCGTTCCGGCAGTTTAAAATCCTTCTGTGCCGATATGCAGAACTGATGAAAAATGATTTTTACCGGTTATTTGTACTGCTTCTCCAGCCGCTGCTGATTGCGGTGCTGCTGTATATTGTTGCCGATAAACAGATTTTTGATATTTATGAGAGTACAAAGTCGATGTTGTTTGCACTGAGCTGTTCGGGAATCTGGATCGGATTGTTTAATTCAATCCAGGAAATCTGTAAAGAACGTGTGATTTTGAAACGAGAATATATGGCAAATCTGAAGCTGCCGGGGTATGTCTTGTCTAAATTTGTACTTCAGGCGATTCTCGGGCTGGTGCAGGCAGGTCTGCTGACGTTTGTCTTTTTAAAACTGACCGGGAAGACGAGAAGAGGACTTTTCCTTGAGCATTTTAGTATCGAAATATTTTTTACCGTCTGGCTGACTGTTCTTGCGGCAATCACAATGGGATTTGTCATTTCCTCGATGGTCAGAACCGGGGACAAAGCGATGGCGATCGCGCCGTTTGTACTGATCATTCAGCTGCTCTTTTCCGGAATCCTTTTTACATTAAAAGGCGCCGGGGAAGTGATCTCTTATTGTACCATCAGCAGATGGTCGGTGGAATCTCTTGGAAGTATCGTAAATCTGAACAAGCTGGAACTGAAACTGCAGAAAGACTATCCGATGCTGGAGCATGAAGCAGAGGCATTCTTTCAGGCGACAAAAGGGCATGTCATGCAGTGCTGGGTGATTCTTGCAGGGATGACAGTATTATTCATGGGAATCAGTATTTTATTATTAAAAAATATAGCAAAGGATCGGAGATAACAATGAAGGTATATTTAGGTGGATGGAGAAGAAAAAATGAGGTGTATATTCCACTGATTCAGAACGAGGGATTTTCAGAAGATATGATAATCCGCAGACATATCCCGCCGGTAGCACCACAGCCGGATCTATGGACGGCAGGCTCATTTTCAGAGGAAGATGAAACGGTCTTAGTGCAAAATACGGGGGAGGCGCACACCTTTTTAAAACGAAAGAAAAACGGTGAAGTAATCGAGATTTTCAAGCCGGATTTTGTAATTGGAAAATCAGAAGAGTCAGATTATATGATCAAAGACAATCCGACGATCAGCCGGAAACATGTCAGGATCACCCGCAGAAGAGATGGGTACTGGATAGAAGATCTGCAATCAGCAAATCACAGCTATCTGAATGGAAGAAAGATTACAGAGAAGATTCCGCTTTTGGATGGAATGACATTTTGTTTGTCCAGTGATGAGGAATTTGTCTTTATGGTAAGAAGAGGATAAGTGCAGAAGATGGAGGAAAAGGAATGAAGGAGAATTTAAAGAATATAGAAGCACTGTTTCTGATAGGAACACTGGCATTGATCTTTATGCCGTTAATTGATTTGCAGATCATTGAAATTTCAACTTTGGATATTTTAAAGCTTACATTTGAGGCGGAACAAGCCAGTGATGCGATGGGTATGTATGGCTTGGGAATTATGACGATCATTCTGATAATCTGCCTTGGGGCAGTATTTACAGCAATGTCGAATGGAAGAGAGGCACATACTGCAGCGATTGGGAGCAGTGTTATAGATAATGTGCTTGTATTTGGAATCTGTCTGATATTTAAAGGGAAAGTAAATGAACTGGGGATTGACATTCCTTTTATAGATATCGGTGATTATGTAAAGTTCAGTTCATCGACAGTTATGCTATGGCTTCTGATTCATATTGCAGTGATCGGTCTTGCGCTTTATGCGTTAAATTCTGAAAAGGCAGAAGCGGAAGCGAAAGCAAGGGAGTACGCAAGGGAGCCGCTCTTTTCAAATGAAATGCCGCAGCAGAGAGAGCCACAGAGGGTAGAAGCTGCTCCGGTGACAAGAAGTCAGCAGGCATTTGCCGATTTGAAATTTTATGGCGCCGTGGCAGGAGAATCCGGGATGTTTCAAAATATGGCATATCCGCTTCAGGAACGTCAGGAACTATTTTTTCAGTGGAAGGAAGGACAGGTTACGACAGAGCTTTATAAGAGTCAGGAAAGTCTGGTGGGAGTTTATTTTATTCCGCAATATCAGGAATACTGTGTTGAGGTGTTTGCTCGTGTAAGTGTATTTTTGGAGAGCGGACAGCCACTTGGCAAGGACAGACGGTATTATCTTCCGAGAGGAACCAGAATTTATATCAAAGAAGAACAATGCATGTTCAAACTGGCATAGAGACGAAAGAATGAGAAAAGGGATTATACGGTTACAGCAAGCATGAGAAATCGTATCCGTATAGAAAAAGCCAGATTTCAGAGAGTGAGGAAAGAAAAATGGATGCAAACGATAAGACAGTATTAGTAAATGATGAGAGAGCAGGAGGGCAGGGAGCAGAAATGTCAGAACTGGAACAGTTATATTTGCAGCTTGGAAAGACTTATTATGAAGGGAAATTTGAAGATCCGCTTCCGGAGCTTCTTCCGATTTTTGATAAAATTACAAGAATCAGAAAGCAATATCAGCCAAAACCTGCATGTCCAGTCTGTGCAGGGTGCGGTATGCCGGTGGAGGAAGAGGCAGTATTTTGCGGAAACTGTGGGTACAGATTAAAATCATAATTTTGAAACAGCAGAAGATTAGAAATAGATTACAGAAAGAGGCAGAGGATGTATTGTAAAAAATGCGGAACAGAGAATGAGGGACAGGCAAAATTCTGTAAGTCATGTGGAGCGTCGCTGAAACAGAGTAACGGAACTGCTGGGAAGAAAAAGCGAAAGAAGGGTGTTCTGCTGGTATTATTTGCAGTAATCATTCTGGTAGTGGTTGCCGGGTATGTTGCCTTGCAATATTTAAAAAAAGAGAAAGAAATCCAGAACAACATACAAACTGGGCAGGAATATCTGGATGGAAAAGAGTACGAAGAAGCTGAGGAATTCTATGAAGAGCAGGAAAAAAAGCAGATTGCAGTCGATGAATTAGAAGAAGGGTATTATTCCAAGGAGGATCCAAAGGAAAATGTCAGTGTTTCCCTGATCAAGGACTATCAGGGAGTGATGTGTGCAACGGTAGATTATCACCAGCAAGATGGCTCAGGAGAAGTATATTTTGAGTGGAAAGAGGATGAATTCTGTCAGATTACCAGCACAGAAGACGATGCCTATGAGATCTTTCTGGAGCAGGATGGAACGGATCTTGTATTGTCACTGAAAAAAGAGAGTGAAAATATTCTTCAGGAGGTAACCCTGCAGAAACAAAAGTATCTGAATCATACCAATGTTATATTAGGGTTAAAAAATTATCTAGAGGAAAAGGAATTTACAATGCTTTCAGATACAGAGATGTACGCCTTGCCGACCAATGAAATGGAGAGAGATCTTTATAACGAAATGATTGAAATACCCATCAAAATAGCAGGAGAGGAAGAGACGGTGTATTGTGCATTAGTGGCGACCAAAGCATTTGAGGAATCAGGATACGTCGGTATCTATTCTGAAGAAGATATGAAAGAGATTACGGCAGAGGACAGTTTTGTGGGAAAAGAACCACTAGAAGAGTTCAGTATCTATGAATATTATGAGTTCGAATAATCAATATCAGATACATTGATACGAAATGGAAGAAAAAATAGGGAGGAATACAAGACATGGCTTTTTTAGATGACTTTGATAAAAAACTTACCACATTAGGTCAGGGGGCGATTCAGAAAACAAAGGATGTGACAGATTCTGCGAAGTTGTCTTCTGCGATCAAGTCACTGGAAGTACAGAAGAAGGATGCTTTTTCTGCACTTGGCGCTATCTATTACAGTGTTCATAAGCAATATGGCGGAAGTGTCGGGAAAGAAGCAGATCAGGTAATCAGAAGGATTGCAGAATTAGAACAGCAGATTATGGAGAAAAAGGATCAGATCAAGAAGATAAAAGGGACAATTTATTGTCCAAACTGTAATGCGGGAGTTCCGGCAAAATCAACATTCTGCAATATCTGCGAAAGCAGGATCGAAGTACAGAATCCGTTCAATATGCTGGGGCAGGGGGCACCAGCTATTCCATTTCAGATAATCGGTGCGGCAGATGCAGGGGGAGCATATGTCGGGCAAAAGTGTACGCAGTGCGGTGCAAATCTGTCAGAGGGGCAGTTCTTTTGTACAAATTGCGGGAAGAAGGTAGAAACGGACACAGTATCGTTGCAGATGACAAAAGAAACAGCAGCGCCGGAAGAAAAAGAATTCTGTACAAATTGTGGGGCTGAGGTTCAAAAGACACAGCGTTTCTGTACAGCGTGTGGTATGAAGTTATAAGAGAAGACAGACGATAAATGAAGGTGAAAAGATTGAAAAAGAATGAAAAGAAGCATTGTACAAATTGTGGGACAGAACTGATGGGGACAGAGAAATTCTGTCCCCATTGTGGAAATGACATACGGATACAAGAGCAAAAACAAGATAAGAAAAAGAACTGGAAAAAGCAGACATTTGTCATAGCGCTCAGCCTCTTTCTGCTGATGAGTGTAGTTATTGTACATTTTTATCAGAAAGAACAAGAAGCAAAAAATTATCTTGCGGTAGTAGAAAATGAAGAAGGCAAGTATGGGGTGATCAATGCAAAAGGAGAGTATGTTGTTCCGTGTGACTATAATAAAATTTCTATTGAAAATGATAAAATTATCGTCAGAGTGGAAGAAGAGGATGACGAGTATAAATATGGAATTGTGGATAAAACGGGAAGAGAAATACTGGAATGTAAATATTCTTATATGAGAGTTGGAGAAAATGGCATTATTACAGTAATTGAAAACGACAAAAGTAAATTTATTAATGAAAATGGGAAAAAGGTAATTGAAAAAGAATATTATAGAGCTTCTCCGTTTGGCAAAAAGAACCTGGCGGCAGTGCAGGAAAAAGAAAATGGATGGAATTGGGGATTCATTAATGAAGAGGGAGAGGAAGTAATTCCATGTGAATATGAATCAGTTGGGGAATTTTCGGAAAGTGGATTGGCGGCAGCAGCAATTTCAGGAGAAGATGGGATGCGATGGGGATTTATCAACGAAAAAGGAGAAGAAGTGATCCCATTTGAATATGATGATGTAACTATGTTTTCTGAGAATGGACTGGCAGGAGTTGCAAAAGAAGCGGGAGAAGGAGAGGATGGAGAAATTCTCTATAAATGGGGATTCATCAACTGGAGGAATGAGGAAGTGATTCCATTTGAATATGATTATGTGTATGAGGAATTCAATGATGATGGAGTGATTCCGGTCGGGAAAGAAGTGGAAGAAGATGAAGGATCAGAATATGTTTTTGGAGCAATCGATGATTCGGGAGAAGAGGTTATTCCGATGGAGTATGACTGGTCACTGCTAGTGCCAAAATGGTCAAAAGAATCTAAATATCTCAGGTTTTACGGATATGAATACGCAAGAAAGAAGTACGGTGTTATTTACATAGACAAGAATGGAACGGTTTTACCGTTTGTAGATGAGGAAAGTTATGATTATGGCTCAATTTTTGGAGAAAATGGCTGGGCTGCCGTAGGAATCGAGAGAGAAGACAGCAGTGAGGATAACACCAGATATACTTGCAGTTATATCAATGAGTCAGGATTTGAAGTATTAAATCTGCCGGAAGAAATTGTATGGGCGGACGCGTTTGTAAGGATTGAGTAGAAAACCTGACGGGCAAAAATAAAAAAGAATTTTGTGTGTGAAATAATTAGTGGGAGAAAACGTGTATGAAGTGTGAAAAATGTGGCAGAGAGAATCAGGAAGAGGCGGGTTTCTGTGGTGGATGCGGGGCACTACTTGAGAAAAAAGAAGAGTTCAAAATTCAGAAGCGAAAGAAGCCGGGAAAAAGCAGGTGGGTAGTAGTTGCGCTATCTATTATAGCGATTTTGATGATCGGAATCGCCGGAAGTATACTGCTTCAAAAAAAGAAAGAAAAAGATTTTAAGGATTTAGTGGCTTCTGCAGACAGATATTTAAAAAAGATGGAATATCAGAAGGCAGCAGATAGTTATCGTAAAATTTTAGAAATTGATCCAAAAAGAAAGTCTGCGTATCAGGGAATGATTCAGGCATATTATTATCAGGGGCAGGAAGATGAGATAGAATCAGTAATTGCAGAGGCAGAGAAAATCATTTCAGATACAGAAACATTTGATGAGATCAGGTATTGGGGTAAAGTAAAAGAAAGGCTGGAGACTTACTTAAAGTTTATAACAGATTTGACAGAAAAAATACCACAAGATGGTTTTCGTGTGGAGATGCAAAGACTTCAGACTTATGGGTTGAGCTTTCTGAAAAATATAGATTTTAATCAAGATGGCGTGGATGAATTGATTCTGGCATATACAGATACAAAATCAGAAGATTATGAAAAAGTTGCAGAGTATAAAGTAGAAGTATGGGGATGGGAAAAAGGTCAGATGAAAAAAGTATACGAGGGAGAACCTTTTCAATTTAATGGAGATGGACGCGCCGTTAAAATTGCCTATCTGGAGGATGGAACAAGCCAGCTTGTAACCGGAGAAAATACAACTAATTCTATTACAGTTTATTATGGATATACCGGAGAAAAATTTGAAGAGCAAAAAACAGTAGAGGTAAATATAGGAACACTGTCGAGAAAAATTAATGGAAAAGAAGCAACAGATCAAGACTGGGAGGAGTATTCTGCACAATATAATGTTTCAAATGTGGAACAGTATTTACTACAAGGCTATGGAGAGGCAAAATGGTATGGCAACTATACCATTAACAGAACAGAACAAGAATTAGAATACCAGCTTTGTGCAGTAGAAGAAAATTATAAGCAGGCAATAGAACAAAAGGCTGAGCACAAAGAGAAAGAAGAACAGCTTCAGGATGGTAACTATATAGCAATTACAGATAATGTTCATATGTATCTGAATGTATATACAGAAGAAAATAATAAGATGCTGGAGATAAAGTGTAGTGAGATGACAGATGATTCTTACATGGAAATCGAGGCTTTTACATGTAAATATGATAAAGAATCAGGTGTATATAAAGAAGTTACAGAAGATCCGATACATGTGCTGTCGATTGCCCAGGAAGGGGATACCGTTTCTGTATTAATAAAAAATGAGAATACGGGACATCAGATCAGTGCGGAACTCCAGAGAGAAACGCAGTATGACTCAGTGGAAGCGCATGAGCAGTACCGGAAAGTATTTATACCTGATTCTGCGAAGAGTCAGGGGATGCAGGGGGAAGAGGATGAGTTAGAAGATCTGGGAATGTCACAAGGATCGGAAGAGGATATAGATCTACCGGAAGAAACGGAAAATAACCTTTTTGATCTGTCGAAAGATGCGATTGCAGAGATGGTCGCAGAACACTATACATCACTTTTGCCAGAGGGAGATGGGGGATATTATACGATTTATCAGCACGAAATGATCGAGACGGAACAAGGATATGACTTTTCTCTTCGTTATTGTATTTCAGAAGAAAAAGCAAAAGAAATTATCAGCAGAGGAGGCAGTGTGCAGGCAAATGCTCTGGCAGGGGTAGCATCTGTCAATTTGGAAACCGGAGAAGTTACAATGGAAAATGGTAATCCGTGGAATTTGAGTGATATGAATTAAAGTGATAAAAACTGTCTCACCGCTCCTTTAAGCCAATACTTTAGAAAAACACCGGGAAATCAATACTTTTCATTGCTAGAACATAGAAAATGCGTTATACTGTAACAATGAATATCAAATCAGCAATATCTGTCCGGTGTACTGCATCTTTTATTTTCAATCACAATGATAAAGATGGAACACAGTGAAATCTGAAATCAGCAGCAGAAGATAAATCGTGCATGCATCGGTTGTAGATAAATATAAGAAAAGGAGTAGTGAGAGATGGAATTAGTAACTGTGAGAGAACTTTACAAGAACAGAGAGGCATACTTAGATAATCAGGTTACTGTCGGCGGATGGGTACGCAGTATTCGTGATTCTAAGACATTTGGGTTTATCGTTGTCAATGACGGTTCATTTTTTGAGACACTTCAGGTCGTATACCACGACAGTATGGACAATTTTGCGGAGATCTCGAAGCTGAATGTAGGTGCTGCCATTATTGTAAAGGGAACATTAGTAGCTACGCCTCAGGCAAAACAGCCATTTGAGATCCAGGCAGAGGAAGTAATCGTAGAGGGGGCATCTGCACCGGATTATCCGCTGCAGAAGAAGCGTCACAGCTTTGAATATCTGAGAACGATTTCCCACCTTCGTCCGAGAACAAATACATTCCAGGCAGTATTTCGTGTGAGATCTTTGATCGCATATGCAATCCACCAGTTCTTCCAGGAGAGAGGGTTTGTGTATGTGCATACACCGCTGATCACAGGAAGTGACTGTGAGGGTGCAGGAGAGATGTTCCGTGTCACAACACTGGATATGGAGAACCTTCCGAAGAATGCAGATGGAAGCGTGGACTACACGAAAGATTTCTTTAATAAGGAGACGAGTCTTACCGTAAGCGGACAGCTCAATGCAGAGACATATGCACAGGCATTCCGCAATGTATATACATTTGGACCGACATTCCGTGCAGAGAACTCTAACACAACACGTCATGCGGCAGAGTTCTGGATGGTAGAGCCGGAGATCGCATTTGCAGATCTGGATGATGACATGATTCTTGCCGAGGCAATGTTAAAGCATATTATCAACTATGTGCTTGAAAATGCACCGGAGGAGATGAACTTCTTTAACTCTTTTGTAGACAAGGGTCTTCTCGACCGTCTGCACAATGTTGTTTCTTCTGAATTTGCGCGCGTGACTTACACAGAAGCGATCGAGATTTTAGAGAAGAACAATGACAAATTTGACTTCAAAGTATCATGGGGAGTTGATCTGCAGACAGAGCATGAGCGCTATCTGACAGAGGAAGTGTTCAAGCGTCCGGTATTTGTCACAGATTATCCGAAGGATATCAAGGCATTCTATATGAAGATGAACGAGGACAACAAGACGGTAGCAGCTGTAGACTGCCTTGTTCCTGGAATCGGAGAGCTCATTGGAGGAAGCCAGAGAGAGGATGATTATGATAAGCTGCTGAAGCGTATGCAGGAGATGAATCTGGATCCGGAAGAGTATCAGTTCTATCTGGATCTGAGAAAATACGGCTCCACAAGACATGCGGGATTCGGACTTGGATTTGAAAGATGCGTTATGTATCTGACTGGTATGTCAAATATCAGAGATGTCATTCCGTTCCCAAGAACTGTGAATAACTGTGAACTGTAAAGAATGAAAGAAACCAAGGCGGGGCGGGTATTTGTATACTTTGCCTCGCCGTTTTAAAATTTTAAGGGGAATTGAGGAGGAACTATGAATATTTTAGTTGTAGATGATGAGAAGGAGATTGCGGATGTCATCGCGCTCTATTTGCAGAGCGACCAGTATACCGTGTATCCGTTTTATACCGGCGAGGAGGCATTGGAGTGTATGAAGACGACGAAGATCGATCTTGCGATTCTTGACGTCATGCTTCCGGGGATCGATGGATTTGAGATTTTAAAGAAGATTCGGGAGAAATATACCTTCCCGGTGATTATGCTTACCGCAAAGACGGAATATATTGATAAGATCACCGGGCTGACACTTGGTGCAGATGATTATATTCTGAAGCCGTTTAATCCACTGGAACTGATCGCGAGGGTGAAGGCACAGCTTCGGAGATATACACAGTATAATGAAGGGACAAGGATCGACAGTGGAGACATTATCGATTTTGCAGGGCTTCAGCTAAACAGGGAATCCCATGAGTGTGTCTATAATGAGAAGCAGCTGACGCTGACGCCGATTGAATTTGACCTTTTGTGGATGCTGTGTGAGAACCGGGGCAAGGTCATCAGCTCGGAAGAGCTGTTTGAAAGTGTATGGAAAGAGAAATATTACAAAAACAGCAACAATACGGTCATGGTACATATCCGGCATCTGCGTGAGAAGATGAGCGGTCCGACCGGAAAGAGTGATTTTATCAAGACAGTCTGGGGAGTAGGATATAAAGTTGAAGAGTAAGAATTATACAAGGTTAAAGATCAACATTCTGCTTCAGACGATGCTTGTCGTGCTGTCTACTGCGCTTGTCGGTTATCTTTTCAAAAATCTTGTCATCGATGGGATTTATAACCATAAGTTTGCAGATGGATTTGTGCATTTCTTTATGTGGTTTCATATGCCGGAGCAGCAGGCGATCGATCTCTACTGGAAATTGATCGGAAATAATAAAATCTATTTTATGGGTGCGGGCTTCCTTTTGCTGTTTTTCTTCTTCTTCTACTTCGTGCTGAGCAGAATCACGCAGTATTTGAAGGAGATTAATCAGGGGATTGAAAATATTTTATCGGATTTCAACGAACCCGTGCGGTTTAAGCCTGCGCTGCGCCCGCTTGAGGATAGTCTGAATGAGATCAAGATGACCATTCGCAGGCAGGAACTGGAGGCAATTGAGAGCGAGAAGAAGAAAAATGATCTGGTCGTTTTTCTGGCACATGATTTGAAGACGCCTCTGACCTCCATTTTGGCATACTTGAGTATTCTTGAGACAAAACCGGATATGCCGGAGGAGGAGCGGAGGAAATATACGCATATTTCGCTGGAAAAGGCAATCCGCCTGGGAGAACTGATCAATGAATTTTTTGAGATCACAAAGTTCAATCTGCAGGACATTGTTCTGGAGCCGGGGGATCTGGATTTATCAATGATGCTTGAACAGATTGCGGATGAATTGTATGCAGTTTTGAAGGAAAAGAATTTAAAATGTGACGTGCAGATCGATGACACACTGATGATTTACGGAGATGCGGACAAGCTTGCGCGGGTGTTTGATAATCTTCTGCGCAATGCGATCGCGTACTGTGACAAAGGAACTGCCATACGGATTCAGGCAAAGGAGCGGCATGGAGAGATCGAGATTGTCGTGGCGAACGAAGGAGAGCCGATTCCGGAAGAGGAGCTGAGCGCAATTTTTGAGAAATTTTACCGGGTGGACGGTTCTCGTTCCAGCAAGACAGGCGGGGCAGGACTTGGACTTGCCATTGCAAAAGAAATCGTTGAACTGCACCACGGAACGATCCGTGCGGAGAGTGATGAGTGGGAAACCCGCTTTATCGTGACACTCCCGGCGATGAATGAAGGAGAATAACTTATGAATTTTATACAGATAGCAGATGTCCACCTCGGAGCGGCGCCGGAGGCGGGAAGGCGTGACGGCGGGCAGCGGGAGAGGGAAATCTGGGACAGCTTTTATCGAGTCATCGATATCTGCGAGGAGAAACAGATCGACCTGCTGCTGATCGCGGGGGATTTATTTCACAGACAGCCTCTGCTGAGAGAACTCAAAGAGGTCAATTATCATTTTGGGAAACTGTCCCGGACAAAGGTTGTCCTGATCGCAGGAAATCATGACTATATACGAAAGGATTCACGTTATCTACAGCTGGCATGGAGTGAAAATGTCTATCCGCTGTTTGAAAATACATTGCACAGAGCCGTGATCGAGGAGCTGGATCTTGCAGTATATGGATTCAGTTATGACAGGCGGGAAATCAGAGAGGCGCGGTATGATGAGGCATATGCCCCGCGGGAGAGGAAATATGAAATCCTTCTGACTCACGGAGGGGATGAGACGCATATCCCGATCAAAAAGGCAAAGTTAAAAGCGCTTGGCTACGACTATGTCGCGCTGGGGCATATTCACAAACCACAGATGGTGCTGAAAGACTATGCAGCGTTTTCGGGTTCTCTTGAGCCGCTGGATCAAAATGAAACGGGGAGACATGGGTTTCTTCTCGGAGAGATCACAGAGAAAGGAACACAGATCCGTTTTGTTCCATTTGCGAAAAGACAGTATGTGCATTTGGATCTGAACGTAGATGTGGGGATGACGCACGGAGCGCTCCGGACGAAGATCCGTGAGGAGATTGAAGCACATGGTACGGAAAATTTATATAAAATCATTCTGGAAGGGCAGAGGGATCCGGAGATCGTTTATGACATGGAAGATCTTGACACGCATGGAAATCTTGTGGAAATTCTTGACCGTACGGTTCCGGCATATGACTATGAACAGCTCTGTGACAAAAATAAGGACAACCTGCTTGGAAGGCTGATCGGACATTTTGCGGGAAGTGAGCCGGAGAGTATGGAATACCAGGCAATGTGTGAAGGAGTCAGTGCGATTCTTGCGGCGATGGAGGAGAGAAGCTAGTGATCATCAGGGAATTATATCTGAAGAGTTTTGGAAAATTTTCAGATACGAAAATAGAATTGGAAGAAGGATTCCACGTTTTTTACGGAGAAAATGAATTTGGAAAAAGTACGCTGCATGCTTTTATCAGAAGTATGCTGTTTGGGCTGACAAAAGGGCGTGGAAGGGCGGCAAAAAATGATCTGTTTACCAAATATGAGCCGTGGGACCAGCCATCTTACTATGCGGGGGAGATGACATTTGAGTCCGGAGGAAGAAGGTTTGTGATCAGCCGCAGGTTTGACCGTTACGGAAAGCAGGCAGATCTTGTATGCCAGACTGATGGAGAGATCTTGTCGGTAGAGCAGGGAGATATGGACATGCTTTTAGACGGAATGTCGGAGGTTGCTTTTGACAATACGATTTCAATCGGTCAGACAAAAGCGGAGACGAGCGCAGAGCTTGGCGCGGAACTGCGGAACTATGCAGCGAATTATTACAGTTCCGGCAACAGTGAGATGGATGTAGAACGGGCGCTTGCAATTTTAAAGGACCGCCGAAAGACGGTGGAGAACCGTCAGAAAGAGATCCGCCAAAAGAAGCAGGAAAAGCGCGAGAAGGTTGAACAGCAGGCGGCATATATCGGGGAAGAGATTGAGCGGTGGCAGGAAGAAGAAAGACAGCTTGAAAAGAAGATCGAGCAGGGAAAGCTTGCGGAAGAAATGCTCAGAAAAGAAGCCGGGAGGATCATGACGAAAGAGACTCGGGCAGAAGAAAAAGAGCGAGAAGGAGCCGGACAGAGAGGGGAGCCGCAAATCTGGAAACATGCATGGAATGAGTCGAAAATAAGATTGCTTCCGGTTTTTGTTGCAACAGTGCTTCTGATCACAGCTTTGTTTTTAAAAGGAAGTTGGAAGTGGCTTCTGCTGGCGGGAGCAGTCATCCTGGAGATCGTATTTTTGTGGCGTTTTGTCCGGAGATTCTGTCAGGCGGCAGAGGAGATCCGGCAAAATCCAGAAGAAGACGAACCGATGGAAGTGCATGAATGGCAGGAAGAGAAGGCTGATCGTAAAAGCGGTCAGATTGTCTGCGAAAAGCTGGAGAATCAGAGAGAAGCACTAAGAAGAATGCGTGTCAGAAGAGAATTGCTCCGGGAGGAGATCGCCGAGAAGCAGATGCAGTATGAAAACCTCTGTGAGGAGGGGGAAGAACTGATGGAGGTCGGTGAGGAATATGCTGCCCTGGATGGAAAAGCGAGAGCGATCCACCTTGCCCAGGAGACGATCCGGATGCTTTCTGCAGATGTGCGGAAAGAGTTTGGAACGAGTCTGAATGAGACAGCTTCTGCTATATTGTGTGCCGTTACAAATGGAAAATATGAGCGTATTTTTATTGATGAAAATACAAAGATCTACTTACTGGAGGGGGCAAAGAAAATTTCAGTGGAGCAGGTCAGCAGAGGAACGATGGAGCAGATTTATTTTGCGCTGCGTATGGCATCGGCAGAGCTGATGTACGAGGAAGAACTCCCGGTGATCCTTGATGAAACATTTGCATACTATGATGATATAAGACTGGAAAATACATTGCGTTGGCTGGCAGAGAACAGACGGCAGATTATTTTATTTACCTGCCAGAAAAGGGAGATGGAGATACTGAAAAAACTTGGGATTCCCTATCACAGGAGTGGATCTAAGTAAAAAGAAGAACCCGGACAGAAGTTGTATATGATATCAATACAGACATTCTGTTCGGGTTCTTTTTTATTAAATAAGAAATGCTTTCAGAAACTCAGATCCGATTCTTAAATCGGTTCTCCGTTTTTGTATTTCTGAACAACATGCTGGATACGCTCGTTCGGGCTGAGGATGCTGCTGATAGAACCATCGTGATTCAGAGTATCGATCAGAAGAGCGATGTATTTGCTGAGATCACAGTTGATGTAGTAAGGTCTGCTCAGCAATTCCGGTGTCTGGTAGATCAGGTTTGTTGTCAGGATTCCGTGGATGATACCTTCCTCGTAAGCCTTGTCAAATTTGTCAAGACCGTTTGTAAACAGACCGAAAGTAGCGGCAGCGAAGATTCTCTTTGCTTTTCTTCTCTTTAATTCCGTCGCAACGTCGATGATGCTGTCACCGGAAGAAATCATATCATCGATAATGATCACATCCTTTCCTTCCACAGAAGAACCGAGGAATTCATGTGCAACGATCGGGTTACGTCCGTCTACGATCTGTGTGTAGTCACGGCGTTTGTAGAACATACCCATATCAAGACCGAGTACATTGGCAAGATATACGGCACGGCTTGTACCACCTTCGTCCGGGCTGATCGCCATCATGTGATCGCTGTCAATGATCAGGTCCGGTACAGTGCGGAGAAGTCCTTTGATAAACTGGTAAGTCGGACGTACTGTCTCAAATCCGCTGAGCGGAATCGCATTCTGTACACGAGGATCATGGGCATCGAAAGTGATGATGTTGTCAACACCCATGCTTACAAGTTCCTGAAGGGCAAGTGCACAGTCTAAGGATTCACGGGAACTTCTCTTGTGCTGACGGCTTTCGTATAAGAATGGCATAATGACATTTAATCTGCGCGCCTTTCCTCCGACAGCAGCGATGACACGCTTCAGGTTCTGGAAATGATCGTCTGGTGACATGTGATTTACATGGCCGCTTAAAGAATAAGTCAGGCTGTAGTTGCAGACATCTACCATCAGATATAAATCTTTACCGCGCACGGACTCATTGATGACTCCTTTTGCTTCTCCGGAACCAAAACGAGGTACTTTGGCGTCGATTAAGTAGTTATCTTTCTCATAGCCTGTGAACACTACGTCATTTTTGTGTTCATGGGAGCTTTCCTTACGCCATTTTACAAGGTAGTCATTTACCTTGTTTCCAAGCTCCTGACATCCGTCTACTGCGATGATTCCAAGTGATCCCACAGGGATGTTTTCTAAATTTCGTTCTTCTCGATGTAACATGTTTGTTCCTCCATATTCATAAGTTTCTTTTTGATTCGTATGTCATCTCCGGTTAGTCTTAACATAGTATAGTTGCTCGTGATTCTTGAAAAAATTCTCTCAGAATAAATCTCAACAATTGATTCCAAAGACAAGTTTGTCGATATGATCGTAGAGCGCTTTTTTAAAAGACGTTCATTTAGACACAAAAACAACTGGGAAGCGATAAAAGAATTGGTCAGTTCTGTTCCCAGATCGTCGATAATGAGCAGGTCACAATCAAAAATATAGCCATACATTGTATCTGCAAGTGTATCTTTGTCAAACCGGCTCTTAGCAAATATATCAAATAATTCAAAGGCTGTAAAGTAGATAACGGAATAAGCGCTGTCGATCAGTTCCTTTGCGATACAGTTTGAGAGGAAAGTCTTCCCCACGCCGGTATCTCCATACAGAAACAGATTGCGGAAATCCTGTCCGAATGTACGGACAAATTCTTTGCTGACTGCCAGTGCATCTCTCATGATCGAAAGAGAAGAGCGGCCGGTCTTTGGATCTATGTGATTCTCAGAATAATAGGCAAGGGAAAACGTATTAAAATTCTCTCTTGCAAGGATTTCTTTCAGATTGGACTGTGTATATAAAAGGTCGATCGTCGCTTTTTTAAAGCAGTGACATTTCTGACTGCCGATATATCCGGTATCTTTGCAGTCTGCACATTCATAAGAAGGTTCCAGATAATCCTCCGGGAATCCATGGGAGGACAGGAGGGCAGACTTCTTCCGGCGAAGCAGAGAAATCTCTTCTTTCAGAGAGGATAGAGCAGTCTCGTCTCCTTCCAGAAGATTTCGCGCTTTTTGGACAGAGAGATGGGAGATCGCATTATCAAGATCACGGATCTCGGGGATGCAGTCATACACTCTCTGATAGTGTGCGTTTAATACGTCCTGACTATGCAGTTGCTTCTGCTCATACTCCCGCATGATCGTGTCATATTGGGAATTCTTTAATGCCATAACTTCTGCTCCTTTGTTATCTGGTCTTTAACAGGCGCTCTTCCAGAGAATCAATGTCATAGGAACGGCCGTTAAAGTTGTTAAATTTCGTCTTGATATTGGCCGCAGGCTTTGGCACTGCAGCTCTGCGCTTATTCTCCTTCTCCTGTCGGAAGGCAGTGTCAATGCGCTCGATATCCGAGAGAACACGGACATGCTGTGTCAGCCACTTGGACAAAATCTTATCGGTATAATCAAAACTTGGCTGATGAATGCTGCTCATTGTCCGGTCGCAGGCTTCCTTAATAATATCTAAAGTAAACCCATACTGCTCGGTCCATTTTTTAATATAAGCGATCTCAGAGGCGGCAGGACCGCGCCCGCGAATGCCGAAGGCATTGAGTACGGTGTAACAATTCTTATTGTAAATACTGGAAGTTGCCCGTGCTTCCTCAACCGTAGTCACATGAGCATCTGCCCATGCGAGAGCCACTTTCTTAATGTAATGCATACTCGTATGCTGATTCTCCACACAGTATTCGATCAAATATTCGATCAGATCAGCAGAAAAATGAAGCTGATCAAAGAAATAAGAGATCGTATCGATATCCGTCCTGGTCAGAGGCCTTCCGATATACTGTTCTGCAACAAACAAAAGCTGCTGAAACTCCTTGCGGTCGCGGAAAGCTTTGATGGAAGTCGGGGCTGTCCCGCGTGAATCAGAGACGGGCTCTGCGACTGAAGCCGGATCCGTCATCTGACTGGTCACAGGAGTCTGTGATTCAGTGGAATATCCATTCCCTTCGCAGGACACTCCACGAGATCTTGCAGTATCCTCATAAGACAAAGCGGCACAAGAGCGCCCGCCCCCTTCACATGGAGGAACTGGACAGAATGCAATTCCGCAGAGAGAATGATCGCTCTCATCGCACTGAAGGGAAAGGAGTCCCTCCTTCTCCCAGTAATTCAGTGCGCGCAAAATGTCCTTCTCCGTGTTGTCCAGAGAATCTGCAATGGCAGAAATCGTAAGGACGGAAGGAGAAGCGTTCAGGTGTCTGAGCAGGAACAGATAAACTTTCACAAACTCTCCGTTTGCTTTTACCATATGACAGTCGATAAAATGGTTGTCGACCAATGTTGTATGATTCTGACTGTGGCTGCTCAATACTAAATTCTTCATCCTTACACCGTACCTTTCTAAAATTCTTCTTCAATGTACTGGTATTATAGCACCAGAAAGAGGTTCTAAAAAGGATTTTTTATTGGATAAATCGCCATTCTTTGTGGATAAGAAAGAATGTGGATAATGTGGATAATGTGGATAACTATATGGATAACAATGATTCTCCGATGTTTACAACGTCTCCTGCACCCATAGTTATCAACATATCACCGTGGATACATTTTTCTTTCACAAAATTTTTTATTTCATCAAATGATGAAAAGTAGAAGGAATCTCCGCCTGCTTCGCGGATTGCCTCTGCAAGTGCTTCTGAGGACATGCCAAGTGTGTCCGTCTCTCTGGCAGCGTAGATATCTGCGAGAATGACATGGTCTGCAAGTGTCAGTGCCTTTGCGAATTCGTGAAAGAACGCTTTTGTCCTTGTGTAGGTATGAGGCTGGAAAATGCACCAGATCTCTCTGTGAGGATAGTGCTGTGCGGCGGACAGAGTTGCCTCAATCTCTGTCGGATGGTGTGCGTAGTCATCGATGATCGTGACGCCGTCAAGTGTTCCCTTGTATTCAAAGCGGCGGTCAGTTCCGGTAAAGGACAGAAGTCCTTTTTTGATCGTCTCAAGATCGATGCCCAGCAGCATTCCGGTAATGACTGCAGAGAGGGCATTGGATACATTGTGTTCACCGTTGACAGAGAGAAAAATGCGGTCTTTCTTTGTCCCGTGCTCAATCAGGTCGAAAGAAACATTTCCCATTTCGTCATACCGGATGTTTTGTGCGGTATAGTCTGCATCCCGGTGGATCCCGTATGTGATGATGTTACAGTTCAGTCCGGAGGTGATCCGTTCGTACTGTTCGATCTCACTGTTGATGATCAGTGTGCCGTCCTTCGGAAGCAGTGCGGCAAACCGGTGAAAAGAGTTACGGATATCATCAATATCTTTGAAGAAATCCATATGATCTTCCTCTACATTTAATATGATACCAATCTTCGGAAGAAAATCTAAGAAGCTGTTCGTATATTCGCATGCCTCTGTGATAAAGACATCAGAGTGGCCGACGCGGATATTTCCGCCGATGATCTTTAAGATACCTCCGACGGAGATGGTCGGATCGGTCTCCCCTGCAAGCAGGATATGCGAAATCATGGAAGTTGTGGTCGTCTTGCCGTGTGTTCCGGATACCGCGATCGGTGTCTTGTAGTTTGTCATCAGCTGTCCAAGCAGTTCTGCACGGGTCAGCATTGGGATCTGATGTTCTTTTGCTGCGATAAATTCAGGATTATCTGCATGTACGGCAGCGGTGTAGACGACAACATCAATATCGTCTGTTATATTTTCAGCTTTCTGTCCATAGTGGACGACAGCTCCCAGATCGGTCAAATGTCTTGTAAGGGGCGATTCTTTGGAATCCGATCCCGTTACTGTAAAATGTTCTTTCAAGAGAATCTCGGCAAGACCGCTCATGCTGATACCGCCGATACCGATAAAATGGACATGGACCGGACATTGAAAATTTATTTTATACATAAATACACTCCCTGTTCATAGAAAAATTAAATTAATAGTAATATTTTACGCACTTTCATTATATTATAACGGTATATGGAAGAAAAGCCAAACTACAATTTTTTGTAAAATATATATAAAAAGTTTTAAAAAAAACAATTATTTATGTAAAAAACATTCATTTTATTACCTTTTTATGGTATAATACTACTATTAAATTACTTAAAAGGAGTGACGACATGATAAAAAAAGAAATGATTGCAATGTTGTTGGCAGGTGGACAAGGCAGCAGGCTAGGTGTTCTTACTTCAAAAGTGGCAAAACCGGCAGTTGCATTCGGGGGGAAATACAGAATCATTGACTTTCCATTAAGTAACTGTATTAATTCAGGAATCGATACCGTCGGCGTACTGACTCAGTATCAGCCATTACGTCTGAATACGCATATCGGAATTGGAATTCCATGGGATCTGGACCGTAATGTCGGAGGGGTAACAGTGCTTCCACCATACGAGAAGAGCACAAGCAGTGAGTGGTATACCGGTACGGCGAATGCGATCTATCAGAATATGAACTATATGGAGATGTTCAATCCGGATTATGTACTGATTCTTTCCGGAGACCACATTTACAAGATGGACTATGAAGTGATGCTGGATTTCCATAAAGAGAATCATGCAGACGTCACGATCGCTACGATGCCGGTACCTCTGGAGGAGGCAAGCCGGTTTGGTATTGTTATTACAGATGAGGAGAACCGGATTCAGGAGTTTGAGGAGAAGCCGGCACAGCCGAGAAGCAACCTGGCTTCTATGGGTATCTACATATTCAGCTGGCCGGTGCTGAAGGAAGCACTGAAGGCTTTGTCAGAGCAGCCGGCATGTGATTTTGGAAAGCATATCATTCCATATTGTCATGAGAAGAAACAGAGGTTATTTGCATATGAGTACAACGGTTACTGGAAGGATGTAGGAACACTGGGATCTTACTGGGAAGCAAATATGGAATTAATAGATATTATTCCGGAATTTAATTTATATGAGGAATACTGGAAGATCTATACGAACAGTGGTATTTTACCGCCGCACTATATTTCAGACCAGTCTGCCGTAGAGAAGAGCATTATCGGAAATGGATGCGATATTTATGGAGAAGTACACAGTTCTGTGATCAGTTCCGGTGTGACGATCGGAAAAGGAAGTATTGTGAGAGATTCCATTATCATGAAAGATGCCGTGATCGGTGACCACTGTGTGATCGACAAGGCGATCATTGCGGAGAAGGTTCAGGTTGGCGATAATGTCACGCTCGGAACAGGAAGTGATACGCCGAATAAGATGAGACCGGATATTTATGGATTTGGCCTTGTGACTATTGGGGAAGAGTCTGTGATCCCATCCGATGTACAGATCGGCAAGAATACCGCCATTAGTGGTGTTACATCAAAAGAGGATTACATAAACGGAGAGCTTGCAAGTGGTGAAACATTGATTAAGGTAGGTGAATAGGGATGAAAGCAGTAGGAATTATTTTAGCGGGTGGAAACAGCAACAAGATGCGGGAACTGACACATAAGCGTGCAGTTGCGGCTATGCCGGTAGCAGGAAGTTACAGAAGTATCGACTTTGCCCTCAGCAATATGTCAAACTCACATATTCAGAAAGTTGCAGTATTGACACAGTACAATGCCAGATCATTAAATGAGCATCTGAATTCTTCGAAATGGTGGGATTTTGGAAGAAAACAGGGTGGCCTGTACGTATTTACACCGACGATCACGATGGAAAACGGATACTGGTACAGAGGAACGGCGGATGCGATCTACCAGAACCTTGATTATCTTAAGAAATGTCATGAGCCATATGTGATCATTACATCCGGGGATGCGGTGTACAAGCTTGATTATAACAAAGTTCTGGAATATCATATTGCAAAAAAAGCAGACATCACAGTTGTCTGTAAAGAAATGGACGAAGATGCAGATGTCAGCCGTTACGGGACAGTCAAGATGAATGATTCCTGCCGGATTGAAGAATTTGAGGAGAAGCCGGTACTGAGCAGATCCCATATCATTTCAACGGGAATTTATGTTATCAGAAGAAGACAGCTGATCGATCTGATCGAGCGGTGTGCAGAAGAAGGAAGATTTGATTTCGTGCAGGATATCCTGATCCGCTATAAGAATGTGAAGAAGATTTATGGATATAAGATCAGCAATTACTGGAGCAATATTGCAACCGTCGATGATTATTACAGAACAAATATGGATTTTCTGAAACCGGAAGTGAGAAATTATTTCTTTAAGGAATATCCGAACGTCTACTCAAAAGTAAGCGATCTTCCGCCGGCAAAATACAATCCGGGAGCCTGTGTGAAGAACAGCCTGATCGCAAGCGGTTCTATCATCAACGGGACTGTGGAAAATTCAGTGCTATTTAAGAAAGTATTTGTCGGAAATAATTGTGTGATCAAGAATTCTATCATCCTGAACGATGTTTATTTAGGAGATAATACCTATATTGAAAATTGTATCGTAGAGAGCAGAGATACAATTCGTGCCAACACTCGCCATGTAGGAGAAGAGGGCATAAAAGTAGTTGTAGAGAAAAATGAGAGATACGCGATGTAGAAGCGGTGAAAGGGGACAAAAGTATGCAGATTACAGATGTACGAGTGCGTAAAGTAGCAAAAGAAGGAAAGTTAAAGGCAGTGGTATCAATTACGATGGATGATGAATTCGTAGTACATGATATTAAGGTGATCGAGGGAGAGAAGGGGCTCTTCATCGCAATGCCAAGCAAGAAAGCAATTGACGGAGAATACCGGGATATTGCACATCCGATCAACTCAAATACGAGAGAGCGGATTCAGAGAATGATTTTAGAGCGCTATGAGCAGGCACTTCTTGAGGAAAACACAGAGGAAGCGGTCATTTAAGAGGATTGACAGCCGCCGCAGAGATGAATCAGATAACATCTTTGCGGTGGCTTTTTTGACTCTTTGCCCAAGCGTCGGGGGAAAATATTTTTGACGTTCAGCTTGACAAATACACGGCCAGGCACTACTGTGTACTAATGATCGGTGTGAGAAAAAGCATTGGATAAAAACAGCAAAGCCATAAGGAAGGCTATAGACAAAGGAAGGCAGAAAAGCGTGGAGATCAAGGATTACATTTTATATGAAGACAGAGACATCATTGTGTGCAGGAAGCCTGCGGGCGTTCCGGTGCAGACGAAGCAGATTCAGACAAAAGATATGGTCAGTCTGTTGAAAAATTATAGATTTCAGCAGGAGGGGAGCGGACGCGAGCCGTATCTCGGTGTGATTCACCGGCTGGATCAGCCGGTGGAGGGGATTGTCATATTTGCGAAGACACCGCAGGCTGCAAAGGAGCTGAACCGTCAGCTTCAGGCGGGCGGTTTTGGAAAATATTATCAGGCGGTACTGTGCAAAGTTCCGGAGCAATCCCGGGGACAGCTGACAGATTACCTTGTCAAGGATGGGAGGACAAATCTGTCAAGAATCTGCAGGAAGACGGATGCGGGAGCGAAAGAAGCAAGACTTTCTTATGAAATACAGGGGGAGGCAGATGGAAAGGCGCTGGCAAAGATTCATCTGGATACGGGGAGACATCATCAGATCCGGGTACAGATGTCCGGGATGGGCTGTCCGATTCTCGGAGATGTAAAATACGGCGGTGAAGAAAAAGCGAGAGGGCAGATTGCTCTGTGTGCATATTGTCTGGAATTTATTCATCCAAAGACAAAGAAGCAGATGCAGTTTGAGATTCAGCCTGAGGGGGCAGGATTCGATTTATTTTTTATCTCATAGAAAAGCAAACGTACACTGGAAAACAAAAGCAGCTCTGAAAAATAAAAAATTTTAAAGTCTGTATAAAGGACGACAGGGCGGCAATACTAACATCACTACCGTGTGTCGCTGACTGCTCAGGACGCGCGCAGAAAAAGACGGGGCTGGTGATGGGAATGCAGAGAGAACAGTGGAAGACAGTGATAATTGTTGTGGGAGTCACAGCGGGCATGTATATCGGGATCAGGTATTTACTGCCGCTTGTGCTCCCGTTTTTCTGTGCATTTTTGGCGGCATATCTGTTAAGACCGCTTGTCGGGAAAATTCATGCACATACAAAGTTAAACCGGGGAGCTGTTGCGGGCGGCCTGCTTCTGATCATTCTAGGTGTGGCGGGGGCAGTGCTGTGGTTTCTCGGCAGCACGCTTATACAGCAGTTCTGCTATTTTATTGAGCACTATGGATTTTATGCAGGCAAGATGGAAATATTCTTGGATCAATGCTGCCGGAACATGAGTGGAATCTTCGGGATGGAGGCGGGAGAGCTGGAATCGCTTTTGCTGGCCCGGATGACAGCGGTTGCGGAGAGCGTCGAAAGGCAGTTTGTGCCGAAACTGATGGCAAATTCATGGGGATATGTCAAGGCAGTCATCGAAGTGGCGGGAGTCGGTATCATCATTTTTGTGTCGATCATTCTGCTTGTCAATGATTTTGACAAACTGAAAGAGAGGGCGTCACACTGTATCGGATACCGGAATTTTGTAAAGATCATCAAACGTATTTTTCATATGGGCGGAATGTTTCTCAAAGCACAGCTGATCATTATGTCTGTGATCGCGGCGCTCTGCACGGCCACGTTTCTGTTTTTGAAAAATCCGTATGCGCTGCTTTTAGGAGTACTGATCGGTTTTCTTGATGCACTCCCGGTGTTCGGAACAGCGGTCGTGTTATATCCGCTTGCAATTATACAGGCGTTTCAGGGACACTTTTTTCTCGCCGCAGTCTATGTGGGATTGTCTGTGCTCTGCAATCTTACGAGAGAATTTTTAGAGCCGAAGCTGATCGGGGAGAATCTGGGGATCCCTGCGATTATGGTGCTTGTCACAGTCTATGTAGGAATTCGACTGTTCGGTGTAAGTGGAGTGATCACAGGTCCGGTAGGATATCTTGCAGGGAAAGAAATTGTCAGGGAACTGCTGCAAGCGGAGAAAGGGACTTCTTGACAAAGTCGGGAAATTCTCTTAAAATGAGTTTACTGAACAAGAGCGATGAAGAGGATCAGTAAATACAGGATATGCCCCAGAGAGAGAATCAGATGGTGTGAGATTCTTGCAGAAGATGTATTGAACCTGCCTTGGAGCTTCTGTGTGAAAGCACAGCGTACATCTGCGTTAAGGAGAACAGAGAGAATTTTAGCCGGATATGGCACAAGCCGGAGCCGGTTATGATTAATAAGGGTGGTACCGCCGAGCATTTCGGTCCCTTGCAGGGGGGATTGAGAGGCTCTTTTTTATTACACAGGAAATTCCTATGTAATAAAAAACACGCTTCGCGTGGGAATGCGCAGCTCGCGGAAAGGAAACAAGTCGCTAACGACGCCGCTCGCGCGCAGAGAATCTCGCTTGCGAGATTCTTTATTCTAGGAAATTCCCTCCCAATAATTATTGTAATAGAAGATTCATGTACAAAGCTGTGCATAAAGGAAAGAAAAGGAGAAGAAGAGTATGGCAAAAGAAAAGAAACTCGTAGAGGCGATCACTTCCATGGAAGATGATTTTGCACAATGGTACACAGACGTTGTAAAGAAAGCAGAGCTGATCGATTACACAAGTGTAAAAGGATGTATGGTGATCAAGCCGGCAGGATATGCGATCTGGGAGAATATCCAGCATGAGTTAGACCGTAGATTTAAGGAGACAGGAGTGGAGAATGTATACCTTCCGATGTTTATTCCGGAGAGTCTTCTTCAGAAGGAAAAGGATCATGTAGAAGGATTTGCGCCGGAGGTTGCGTGGGTGACACACGGAGGACTTGAGCCGCTTCAGGAAAGACTTTGCGTGCGACCGACTTCTGAGACATTGTTCTGTGACTTCTATGCAAAGGATATCCAGTCACACAGAGATCTTCCGAAAGTGTACAATCAGTGGTGTTCGGTTGTACGTTGGGAGAAGACAACAAGACCATTCCTCCGCTCCAGAGAGTTTTTATGGCAGGAAGGACACACCGCACACGCGACGGCAGAAGAGGCAGAAGAGAGAACGATTATGATGTTAAATGTCTATGCGGACTTCTGTGAGGAAGTGCTTGCGATTCCGGTTGTAAGGGGAAGAAAGACCGACAAGGAGAAATTTGCAGGGGCAGAGGCTACTTACACGATCGAGTCTCTGATGCATGACGGAAAGGCGCTCCAGTCAGGAACAAGCCACAACTTCGGAGATGGATTTGCGAAGGCATTCGGTATCCAGTATACGGATAAAGAAAATAAATTACAGTATGTACACCAGACTTCCTGGGGAATGACAACTCGTATGATCGGAGCTATCATCATGGTGCACGGAGATAACAGCGGGCTTGTGCTTCCGCCGAGGATTGCACCGGTTCAGGTGATGGTGATTCCGATCCAGCAGAAGAAAGACGGCGTGCTTGACAAGGCGTATGAAGTGAAAGAAGTGCTGAAAAAAGCAGGACTGAGTGTGAAAGTGGATGATTCCGACAAGAGTCCGGGATGGAAGTTCTCTGAGCAGGAGATGAGAGGAATTCCGGTTCGTATTGAATTAGGACCAAAGGATATCGAGGCAGGACATGCAGTGGTTGTAAGAAGAGATACAAGAGAGAAGATCATTGTTCCGTTTGAAGAGCTGGAAACGAAAGTGGCGGAAGTACTGGATACCATGCAAAAAGAGATGCTCGAGAGAGCAAGGGAGCACAGAGATGCACACACCTATACTGCTTCTGGCATGGAAGAGTTTAAGAAACTGGCAGATGAGAAGCCGGGATTTATTAAAGCAATGTGGTGCGGATGCCAGGAATGTGAGGATGCCCTGAAAGAAGAAGCGGGAGTGACTTCACGCTGTATTCCATTTGAGCAGGAAGAGATCACAGGTACCTGTGTGCACTGCGGCAAACCTGCAAAACATATGGTTTACTGGGGAAAGGCATACTAATTTTTGCTGTTGGCGTACGGTTTAAAATATTTTAGACCGTACACCGGAAGTCAGGAGGATAGATCATGAAGATACAGCTGCCGGAAAAAGTAAATACAATCATACAGACATTGCAGGCACATGGATATGAGGCGTACGCGGTAGGCGGATGCGTCAGAGATTCACTGCTTGGAAGAGAGCCGGGAGACTGGGATATCACGACTTCGGCTTCCCCGGAGGAGACAAAGAGGCTGTTTGCAAGAACGGTCGATACCGGGATTCAGCACGGCACAGTGACCGTCCTTCTCGGAAAAGAAGGATTTGAGGTGACGACATACCGGATTGACGGGAAATACGAGGACAGCAGACACCCGACGGAAGTGATCTTCACAAGAAATTTAAGGGAAGATCTGCTCCGCAGGGACTTTACGATCAATGCGATGGCATACAATGACACAGAAGGGATCGTCGATATTTTCGGCGGAATGGAAGACCTGAAACGAAAGGTCATCCGCTGTGTCGGAAATGCCCAAGAACGGTTTGGGGAAGATGCGCTCCGCATTATGCGCGGAGTGCGTTTTGCCGCCCAGCTTGGATTTTCTCTGGAGGAAGAGACGAAGGCGGCCATGGAGGAACTTGCCCCGACACTGGAGAAGATCAGCGCCGAGCGGATTCAGACGGAGTTAGTCAAACTTCTCGTGTCGGATTCACCGGAACTCATCCGGGAAGCATATCAGCTGGGGATCACTGCAGTGATTCTGCCGGAATTTGATGAGATGATGCGGACCGGTCAGGAGACAAAATATCATCAGTATGATGTGGGTGAGCATACGGTTCAGGCAGTCTGCAATGTACCGCCGGATAAAGTGCTGCGTCTTACGATGCTGCTTCACGATGTCGCAAAGCCGGAGATGAAGACGGTGGACGAAGACGGGACAGCCCATTTCAAAGGACATGATATCAGGGGAGAGCAGAAGGCGAAAGAGATCCTTCGGCGGTTAAAGTTTGACAATGACACGATCCATAAGGTGACAAAGCTTGTCCGCTGGCATGATTACCGGATGCCGGCAGAGAAAAAGAATGTCAGAAAGGCAATGAGCAAGATCAGCGCAGAACTGTTTCCGATGTATCTTCTCGTAAAAAGGGCAGATATTCTGGCACACAGCATGTACCGGCGGGAAGAAGAACTGGAAAATTTAAGCGGCCTTCGGAAATGCTATGAGGAAATCATAGCAGACAATGAGTGTGTCAGCTTAAAACAACTTGCAGTGACCGGAACGGACCTGATCGGAATCGGAATGAAGCCGGGAAAGCAGATCGGGGAAGTATTAAACGAACTTTTGCGGATCGTGCTGGAGTACCCGGAATTTAATAACAAAGAGCATCTTCTCCGGTTTGTGCAGAACCGGTTCGATATTTGATGTGCAAAACTTGTTTCATAAATTTTAGAAAAAGAATCATACTTCTGTCCGAAAAATCATAGGCTAGAGAGAAAATCAAAGTTACTGTGAAAGCAGCAGCGGGAAAAATGATTATAGGGGGCAGTTATGAAGGATTTTGAAACAGATGTATTGGAACAGTATCATATAGAAGTAAAAGGCACCCGGAAGACAAGAGGTGCCGTTTTATGCGATACAGACAGGGGCATGCTTTTATTGAAAGAACTTACTTTTTCAGAGAAGCGAGTGCCTCTTTTATATAAACTGTGTCATGAGCTCGAGGGAAAGGGGTATGGACTGGTAGATGCGATTGTTCCGAACAAGGAGGGCGAATATGTGACAAGCGCTCCGGACCAGACGAAATACATATTGAAACGCTGGTATGGGGGAAGAGAGTGTGATGTGAGAAATGAGGAGGAACTCTGCAGCGCTGCGGCAAACTTAGCACACCTTCACAAGCTGATGTGCGGTGAGGATATTTTGGAAGAGGGAACTGCCGCAAGAGAGCATGACCTGAAAGAGGAGTATCAGAGACATAACAGGGAACTGAGGAAGGTCCGTGCATTTATTCGAAAAAAAGTAGGAAAAGGCGAATTTGAGCTGCTGTACTTAAAGGAGTTCGAACATCAGCATGCACTCGGCGAAGAAGTTGTCAGAAAGCTGGAGACAGACAGCTATGAGATGCTTAGACAGAAAAGTAAGAGAGAACGTACATTGATCCACGGGGATTATAACTACCACAATGTGCTGATGACATACCGGGGAGTGGCGACGACGAATTTTGAGCATTTCCGGGAGGAGATACAGATGGCAGACTTCTATTATTTTCTGAGAAAAGTCATGGAGAAATGTCAATGGAATGAGCGCATCGGAAATATGCTTCTGGAGGCGTATGGCAAGGAGAAGACGATCAGCAGGGAAGAGCAGGATTATCTTGCAGTACGGCTTGCTTATCCGGAGAAGTTCTGGAAAGTCGCAAATAGTTACTACCACTCAAACAAGGCATGGATACCGGAGAAAAGTGTGGAAAAATTACAGATATCCATTGAACAGACAGAAAAGAAGAATCAGTTTTTGAAAGATTTATTTTCTTTTCATTTATAGTAACGTGTTGTATAATAGATAAAAAGTGAGATTAGGAGGTACCAGAATGGATTATCAGGAAAGATACAGAGAATGGCTGGAGAACGATTATTTTGATGCAGACACAAAAGCCGAACTCACAGCGATCAAAGAGAACGATAATGAGATCAAAGAACGCTTTTATAAAGATCTGGAATTTGGAACTGCAGGACTTCGCGGAGTGATCGGGGCAGGTACGAACCGGATGAATATTTATACAGTCAGAAAGGCAACACAGGGACTGGCAAATTATATTTTGAAGAACGGAGCAGGAGACAGAGGAGTTGCGATCGCATACGATTCCAGACGGATGTCACCGGAATTTGCGGACGAGTCGGCACGCTGTCTTGCGGCAAACGGGATCAAGGCGTATGTATTTGAGTCACTCCGCCCGACACCGGAGCTTTCTTTTGCAGTGAGAAAATTGAACTGTATCGCCGGAATCAACATTACCGCAAGCCACAATCCACCGGAATATAACGGATATAAGGTATACTGGGAAGACGGTGCGCAGATCACACCGCCGCATGATACCGGAATCATGGCAGAAGTCGAGGCAGTGACAGATTATGCTGCAGTGAAGACGATGAATCTTGAGGAGGCAAAGGAAGCCGGACTTTATGAGGTAATCGGAGCGGCAGTCGATGATGCTTACATGGAAGAATTAAAGAAGCAGGTCCTTCACCAGGATGCGATCGATCAGATGAACAAAGAACTAAAGATCGTATACAGTCCGCTTCACGGAACAGGGAATATTCCGGTGAGACGCATTTTAAAAGAACTTGGATTTGAGAATGTCTATGTGGTCAAAGAACAGGAACTGCCGGACGGAGAGTTCCCGACGGTATCTTATCCGAATCCGGAAGCGAGAGAAGCATTTGAACTTGGATTAAAGCTTGCAGAAGAGGTAGATGCAGATCTTGTCCTTGCGACGGACCCGGATGCGGATCGTCTGGGTGTCTATGTAAAGGACACAAAGTCAGGAGAGTACAAAGTACTGACCGGAAATATGTCCGGATGCCTTCTCGCAGACTATGAGATCAGCCAGAGAGAAGCAGTCAAAGGTCTCCCGGAGGACGGCTGCCTGATCAAATCCATCGTGACATCCAACATGGCAAAGGCGATTGCAGAGAGCTATGGTGTGAAGCTGATCGATGTGCTGACCGGATTTAAGTTCATCGGACAGCAGATCCTCGAATTTGAAAAGACAGGAAAAGGAACGTATCTCTTTGGATTTGAAGAAAGTTATGGATGCCTGATCGGTACTTATGCGAGAGATAAAGATGCAGTCGTTGCCACAATGGCACTGTGCGAGGCGGCAGCATACTACAAGACACTCGGAAAGACACTCTGGGATGCCATGATCGACATGTATGAGAAATACGGTTATTACAAAGACGATATCCAGTCCATCACGCTGAAAGGAATCGAGGGACTGGAGAAGATCCAGAATATCCTTGAGACACTGCGCAAGGAGCCGCCGGCAGAGATCGGAGGATATAAGGTGCAAAGAGCAAGGGATTACAAGGCAGGCACGATCAAAGACCTGGGGACAGGAGAGACAAGTGATACAGGACTTCCTGCTTCCAACGTACTCTACTATGAATTAGAAAATGATGCGTGGGTATGTGTACGTCCTTCCGGTACAGAGCCGAAAGTGAAGTTCTACTATGGAATCAAGGGAAATTCACTGGAAAATGCGGACGAGATTTCTGCAAAAATGGGAGCATCTGTGCTGGAAATGATTGAAAAAATGTTATAGCGAAGGCTAATTATCAACAAGTATTGCGGGAAAAGAACCGACGGGTGTCTGAAACATGTCCCGGGACGCCAAAAACACGAAAAATTCCTTGACAAACAATAGGGAAACAGTTATAACTATAACAGTACAATAAGGGCAGAAAGCCCGTAAATGGAGAGGTAACGGCCCTTCAACAAGGATAGAATCTATATATTTCATATATTCTATAGCTAAATTAGAGGAGGAACATATTCATGAACAAAACAGAATTAATCGCAGCAGTTGCTGAAGCAGCAGAAGTATCTAAGAAAGACTCTGAGAAAGTATTAAAAGCTTTTGTAGACGTTGTAACAGAAGAACTGAAAAAAGGTGAGAAAGTACAGTTAGTAGGATTCGGTACTTTTGAAGTGACAGAAAGAGCAGCAAGAGAAGGAAGAAACCCTCATACAAAAGAAACAATGATGATCGCTGCATGCAAAGCTCCGAAATTCAAAGCCGGTAAAGCATTAAAAGATGCTGTAAATGCATAAGTTCAGATAGACAATCAAATAAGCAATAGAAGAGAAGAACTGCTGCGGGATCTGCGGCAGTTCTTTATTACATATGGAAATTTCTTCGGAATTCTATGCAGCCAAAATATACTGGGCGAGGCAATCCGCAATCTTTTTATAGGAGGAAAAGAAGATGAGATTAGACAAATTTTTAAAGGTTTCCAGATTGATCAAGAGAAGAACAGTTGCCAATGAGGCATGTGACGCGGGACGTGTCCTTGTAAATGGAACTGTGGCAAAAGCTTCTGTAAAAGTAAAGCCGGGGGATGTCATTGAAATCCAGTTCGGGACAAAGACAGTGAAGGTCGAGGTGCTTGCAATTCAGGATACGACCAAGAAAGAAGAGGCGAAAGATTTATTTAAGTATCTGTAAATCATCATAAATGCGAACAACCTTTCATATAATTGAGAGAAAGAAGACGTACTGATCATAGATAGAAAGGTTGTGGGTATAGTGGAAGAAAGACAGGTACAAAAGCCTCATAAATTAGTTATCAATAACCGGAAGACAAGTGCGGTGACAGGTGTGCTGGATGTGCTTTCCTTTGATTTAAATGAGATACTGCTTGAGACAGAACAAGGGATGCTTATGGTGAAGGGGAAAGATCTCCATGTGAACCGGCTGAGTGTGGAAAAGGGGGAGGTAGATCTGGCAGGTCATATTGACAGTATCGCCTACTCGGATATCAGCCAGAGTGCCGCAAAGCAGGGAGAAAACTTCTTTTCCAAACTGTTTAAATAGGTGCGGCTATGTCTGGAATCGGGGAGGAAGTAAATATTTTTATTCAGGCAGTTTTGTCAGGATTTGTCGTCATGGGGATTTACGACATCATCCGTATCTTCAGAAGAATCCTGCCGCACAATCTGACGGCAGTGACGCTGGAAGATCTGTTTTACTGGATCGGAATCAGCCTGTATCTGTCCGTGCAGATTTATCTTACGAGTGATGGAAGTATCCGGTGGTTCTTCGTGACAGGGACATTTGCGGGGGTTGTTTTGTTTGCTTTCGTGTTCTCGCAGATTGGGAAAATATACAAAAAAATCAAGAAAAGTATTGAAAAAAAGGGGGAAACCCATTAGAATGGCTTTATAGTAGTCTGGAAATACACACATACAAAGGTGGGTAACAGTAATGAAACATATCAAAGAAAAAAGTCGTACAAGACAGCAGCGGCAGAGAATGCGGGCGCACAGGAGAAGTATGGTGCTGATCAGTTCCGTGATTATGTTGCTGATCGTACTTGTATCTGTCGGAGGAGTCTCATTACGGGCGAAGAATGAAGCATACAAAAAGCAGCAGGCAGAGCTCGAGGATCAGATCAAAGAAGAGAAGGACAGGACAAAAGAGATTGAGAAGTACAAAGATTACGTTGGCACGGACGCTTATGTAGAAGATGTGGCAAAGGAAAAATTTGGACTTGTATATGAAGATGAGATTGTATTAAAACCAACAAAATAATAAGATTACGAATGATAACTTTAGGAGATGACCGTATTTCCTAAAGTTTTTTTATTCCGTGGGAAATAAAGGACGAACAGGGGGAGAATAAAAATGGAGAAGGTTGGGATGGGACAGGCCGGTGTTGCGGGGCCTTATGCAGTACAGATCGGAAAACTTGCGGATTCACTGGAACATCTATCGAAGGTATTTCTGAAACTGGAGCGGCAGAAGCAGGTATTTACAAAGGATGAACTGCAGGAGATGTTCTTTCAGGTGGAAGAGAGTGTCTGTACAAAATGTGACCACATGGAGCGGTGCTGGGGGGAAGATTATGTACATACCTACCAGCTGGGATATGAAATTCTTCACGCCATCGAGGAGTATGGGAAAGAACTGAATCTTGAGACAAAGCGGAAATTACAGAAAAAATGTGTGATGGCGCCAAAGTTTCAGAGCGCACTCATAGATGTTTTTCATGAGGCAAAACAAAATATGCTCTGGTCAAACCGGCTCGTAAAAAACCGGGAGGGGTGTGCGGTACAGCTGGATCTGTTCGCACAGATGATCAAGAGTACGGCAAAGGAATTTGAAGACAGTATTCTGATCGATGTGCGGATGGAGAAAAAAATCCGAAAACGGCTGCAGAAAATCGGGGTAAAAGTGTTAGACATGACTTTTCTTCGCACGGAGCGGGGGAAGCATGAAATTCACTTGAATGCAAAGGCGGTGCAGGATGTGGGCGTGGAGACAAAGGAGATGCTTCAAACGATTTCCAAAACATATGGAAGGAAATTTGTATTTGAAGAACAGAGCCGCACGATGCTGGGGAAAGAGTATGAACCTTATGTCTGTATGGAACCGTGTCAGTTTCACATCCTGCAGGGGGTGGCAAAAATAGGGAAAGGGAGAGATACGATATCCGGTGACAGCTTTCTGGAAGTGGCGATGCCGGGCGGAAGAGCTGCGTCTGCTCTCTCAGACGGGATGGGCTCGGGCAGGAAGGCATTTCGGGAGAGCGCGATGGTCGTAGAACTTCTGGAAGATCTTCTGACATCCGGTTTTCCCGGGGAACTGGCGATACAGATGATCAACACGGCGCTTGTGATGGGGCGAGAGGAAATCCATTTTTCTACAGTGGATATGAGTATTTTCGATTTGTATACAGGGGAATGCGAATTTTTGAAGGTGGGGGCATCGACCACGTTTATTAAATACCGGGACCGGGTGGAACGGTTATCTTCGACAAGCCTTCCGATCGGCGTCCTGCATAATCTGGAGATTGACATGATAAAACGGACGCTGCGGAGCGGGGAGTTTGTCGTGATGATGACAGACGGGGTGCTGGATGCCCTCCCGGTTGTGGAGCAGGAGATGCTGATGGAAACAATTGTAGGAGGAATGAAGCTTGTCAATCCAAAAGAGATGGCACAGTACATTTTAGATCAGGTACTTGCATTCACCGGGGAGACGCCGAAAGATGACATGACCGTCCTCGTGGCGGGGGTGTGGAAAGGATAGAAGTCTGACTGGATTCTTTCGGATAATCATAGTATGATAGAGAGGAAATGTGCTGGGAGTAAGGCAAAAGAAAAGGGAAAAGGAAAGCAGATATGGCTGAGAAAGAGCAAAAGAGAACAGAAAATCAATATAAAAAAAATAGTATCATCGCGCGGGTACGTGCATACATACAGGAGCATCGGATGTTTGAGCGGGGAGAAACAGTGATCACAGGCATATCAGGAGGGGCAGATTCGGTATGCCTTTTTTTCATTTTGCGCAGTCTGCAGAAAGAACTGGGCGTGAAGCTGGCGGCAGTGCATGTCAACCACGGGATTCGCGGTGAGGATGCGGCGGCGGATGAGAGATTTGTCCAAAGTCTCTGTGAGGCGGCGGATATTCCGTTGGAAATTGTACACTGCAACCTGGAATTAATTGCAAAAAAGCGGAAACAATCTATGGAGGAAGCCGGCAGAAATATCAGAAGAGAAGCATTTGCAAAAGCGGCAGAGAGATACGGAGCGGCAAAGATTGCGCTGGCACATCATAAGAATGATAATGCGGAGACACTGTTGATGAACCTTGCAAGAGGAACAGGACTAAATGGAATGACAGGAATCAAGCCGGTCAGGGGCAATTATGTGCGTCCGCTTCTCTGTCTGGAGCGCAGAGAGATCGAAGAATTTCTGGAACAAAATGGAATTTCGTATCAGACAGACCAGACGAATCTGACAGAAGACTATACACGCAATAAAATCCGCAACCGGGTCATTCCTTATATGGAAACACAGATCAATCCGCGTGCAGCAGCGCATTTAAGTGAGGCGGCAGAGCAGCTCCGGAAAGTGCAGGAATTTCTGACGGGGCGGGTGGAAGCATTCAAAGAAAGCTGTGTCAGCCGGAAGGATGGAAAGCTTCTGATCCGCACAGAACCATTTCAGGGCGGAGAAGAGATTCTCAGGGAGATGACGGTGCTTTCCTGTCTGGAAGAGGTGGCGGGGCAGGCAAAAGATCTGTCTGCGGTCCATGTTGCAGACGTTGCCTCGCTCTTTAAAAAGCAGTGCGGAAGGCAGATTATGCTTCCATACAACATGCGGGCAGTGCGGGGATATGAGGGTGTGATGCTTGAGAAAGTGAATGCAGACGAAGAGAAGAAAAGGGAAGTGAAAGAAAACAAGGAAAACGGGAGTCTGCTCCGGGAGGATGAACTTCGGCAAGAAGTGAAATGCCGGATTCCCGGGACTGTCTATTACCGGACTTCACAGGGGAGGAACGCGGCGGTCACATGCAGAATGGTGGATTTCGCAGAGAACCCCGGAAATATGCAAAAAAGTCACACGAACTGTTTTGATTATGATATAATTAAAAATGATTTGTGTGTGAGAACAAGAAGACCGGGTGATTACATTGTCATTGACCGTGCGGGAAGGAAGCAGAAGCTGAAATCCTATCTGATCAATGAGAAGATTCCTGCCGGCGAGCGGGGAGAGATACTGCTGATTGCAGATGGAAGCCATATATTATGGATAGTCGGACATCGCCTGAGCCTTTGCGGGAGACCAGACGAACATACAAAAAGAATTTTACAAATACAAATAGATGGAGGAGAAAGCCATGGCAGAGACAATTAAAGTATTAGTTTCAGAAGAAGAAGTAGAAAAGAGAATCAGAGAATTAGGAGAAAAGATTAGCAAGGACTATGAAGGAAAACAGGTACATCTGATCTGCGTACTCAAAGGCGGTGTATTCTTTATGTGCGAGCTGGCGAAGAGAATTACCGTTCCGGTTTCTATGGACTTTATGAGTGTGAGCAGCTATGGAGATGGAACGGCATCCAGCGGAGTTGTCAAGATTGCAAAAGATCTGGATGAAAGCCTGGAAGGAAAAGATGTGCTTGTCGTAGAGGATATTATCGATTCTGGACGTACATTATCCTACCTTCTTGAGATTCTTAAGAAGAGAAATCCAAACAGCATGAAGCTCTGCACACTGTTAGATAAACCGGAGAGAAGAGTGATGGATGTCAATGTAGACTATGTAGGATTCAACATCCCGGATGAATTCGTTGTGGGATATGGACTGGATTATGCGCAGAAATATAGAAATCTCCCATACATCGGAGTTGTAGAAGGCGTAGAGTAGGAAGGGGACACAAATTGGATAATAAAAAATATAGAGGAGCCAGCGGGGCCTCACTTCTGATGCTTGTGATCGTTCTGTTTGCAGTGTTCTGGTTTTCAGACCGAATGCAAAATACAGAGCAGCAGTATACAGAAGCGATGTTTCAGGAAGATTTAAAGAAAGACAATGTGGATTCTGTTGTGATCAATCCGAATAAAGAGACACCGACAGGAACACTGAAGATTTATCTGAAGGATGAAGACTATTCCAAGAGTATGAACGTGCTGAACACAGAAGAAGTGCAGGATATTCTTGAGGAGAATGGTGTGGCATACAAAATCGCAGATATGCCGAAGCCTTCCGTATTTACGACGGTAGTGTTTCCGCTCGTACTGACAGTAGGAGTCGTATTATTGCTGTTTGTTTTGATGAACCGTCAGGCAGGCGGCGGAGCAAATGCAAAGGCGATGAGCTTTGGCAAAAGCAGGGCGAGACTGAGCACAGACCGGGACAAGAAAGTGACATTTGCAAATGTCGCAGGTCTGAAAGAAGAGAAAGAAGAATTAGAGGAAATCGTAGATTTCTTAAAGGAGCCTAAGAAATACATTCAGGTTGGCGCAAGAATTCCGAAAGGGGTGCTTCTTGTAGGACCTCCGGGAACCGGTAAGACATTGCTTGCAAAGGCAGTTGCAGGGGAAGCGGGCGTACCGTTCTTTACAATTTCCGGTTCGGATTTCGTGGAAATGTTTGTCGGTGTCGGAGCCTCCCGTGTGAGGGACCTCTTTGAGGAGGCGAAGAAAAATGCACCGTGTATTATCTTTATTGATGAGATCGATGCGGTTGCAAGACGACGTGGAACCGGTATGGGCGGCGGACATGATGAGAGAGAACAGACGCTGAACCAGCTGCTTGTAGAGATGGATGGATTCGGGGTCAACGAAGGAATTATCGTGATGTCTGCCACAAACCGTGTAGATATCCTTGACCCGGCAATTCTGCGTCCGGGAAGATTTGACCGTAAGGTAATGGTCGGAAGACCGGACATTCAGGGAAGAGAAGAGATCTTAAAAGTTCACGCAAAGGGCAAACCGCTCAGCGAGGATGTGGACTTAAAACAGGTTGCACAGACGACAGCCGGATTTACAGGGGCAGATCTTGAGAACCTGCTCAACGAGGCGGCGATCATGGCGGCGAAGGAAGGAAGAGTGTATATCCAACAGGCAGATATCCGGCATGCGTTTGTCAAAGTCGGAATCGGAGCAGAGAAGAAGAGCCGTGTCATTTCTGATAAGGAGAAGAAGATCACGGCCTTCCACGAGGCGGGCCATGCCATCTTATTCCATGTGCTTCCTGACGTCGGACCGGTGTACAGTGTTTCGATCATTCCGACCGGAGTCGGGGCAGCGGGTTACACAATGCCGCTCCCGGAGAAAGATGATGTGTTCAATACAAGAGGAAAGATGATTCAGGATATCACAGTGGCGCTGGGAGGACGGATCGCCGAGGAACTTGTATTTGACGATATTACGACAGGTGCTTCACAGGATATCAAGCAGGCGACAGGCATTGCAAGATCGATGGTTACAAAATTCGGTATGTCTGAGAAATTAGGTCTGATCAATTATGACAATGATGAGGACGAAGTATTTATCGGAAGAGATCTTGCACATGCGTCACGCGGCTACGGTGAGGCAGTGGCAGGAACCATCGACGAGGAAGTAAAACGGATCATCGACGAGTGCTATGCAAATGCGAAATCGATCATCCAAAAATACGATCATGTTCTTCATGCGTGTGCAGACCTGCTGTTAGAGAAAGAAAAAATCACCAGAGAAGAATTTGAAGCATTGTTCGACGGCGAATAAACAGAATAGAAAGTCTGGGAAATGAGGTTCTCTTTATGAATATAGACGCATTGTTCTGCGACGGTACGGGCGATTATGTGATACCGCCGGAACCAAAGAAAAATGAAAAGATTCTCCTGCGTTTCCGGACAGCAAAAGATGATGTTGATCAAGTATTTCTGCTTGCCGGTGATCAGTCCTACGCGATGGAGAAAAAGGAAACGAGAGGGATCTTTGATTATTACGAGATCGAATGGCAGCTGGGAGAGAAGGAATTCCACTATGGATTCCGGATTTGCAGCGGAGGGGAAATGAATTATTTCAACCGCTGCGGCGTATCCTGTAACCGGGAAGATTTCTATTCTTTTATGATCACTCCGGGATTTGCCACACCGGACTGGGCAAAAGGGGCGGTCATGTATCAGATTTTTGTGGATCGATTTTACAACGGCGACCGGACAAATGACGTGGAGAGCGGCGAATATGCTTACATCGGAGAACACAGTGTCCGTGTAGAAGACTGGACAAAGTATCCCGCATTCATGGGAGTACGGGAATTTTACGGAGGAGATTTAAAGGGCGTTCTGGAAAAAATAGATTACCTTCAGGAACTGGGGGTGGAGGCGGTCTATTTTAATCCGCTCTTCGTATCTCCATCCAATCATAAGTATGACATTCAGGACTATGATTTCATTGATCCACACTACGGGGTGATCGTGGAGGACGGCGGGGAAGTGCTGCCGGATGGATGTCTGGATAACAGTCAGGCGACAAAGTATCAGATCCGAACGACGAACCGGAAAAATCTTGAGGAGAGCAATGCATTTTTTGCAGAGCTTGTGCAGGAGTTTCATAAGCGGGGGATCAAGGTCATCATCGACGGCGTGTTCAATCACTGCGGCTCCTTCAACAAATGGCTGGACAGAGAGCGGATCTATGAAAGGCAGGAGGGCTATGGGAAAGGCGCATACGTTTCGGCGGACAGCGACTACCGCAGCTTTTTTCGGTTTTTCAAAGAAGAGTGGCCGTACAATCATAATTACGACGGCTGGTGGGGGCACGATACGCTGCCCAAGCTCAATTATGAAGGCTCAGAAGAATTACAGGAATATATTTTGAAGATTGCAAAGAAATGGGTATCTCCGCCGTACAACGTAGATGGCTGGAGGCTTGATGTGGCGGCAGATCTCGGATACTCCAATGAGTTCAATCACGAGTTTTGGAAGAAATTCAGGACCGTTGTCAAAGAGGCGAACCCGGAGGCACTCATCCTTGCGGAGCACTATGGAGATCCAAGAGAATGGCTTCAGGGCGATGAGTGGGATACGGTGATGAACTACGATGCATTTATGGAGCCTCTCACATGGTTTTTTACCGGGATGGAGAAACACAGCGACGAGAGGCGGCAGGATCTGTGGGGAAATGCGGACCATTTTGTCAATGTGATGCGGCATCATATGGCTGCGATGCAGACTCCGTCTCTGCAGGTGGCCATGAATGAGTTGTCTAATCATGATCATTCCCGCTTTCTGACGCGGACAAATCATATCGTGGGGCGCGTGCAGAACCTCGGTTATAAAGCGGCAAAAGAAGGGATCAGTCCGGCAGTCATGCGAAGCGCTGTTGTGATGCAGATGACATGGGTAGGTGCACCGACCGTCTACTACGGAGATGAGGCGGGTGTCTGCGGCTTTACGGATCCGGACAATCGGAGAACATATCCATGGGGAGAGGAAGATCAAGAGCTTCTCCGGTTCCATAAAGATATGATCCGCATTCACAGGGAAGAAGAAGTCCTGCGGCGCGGTTCGATCCGAATGCTTTTCTGGGATGAAAATGTACTCGCATACAGCCGCTTCTCGAAAGAACGGCAGATCGTGGTGATCATCAATAATAGTAAGAAGCTGAAAGAAATCACTGTGCCGGTCTGGATGGCAGAACTTCCGATGAAAGGGAAGATGGACAGACTGTTGTACACATATGAGCAGGGCTATACAATGGAGCCGGACTATGTGCTGATCGATCAGGGAGAAGTTGTGCTGAATATGGGAAGGCATTCCGCGATTGTCCTTCGTTCGAGGGAAATATCAGAGGAAAGGCAAGAAAAACAGAGAGCATAAAGAAGAAAGCAGAGAAGACTGTTCTTGTCTGCCGGGAAACCGGCGGACAGGGAGAGTCTTTTTTACTTTGCAGGAAAGCTTTTTCCGTAAAGGAAAACCCTCCGGGGCGACAGAGAAAGAAAAGTTGCTGAATCTGCAAAAATAAATAAAAAAATAAGGCGCAAGAAGTAAAAATAATAATAAATACCCAATACAAAACTTTAAAAATAAAGTATATTGTAAAAAACTACTAAAATAAGTTGAATATAAAAACAAAAATATATATAATGACTAGTATGAAAGGGCGGTATAGAGAGAGGGAAATATGCCGCAGAAAGGAGAAAAGATGAAAAAGAAAATAGCACTGATTCTTACGGCCATGCTTACATTAAGCCTGGCAGGATGCGGAGGAGGAAATGACAAGTCTTCCGAGAGCAAAAAAGGTGATACGGGGAAAGAGGCCGCATCAAATGTAAAATCTCCGGACAACGATATGGTAATCGCAGTGCAGACAGATGCGACACATCTGGATCCACACGTTTCTTCAAACGGAAATTCAAATCTTGTCACAAATTCTATGTATGAGACACTTTTGGCATTTGATGAAAATCTGGAGATCCAGCCATTGTTGGCAGAGAGCTGGGAAATGTCCGAGGACGGATTAAGCTACACATTTAAGTTGAGAGAGGGAGTAAAATTCCACGACGGAGAACCTTTCAATGCAGAGGCGGTTGTAGCGAACTGGCAGAGGGGAAAAGAGGACGAATCACTTCGTCTTGCAAGTTCTATTAAGAGCTGGGTAAATGTGACGGCAGACAGCGAGTATGAAGTTACGATCACACTGGACGAGCCAAACAACACATTTATCAACAAAGTGACACAGGTAAGAATGGTAAGCCCGAAAGCGATCAAAGAAAAAGGATCAGACGGACTTGCAAAAGAGTCAGCAGGAACAGGACCATTTAAACTGGCAGACCGTGTAGACGGCGGATATACAAAAGTAGTTCCGAACGAAGATTATTGGGGTGAAAAATCTACACTGGATTCTCTGACATTCCAGGTAGTTCCGGAAGACGGCGCACGTATTGCAATGTTACAGACAGGAGAGGCAGATATCATTTATCCGGTACCTCCGATCCAGGTAGAGAAGGTTGAAAACGACAAATCCGTAGAAGTAGTCAACCTCGATGGTCTGACATACCGCTATGTAACATTAAACCAGAATTACAAACTGGATGATGGAAGACAGCCGTTAAAAGATGTGAAAGTTCGTCAGGCAATGAACTATGCCTTTGACAGCAAGGCATACTGTGAGGTTGTATTCCAGGGATATGCAAAAGAGCCTACTTCTTTATTCTCGGAAGCAGTTCCATATTATGCAGAACAGACACCTTACTCACTTGATTTGGAGAAAGCAAAATCTCTGATGAAGGAAGCAGGATATGAAGAAGGCTTCCCGATTGATATCTGGGTAGACAATACAACACTTGAGATGCAGGGCGCAGAGTTTGTAAAACAGCAGCTTGCAGAGATCAACATTGAAGTCAATGTTCTTCCGATGGAATCTACAACGATCGCTGATATGACAAGCGCACCGGAAGATGAGACAGAAGTTGAGATGTGGTATGTAAACTGGAGTCCGGGATCCTATGATGCAGACGGATGTATGAGAAGTATTTTACATACAGAGAAATTCCCGCCGGCAGGATACAACACAGCATTTTACAGCAATGCAGAGTTTGATGCAGCATTGGATAAAGCTCTGGTGACAACAGATGAAAAAGAAATTACTGAAAGTTATGCAAAAGCACAGGAGATTGCATGGGAAGAGTGTCCTTGGATGTTCTTAGGATGTGACAATGCAATCATTGGACAGAAAGCTTATGTGACAGGTGTGAAATATTTACCAGGTGGAAGTATTATTGTAACAAATGCCGGACTGAATCACTAAGAAATATGTGGTTGATATTGGGGAAAAGGGCAGCGCCGCAAGCTGCCCTTTTTTCAAGATACATCTGCGATGTATCGATACAAAACTTGTCCTTTTTAGGATGTGACAGCAGAGATACCCGATGAAAAGTCGGAGAAAATGAAGTTGGAGTGAAAAGATATGAGTCGATATTTTATCAAGCGAATCCTGCAGACGATACCGTTGATGCTGGTAATCTCGATTTTAGTATTTTTGTTTATTCATATGATTCCGGGAGATCCGGCGAGAACGATGGCAGGGCTCGATGCAGAGCAGTCAGAAGTAGAGGCGATTCGCGAAGAATACGGATTAAATGATCCGCTTATAGTGCAGTATGTAAATTATATGAAAGGTCTGTTTACCGGAGATCTCGGAAGAAGTTTGAAATCTGATACTCCGGTGTCAGAGTTGATCGTGGATAGAATGCAGAATACATTGAAGCTTGTATTTGCAGGAATTTTATGGGCACCGGTATTAGGTATTTTTATCGGTGTGATCTCAGCGATCAAAAGAGGAAAAGCATTGGATCATGTCTGTATGCTGGTGGCGATCACCGGACTTTCCGCACCGGGATTCTGGCTTGGTCTGATGGGAATCCAGATTTTTTCGGTGCAGTTAGGATGGCTTCCGTCAGGAGGGCTTGATTCCTGGACCGGATATATTTTACCGTCGTTTACGATGGGATGTGGAATCATGGCAGTTCTGGCAAGATATTCCCGTTCCTCCATGCTGGAGACATTGAGAGAAGATTATGTCAGAACGGCAAGGGCAAAAGGACAGAAGGAATTCCTGGTAATGTTCCTCCATGCGTTCCGCAATTCACTGATTCAGGTTATCACGATCTTAGGTCTTCAGATTGGTGGTCTCTTATCCGGTTCCGTTCTGACAGAGACCGTATTCTCCATTCCGGGAATGGGACGTCTTCTGGTAGACTCCATCGCTTTCCGTGATTACCCTGTCATTCAGGGACTGCTGATGCTGTTTGCATTCCAGTACGTCATTATCAACTTGATCGTTGATTTATTGTATGGTGTGATCAATCCGAAGATCCGATATGATTAGTTGTGAGGGAGGAATGTATAATGGCTGAAGAACAAGTAAAAAAACAAGAAAATACAGAGTTTGAAAAAACATATATTGATGAAAACATACAATCTGACAAAGACGGGCGGTTTAAGTCGTTCGTAAAAAAGTTTTTAAAGAGAAAAACAGCTGTCGCAGGTCTGATCATCATTTTCCTGCTTGTCATCCTTGCGATCATCGGACCGTATATTACGCCGTATGATTATACAGAGTATGATTACGCAAATACACTTGCAGGTCCAAGTGCACAGCACTGGTTTGGAACAGATAACTATGGCCGTGATATTTTAAGCCGTATGCTGGTAGGAACAAGACTGACACTCGGCGTGGCTCTGTCCTCGGTAGTGGTCGGTGCAGTGCTCGGAAGTATCCTCGGACTGTTGGCAGGATACTATGGGGGCATCATTGAGATGTTAGTGATGAGAAGTTCCGATGTACTTTTCAGTTTTCCGGACATTCTTCTTGCGATTGCGATCGTGGCAATCTTAGGACCTGGTATTGTCAATGTATTTATTGCGGTTATGGTATTTACCATACCTAGTTTTGCGCGGATTATGAGGAGTGCGACACTTGCAGTGAAGAACTCTCTCTATGTAGAAGTGGCACAGAGTCTCGGATGCAATGATTTCCGGTTACTGTTCGTACATATTTTCCCGGGAACGATCCAGTCACTGATCGTCAACTTTACAATGCGAATCGGAAGTGCGATCATGGCGGCAGCATCCTTGAGCTTTTTGGGATTCGGCGCAAATGTCTCAGAGCCGGAATGGGGAGCAATGCTCTCACAGGGAAGAAGTTACCTGGGAATTGCATCACATATGGTATATTTTCCTGGTCTGATCATTTTTGTAACGGTACTTGCATTTAATCTGTTTGGTGATGGACTGAGAGATACGCTTGATCCGAAGATTAAGTAGTGGGAGAGGCAGTGAAAGGAGTATACGATGAAACAAGAAAATTTGCTTGAGGTTAAGCAGTTAAGGACGGAATTCTTCTCCAGCAAGACTTCCAGTGTGACTGCAGTAAATGAGATTAGTTTTTCAATAGGAAAAGGAGAGATTCTTGGGCTGGTCGGTGAGTCGGGCTGTGGAAAGAGCGTAACTTCTTTGTCGATCATGGGGCTTCTCACAGCTACAAGTGGAAAGGTCACAAAAGGAGAGGTACTTTTTGAAGGCAAAGATTTGTTAAAGATCAGTGAGAAAGAGATGCGGGAGATTCGCGGCGGCGCGATGAGTATGATCTTTCAGGAACCGATGAGCAGTCTGAATCCGGCGATGCGGATCGATAAACAGATGATAGAGGGAATCCGTCTGCACACGGATCTCTCAAAAGAAGAAGCAAGAAAACGGGCAGCAGAAATACTGGCACAGGTAGGAATTCCGGATCCGGAACGCGTCTTAAAAAATTATCCGCATCAGTTGTCGGGCGGTATGAGCCAGCGTGTGATGATCGCGATGGCGATGAGCTGTCAGCCGAAGCTTCTGATCGCAGATGAGCCGACGACTGCGCTGGATGTTACGATCCAGGCACAGATTCTTGATCTGATGAAGAAAATCCAGGAAGAAAAAGGAATGAGCATCCTGATGATCACTCATGACCTTGGAGTTGTGGCGGAGATGTGTACGAGAGCGATTGTTATGTATGCAGGGGAAATCGTGGAGGAAGCTCCGATCGATGAGCTGTTCAACGCGCCGCAGCATCCATATACAAAAGGTCTGATCGCATCCGTGCCGAAACTCGGATCAGGTGTCAAAGTGCTTCCGAGTATCCCGGGAAGTGTACCGGATCTGTCTTCTCTGCCGTCCGGATGCAGATTTGCACCGCGGTGTAAGTATGCAACAGAAAAATGCCGGGCAGGAAAGCCGGAGCTATTTGAAGTCGGAGAGGGACATTACAGCAGATGCTGGCTTGCCAGTGAGGACAGGAAGGGGGAGAACTAGTATGGATACATTAGTTTCTGTAAAAAATGTGACAAAGACGTTCCCGGTCGGAAAGACACTTCTTGGAAAACCGGATAAATTTGTCCATGCAGTAAATAACGTAAGCTTTGATATATACAAAGGAGAGACTTTTTCTGTCGTAGGAGAATCCGGATGTGGAAAAAGTACGACAGGAAGACTGATCAATCATCTGCTGATGCCGGACAGCGGAGAAATCTGGTTCGACGGTCAGAGGATCGATCAGATGACACAGGCACAGGTAAGACCTCTGCGCAAAGAAATGCAGATGATCTTCCAGGATCCGGCGGGAAGCTTAAATCCGCGTATGAGAGTTGAGGATCTTGTGGAAGAGCCGCTTCTGATCCACACAAATATGACAAAGGCAGAGCGGATGAAAGAAGTACATAAGCTTTTGGAGATTGTAGGCTTAAGTGCGAAACATGCAAAGCGTTTTCCGCATGAGTTCTCCGGAGGACAGAAACAGAGAATCGGAATTGCGAGAGCATTGACTGTAAAACCAAAGCTGATCATCGCCGATGAGCCGATCTCAGCGCTGGACGTTTCAATCCAGGCACAGGTGCTCAATCTGCTTCATGAACTTCAGACAAGTTTTGACCTGACCTATATGTTTATCTCCCACGATTTGTCTGTCGTGGAGATGATCTCTGACAGAATCGCGGTAATGTATCTTGGATTTATTGTGGAGATGGCTCCGAAAGAGATGATCTATAACAATCCGTCACATCCGTATACACAGGCATTGTTATCTGCAGTGCCGATCCCGGATCCGGGGCGGAAGAAAGAGAGAATCATACTGGAGGGTGATATTCCAAGTACGGTAAATCTGCCGGAAGGATGTCCGTTTGCAACCCGCTGTAAATATTGCAAGCCAGAATGTATGAAGACAAAACCGGAAGCAAAAGAGATTGAGCCTGGACATGTAGTGGCGTGTCATTTATATTAGAAATATATCGTTTGCTTAGGAGGAATAGAGATGAAACGAGTATTAGTTGCATCTATGATGCATGAATCTAACTCATTTAACCCGATCATTGCCGGAGAAAATGACTTCGGCGTTGTACGGGGAGAGAAGCTTTTTGAGAGAAATCCAAAAAATGATCCGCTGCGCGGAGTGATGGATACACTGCAGGAGCAGGGATATGAAGTTGTGCCGACACTCTTTGCGAGCGCAGTTCCAAACGGAGAGGTAGACCATGATTTCTATATGGGACTGAAAGCAGAGATTCTTGAGAGAGCGCGTCAGGCACAGGAAGAAAAGCCACTGGATGCGATCACACTTGCACTTCACGGTTCGATGAGAGTAAAGGGGCTCGGGGACGCAGAAGGATATCTGTTGGAAGAATTAAGAGAGATGTTCCCGGACATTCCGATCTTCTCGGCGCTGGATATGCACACGACAATGACTGTCCGCATGCACGAGAACTGTGATGGATTTGTCGGATTCAAATGTGCACCGCACACAGACCGGTATGAGACCGGAGTTCATGCGGCAAAGATGACCATCGCGGCACTGGAAAATCATGTGCAGGCAAAATCTGCCTGGGTAAAGGTTCCGATTCTGATCGCAGGAGAGCAGTCTTCCACAACGGTAGAGCCGATGAAAGGACTGATCACCAAGCTGCGCGAGACAGAGCAGAAAGAAGGAATCCTTGCGGCCTCTTATCTGATGGGATTTCCTTGGGCGGACAATGAGGACAGTTCTGTGGCAGTCTATATTGTGGCCGAAAATCAGGAACTTGCCGACAGCGAGGCACTCCGTCTTGCAGAGATCATCTGGAATACAAGAAACGATTTCTGCTTCCAGACAGAGACATATACAGAGGAAGAGACATTAAATGTCGCTTTTGATGCGATCGCAAACGGACAGGAGCTTCCGGTTTATCTCTCTGATTCCGGAGACAACCCGACAGCAGGTTCTTCTTCGGACTGTACGGGATTCTTAAAACGAATTATGGATGATCCTCGTACAGATCAGTTAAAAACGCCGGTTCTCTATGGCGGAATCTATGACCCGGAAGCAACACTGGCTTGTAAAGGAAAAGTCGGGGAAGAAGTTACGATCACATTCGGAGCAAAGTTTGACACGACGACAACACAGCCGATCACAGCGACCGGAACGGTCAAGGCTTATGTGGAGAAATGGAAGAAGACATCGATCCCTTGTGACATTGCACTGTTTCATTCCTGCGGTGTTGATGTTGTACTTGCGGAGGGCCATATCGGTTATGTTTCTCCGGACGTATTCACAGATCTTGGAAGAGATCCGAAGGAAGCAGATATTGTCGTATGTAAATTAGGATATCTGACTGCAGACCAGGATGCGATCGCCAAGAGAAGTATCATGGCGCTTACAAAAGGAAGCACGAATGAAGATCTGAAGACATTGAATTATACAAAAGTGCCAAGACCAATTTTCCCGCTGGACGAAGACTTTGCGTATGAAGCAAAGGAAAATTTTATTGTGAAGTAAAAGAAACATCAGATCAGATTTTTATTGCAGCACAAGAAAACTGCCGGATAACTATGCTGAACAGAGAAAGAAAAGGAGCCCCTGCAGGCAAAAAAATGTGGCAGGAGGCTTCTTTTTTGTTGGTAAGAGGATGAGATTGTGGTAAAATGGGGAGAAAATGTTTAGGAAGGAAAAGAAGTGATATGGCGTTTACAACAGTTTTTTTCTTATTTGCAGTATTTCCGGCATCGGTTGCGGGATACTATTTTATAAAACTTCTGGAAAATAGAAATGAGAAGTGGAGCGACCGGATCAGCAATCTGTTTCTGGTTCTTGTAAGTCTTTGTTTTTACGGCTGGGCCAGATTGGAAGGAATTGCCCTTTTGAGTATCTATGTGCTCGGGGTGTGGCTGGCAGGAAAAGGAATCTGTCGTTTGGAAAAGAAAGAAAAACACAAGTGGAAAGTGTATGGCATGACACTTTCGATCCTGGCTGTGACAGGGATCTTGATCTGGTATAAGTATTACAATTTTATTGCCGAAAATCTGAATCACTTTTTCGGAATCAGTCTGGCAATGAGCCGGTGGATCGTTCCCCTGGGAATCTCTTTTATCACCTTTACGGCAATATCTTATCTTGTGGATGTCTTTCGGGGAGATGCAGAAGCGGGAAGTCTTTTGGATGTATTTTTATATCTTTCCTTTTTCCCGAAAGTGATTTCCGGACCGATCGTACAGTGGAAAGATTTTCAGAAGCAGACGGTACACCGGCGGGTGGATGAGAACGAATTTTTAGATGGATTGAACCGAATCATGATCGGATTTGCAAAAAAAGTGATTCTGGCAGATTCGTTTGGGGCTGTGATCAGCCGGATCGATCCTTATGTCGGAGTGGGCATGGATGTGTCTACTGCATGGCTGTTTGCATTTTTTTATATGATGGAGATCTACTATGATTTTTCGGGATATTCAGACATCGCGATTGGTTTGGCACAGTTGTTTGGATTTCATTTTAAAGAGAATTTTCAGTTCCCATATCGGTCAAGATCCATTACAGAATTTTGGAGACGATGGCATATTTCGCTCGGGACATGGTTCCGGTCGTATATTTATATTCCGCTTGGAGGAAACCGAAAAGGGATGAAAAGAACCTTGTGGAATCTGTTCTGCGTCTTTTTGCTGACCGGAGTATGGCATGGGGCATCATGGAACTATATTTTATGGGGTGTGATCAATGGAATGTGTGTACTGGCGGAGCGCTGTGTGCGGGAAAAAAGCTTCTATCAGAGGATTCCCGATCTATTCAAATGGGCTGCCACGATGACGATTGTGTTTTTTAGCTGGCAGGTGTTCTATTTTTCAGATTTCAACCGGCTGGAAGTGTTCATGAAAAGTCTGATCGGTATCAGCACCGCCAACGCAGCAGGTGCAGTAGAATACACCTATCAGCATTACCTGACAGCAAAACTGATTGTATTGTCAGTGATTGCGGTGCTTGGGGCAACAACTTTTTGTATGCCATGGGCGGAGAAGATGAAAGCTTTTTTTGCCCGGACAAAGACAGGGCTTTTTATCAAAGAGACCGGACTGATCCTGCTGATGATCCTATCGGTGATCTTTCTGATCAATAGCTCGTACAGCCCTTTCCTGTATTTTCAATATTAGTAGGAAACAGGTAAGAATTAGTTAGGAGAAGAAAATGAAAAAACTAAAGATATTTTTTATTGTCATATTTTTTGTACTGCTTGCGATTCCTGTTGTGACCTTCAATACCGAAGAAAATGCAGTTTCAGAGGTGGATAACCGGATGCTTGCTGCAAATCCTGTCTCGGCAATACGGGAGGGAGAAGATGCCACTCAGGCAGTTGAGAACTATGTAAATGACCGCATTGGACTGCGAAATGAGATGATCAAACTTTATACAGTGGGACATGATAAGATTTTCCATGAGATGATCCACCCTAGTTATGTATATGGACAGGATGGGTATGTCTTTTTAAATACAGGGGGAAATCCGGTTTTTAGCGATTACCATATTGCTTTTGCAGACATGATAAAAAAGATCCAGGATTACTGTGAAGCAAGAGGGATTCCGTTTCTATTCGTGTTTGAGCCTGCCAAGACAACTGTTTTGCAGGAGGAACTTGAGAAGGGATGGAATTATGACAATCATTGGGTACAGCAGTTTTTGGCAGAGTTAGACAGAAGAGAAATCCACTATGTAGATAATACAGAGATATTGGAAGAAAAGACGAAAGAGGGAGAGAAGGTCTTTAATAAGGAGTATGATGGAGGGCATTGGAATGACCTGGGTGCATTCTATGGAGTCAATCATATCTTAGAGGGATTGAGCGAGCAGGGAGTTCCAGTTCATATCAATACGAAAGAGGAATTTTCCGTTCATGAGGAGACGATGGAAAAATTACTGCTCTCAGATATTCCGATCCATGAGAAGATTCCTGTTTATGAAAGAAAAGCAGATGTGGAGTGTCTGACAGAACAGTACAGCCCGGAAGTCAAAAGAGACGAAAGTTTTAATCATTTCAATTATTATGTAAATGAACAGAGAGTTGCCGAAGGAATGCCGAGGACACTTGTCTTCGAGGGAAGTTATTTAAATGGATTAGGTTCTAAATTCCTGGAGAACAGTCTCGGAGAGTATATTTCTGTCCATGATTATATGAACATTTTTGACTTCGATTATTATTTTACAATGTTTCAGCCGGAATGTGTTGTTTTTGAAGTGGCAGAGTATACTTTTACAGAAGACTATTTTCCGTATGAGCAGATAAAAGCTATGGATCTTCCGCCGGTGTTAGAGTCTTTTGAGGAACTGCCGGAGGAAAATCTTACGATGCCGGAAACGATGTATCAAGTAGAAGAGGGAGAGATTTATGGAACCATATCGGTTCAGGGACTTTCAACCGATACCCAATATGCATATTTGCAGGAAGGGGACCAGGTATTTGACCTGATGAGAAGCGAAGACGGAGTTTACACAACAACCGTGGAAAAAAATCTGTTAAATGTGGATAACATTTCTGTGATTGCAGTGGAAAGTGGAAAAAAAGTCTGCTATCATAAAGAAAGCAGGTAAATGCAGAGGGTGAAATGTCAGGAAGGATAAGGAGGAAGTTGTATGAAGAAGAGAATGGTGATACTGTCCATGTGCTTGATGCTGGCAGTTGTTCCGGGATGTGGAAAAAGCGGGAAAGAACAGGATGCATCTGTAAAGACAAGCCAGTCAGATGGGAAAGAGCAGAAGGACAAGGCAGGATCAGAGGAGAGTGCTCCATCGGAGGAGATTCCTGCGAATCAGAATCTTCTGACCGGAGTTTTGGATCTGACGGAGGGGGCGATCGGGAAACGTCCGGTGGCAGTCATGGTCAACAATGTGGATCCGGCGATGCCGCAGTATGGAGTCGGAAAGGCAGATATTATTTTTGAAATCCCGGTAGAGGGGGATGCGACAAGATTTATGGCGCTGTACGGTGATTATACGGCTATCCCGAAAATCTGTGCGATCCGAAGCTGCCGTGCATATTTTCCGGCGCTGTCAGAAGGATTCGATGCCTTTTATGTCAACTGGGGAAGCGATGACACGATCGGAGAATACATTGACTCTCTGAATCTGGACCAGATTGACGGGATCAGCGACGGAAGTGGTCTGTTCGGAAGGGATCAGGCGCGTCTGAGTGCCGGATATGATCTGGAGCATACAGGATATTTCGATGGTACTCAGTTTGCCAGTGTCGTGCAGTCCAGAGGACTGAGGACGGATATCGAGGAAGATAAGAAGGATGCGGCTTTTCAGTTTTACGGACTCGATGAACAGGTAAAACCGGACGGAGAGGATTGCCGAAAAGTAGACATTAATTTCGGTGCCGCCAGAGCAACCCTTACTTATGATGAAGCGAAAAAAGTGTATGTCAAAGACTTAAACGGAAATCCACAGATTGACGGAAATACCGGAGAGCAGCTTGCGTTCACGAATGTATTTGTTCTGGAGACATCGATTACGGTGCGGGATGAGATCGGACATAAAGAGGTAGACTGGGATGGCGCCAGCGATTCGGTTGGATACTACATTTCCAACGGTGGTGTGCAGAAGATCCACTGGTCAAAGGAAGAAAAAAATGAACAGTCCAGACTGAAATTCTATGATCAGGATGGAAAGGAAATTAAGATCAACAGAGGAAAGAGCTATATTGCAGTAAATTACGCAGATCAGGCGACTTTCCAATAACAGAAAAATACGTCTTGCAGAAGTGTTGTGATTCTCATCATAAGGCAGTCACAGTTTCTGCAGAGACGTATTTTTTATTTCCCCACTGTTTGAAGTAGTATTCCGGAGAGAAGGAGATTACATTTCGTCTGTCAGGATGTCATGATCTCTGAGCAATTTTTCAATTACGGTTCCTTTTACAACGCGGATCAGAGGTTTCTTTAATGCGTTTAACGGACCCGGAAGATGAATGTCAAGAGGGGATTTTCCGTCCATGAGCTTGACAGAGCTGTCAAGCAGGTCGCGGATATCGTAGACACTGCCCCAGACTTCCGGCACACCGCGGTCTACCCCGAGAAGGCCGTATACGGCTTCCATTGCCGTACGAACGGAGTATTCTGTTGTAAATACCGTGTCGCGAGGGGTGTCGGCAAACTGTCCGAGGAATGCAAAGTTGACACATCCATCCGGGATAACATCCGGGCGGTCGCCCTTTGCCCGCGGCATAAAGAACGCGGTGATGTATGGCATCATTGTCGGAACGCAGACGGCACTGTGTTCTGCCAGTTCAGGAATCTGTTCGACCGGAACACCGATATGGTACAGCCATTCTTCGGTGATTTCCTTTCCGGTACATTCCCGCATCGGTTTCTTGATGAAATCTCCCGGAACGTCGGTAAACAATCCGTATACCCAGACGCATACTTTATCCTTATCCTGTTCTTTGAATTGTCCCTGACGGTTGATCGTCCAGCTCATGAGCCATTTGGAATCCTGGCAGCTCACGATTCCTCCGGTTACGACTTTTCCGCTTCTTGGATCGCGCTTGCAGATTCTCGTAATATAAGGAATGATCTTGTCATCTAATGTTGTGATCGTCGCAGACTCCCAGTTTGTCTTGGAAATGTCGGAGCAGAATTTCTCAGGATGTCCAAAAGACGGGTCCTGCCGTGCGATATTTTTCCATAAGTTCCAGCATCCACTTGTGCGTACTTCTGCATCGCCGTTTGGTGCATGGTTCTGGTCACCGTAGATCGTTCCTTCGGTACAGCTTCCGTTTGTCACAAAGACAAGGTCGTTCTCTGTGAGCAGAATTCCCTTTTCCACCCCTTTTACTTTACATTCGATTGCGGATGCAATCTTCTTGTGATCTCTGAATTCAAAGACAACATTCGTCACTTCCGTGTTGAACTGGAAGTCGACACCAGCATGCTCCAGATATTTCTGCATTGGAAGGATCAGCGATTCATACTGGTTGTATTTTGTAAATTTCAGTGCGCTGAAATCAGGGAGCCCTGCAATATGGTGGATAAAGCGCTGGAAATACAGTTTCATTTCCAATGCACTGTGCCAGTTCTCGAAGGCAAACATCGTTCTCCAGTACAGCCAGAAAGTAGAGTTGAAGACTTCATCGTCAAAGACATCTTCGATCGTCTTGTCATAGAGATCCTCATCCTTTGTCATGAACAGTTTCATAATCTCCATGCAGCCTTTCTGACTTAAGTTAAACTTTCCATCTGTGTGAGCATCTTTCCCGCGCTGTACGGTTGCACGGCAAAGGGAGTAGTTTGGATCGTGCTTGTTGAGCCAGTAATATTCGTCAAGAACGGAAGCGCCGGGTGTCTCAAGAGAAGGAATGCTGTGGAACAGATCCCAGAGACACTCAAAATGATCTTCCATCTCTCGGCCGCCGCGCATGATATAACCGCGGGAAGGATCAAAAATTCCGTCGCAGGCTCCTCCGGCAATATCCATGGCTTCTAAAATATGAATGTGGGATCCCGGCATCTGGGCGTCTCTTACGAGAAAGCATGCAGCTGAGAGCGCTGCAAGTCCGCTTCCTACAATGTAGGCATGTTTCTCGTCGACTCCGTCAGGCTTTTCCGGGCGTGCAAATGCTTCATAATTTCCGTTGGAATAGTAGATCCCTTTGCTGTTTTTTTCGTGTTTGCCCCGCTCTGTGTTCCGGTAGTCTGAAGTTTTGGAAGCACTTTTTGAGGAAACTGTGTGAGATTCTGTATCGGATTTCTTCTTTAATAAAATGGCGGCGCCTGCTCCGGCAGCAACTGCGGAGGCAACACCGATCGCTAATTTTTTCTTTGCCATATAGATGACCACCTTTCTGAAATGACTGCATTGTTTTCTTCTGTAGTTTCAGCATAGACGTTCTTTTCTTTTGTGGCAATTTACAAAGCGAAGGAGATGATTATTTTTTTATCATTCCCCTTGTTTTGTAAAATTATGAATGGAATTTGCAATTGCTCCATGCATGGTTACACAGATATTATGTACAATCTCTTCGTAATCTTCTTTCATTCCCTGCTTGATCCAGTCGAGCATAAGTCCGACAAAGCTGTATTTATAAAATTCAGCAATAAATTTCTTCGCATTTTCAGAGATTGGTGTCTGGGCAGCCTGTTCTTCGACGACACCGGCGATCAGTTCATAGGTCAGATGAAAAAGATAATTCTCAATCTGTTCCCGGCTGAGGCAGCGGTAGGCATTTAAGATGAAAGGTTTGTTTTCAAAGACGACTTCAAAGATCTGAAGAAGTCCTTCCTGCCAGGTGTCATAAGTTTTCTTCCCCTGGAGAGCTTTTGTGGCATCCTCCAGGCATGCCCATTCTACAAGATCGTAAATATCCTTAAAATGATAGTAGAATGCCATGCGGCTGATCCCACAGTCTGATGTGAGATCATTGATCGTGATCTTGTCAAGCGGCTTCTTTAATAAGAGCTTTTTCAATGATGCTTCCAGTGCGTATTTTGTAATATTAGACATTCGGTATCCTCCAGATCATTACTATGATAGGCTAAGTATAGCATACAAACAGAAGGAATAAAAATAAGTAAAAATTGCTTGCATTTTCAGAACAGATATGATATAAATATATACTAGTTGAGGCAATTTGCTTCAAGAAAATGGATGGATTCCCGAGTGGCCAAAGGGGGCAGACTGTAAATCTGTTGGCAACGCCTTCGAAGGTTCGAATCCTTCTCCATCCATTTGAGTACCGTAAGGACTCAGTTAAGTTGCCGATGTGGCTCAATTGGCAGAGCAGCTGATTTGTAATCAGCAGGTTATCGGT
>URCR01000009.1 GCA_900546325.1 uncultured Lachnospiraceae bacterium | reverse complement strand
GAATTGAAGGAGGATTAGAAAGACATGGCAAGAATTAAAGGCGGAATGAACGCTAGAAAAAAACACAATAGAACATTAAAACTGGCGAAAGGTTACAGAGGAGCCAGATCTAAACAATACAGAGTTGCAAAACAGTCAGTGATGAGAGCACTCACATCTTCTTACGCAGGAAGAAAAGAGCGCAAACGTCAGATGAGACAGTTATGGATCGCTCGTATCAACGCAGCTGCAAGAATCAACGGATTATCTTACAGCAAATTTATGTACGGTTTAAAATTAGCCGGAGTTGAGATGAACAGAAAAATCTTAGCTGATATGGCAATCAATGATGCTCAGGGATTTGCTACATTAGCAGAAGTTGCAAAATCTAAATTAGCTTAATCAGGATAGAAGATCGAGCAGATTAAAAAAGAGGCAGAGTACCACAGGATGTGGATGCACTGCCTCTTTTTGCTATGAAGAGAGAATTTACTTTTTATGCTTTCCGTTGCCGGAAGGAGGGAGTTCGTCGACGAGTTTCTCAATCAGCTGTTTCTTGACGTAGACGTCAAAACTCAATGTACAGATAAAAGAAAACAGGCGGAGAAATTCACGGTTCTCCTCATCGGCATCAGCGAAAGTGTCTAAAGAAGTGCGGTAAACTTCTGTGATATCCTCTTTCAGATGATCGATGCGGGATTTCTCAAGACTGCACACTTCCTCGTAGAGATCTGTAAAGGTCAGTTCCTTATCCGTGTGAAAATAGTTCTCCGTGACCGGCTTGAGCAGCGTTTCAATATCTTTGATCGATAAAATATTTTTAAAATAATAGATAAAAATGAGAACCATCACATGCTCTTTGGAATATTTCTTCTTCAAAGGGGGCGGGAGAAGTTCGTTTTTTGCATAATTGTTGATCATTGTCTTCGTGAGAATCTTATCGTCCGCATACCGCTTGGATGATTTCATATTGTCATTCATAAAAGTTGTAACCTGATCCATATATAGGTCTATATTCGGAATCTCATCTGCCCTCACGTAGTCAATTCGGGAAATACTTTCTAAAATACTGTTCAGCATATCTTCTGTGTTAATTGTCATGTCATCACCTCATAACCTTAGTATATAGTATTGAAAACGAGGAAGCAACATAAAATCAATGGTTTTGAGAAAAATCGGGATTGTAAGCGTAAAAAACTGTATTTTAGACAGAATGCTTGAAACAGGCAGCGGAAAAATCGTATAATGAAGATAGAAAGGAACGAAAAGGTGAGATGATAAGGATCGCAGTGTGTGACGATGAAAAAGAGAGTGTCAGACAGTTAAAAGATATGATTTTATCTGTCGGCATATCAGACAGAGTAGACTGCTATGAGAGCGGTGAGAAGCTGACAGAGGAGGAGCAGAGTTATGATATCATTTTTCTGGACATTGATATGGAAGGGATGAATGGGATTGAAACAGCAAAACTTCTCAGAAAGAAAGATAAAAATGTAAAAATCATCTATGTGACGAGTTATGCGGAATATGTTCATTATGCTTTTTCCGTGCATGCATTTGCCTATCTTCTGAAACCTGTGAGCAAAGAGCAGATCAGGGAGCAGCTGCTGGAAGCTGTTTCTTATTATCGGGAGAAGAAGCCGGAAGAGGAACAAAGCATACGCCTCGAGACAAAAGAAGGAACAGTGCTGGTATATGCAAGCGACATTTATTATTTTGAGTACCGGGAGCGGCGGGTGCATATGAAGACGAAGACGGAGGACATTGTAGTCCGGGGAGGAATCCGGGAGATTGCAGAGCGGATGGACGCGTATGATTTTGCGATGCCGCACAAAAGTTTTTCGGTAAATCTTTTTTATGTAAAGGCGGTGAAAGGATATGAGATCCGGATGATGGATGGAAGTGTGATCCCGCTGTCTCAGAAGAAGTCGACTGCATTCCGGGAAGTGCTGAGCAGATTTCTTGCAGGATGTATTTGAGGAGACATATTGTAAAACAGCACAGGAAGAAAGGTGGGAGCAGTCTTGACTATGAATTTGCTGTTGAATTTTGCAGAGCTGGCTGTCATTCAGATTTTGATGTACTATTTTTTAAGCAGCCTTCCAAGAGAGGTCTACCGGGCAAAATGGTGTTATCCGGCAGTGTTTCTGCTATATGGCATGCTACTTTATTATGTGATCTATCAGAGTGGAAATACAGGGGCAGGTGCTCTTATGACGGTGGCGGGATGTGTGACGGCAGGTTATTTTCTGTTTACAACAGACAGAGTGCAGATTTTTTATATTTGTGCGTATGCGGTAACTTTGATTCTGTGTCAGGGAATTGTCATATATGGGCTGGGAAGTATCTATGCGCACCGTAATCTGTTTATCACTTACCGGGAGGCAAATGTGATGATCCTTTTCAAGATTGCGGCAGAGATTTTGGTGACAAAGAGCTTCGTATGGGTTGCCAACCGGAGGAAGACGAGCAGCCTGACAAAAATTCAATATCTGATCTTTCTGATCGTTCCGGTATTCAGTGTTGTATACCTTTATTCCATTTGCCTGTTTTCCGGCGTATATGTGCAGCTCTACGGGATGGAACTTGTCGTGATCAATATTGGAATGCTTCTTGTGATGAATGGGTTTATGACGTATCTGCTCGCGAAGATTTTGAAGACAAATTCATTGCAGGGGGAACTGGATCTGGCAAACCAGAAGGCAGATATGCAGTATCGATATTATGAAGAGATGGAGCAGAAATATCAGGAGTCAAGAAAAGTCATTCACGATATGAGAAATCATCTTCTTGCGATCGAGCAGCTCCAGAGATCAGGAGAAGAAGAGCGGGCAAGAAAGTATATAGAAGATGTACATCAGATGTTAAATGCATTTGGACACAAATATTATACGGACAACCGGCTGTTAAATATCATCCTGAATGACAAAGAGAAGACGGCAAAGAGAGAACAGGTTGCATTCGGAGCCAAAATCGGCGCCATTGAACTAGACGGAATGAAAGACAGTGATCTCACAACGATTTTTGCGAATCTCTTAGATAATGCGATTGAGGCGGCAAAAGAATCCAAAGAGAAAGAAGTGCTCTTAAGGGCAGACAGTGTACATGAATTTAATGTAATCCGCATTGAAAATACGGTGTCTTTGCAGCAAGGCAAAAAAGAGGGGCATATGGGTGTCGGACTGGAAAATGTCAAAAGAGTATTGAACAAGTACGACGGGAGCCTTCAGAAAGAAATTGCAGCCGGGAAATATATCTGCATTGTGACGATGCCGAAGCTGACAGGTGAGACGGAAGGAAATGGATAAATAAGAAGCTGACAGAAATGACAAAGAAAATACAAAAATGAAAAAATGGCAGAAAATACAGAAGGGGAGATCGGTATGAGAAAGTATGCAGGGAAATGGATGAAAAGATTGGTGTGCGCCGCAGGGACAGCCGCAGTGCTTCTTACGGGATGTGCAGGACAAAAACCGTTGTCGGATCGCTTTGAGGAAGGAGAGGTCAGGCAGACAGCAGAAGAAATTATCGAATTGATTCATGAGGAAGATTACACCAAGATCATAGACGAGTATGAGAGTGCAAAACTTGTCACTGTGCTGACGGAGGAGGATCTAAAAAATGCGGTGCAGCCGGTGATGGAAGAACTGGGTGAGCCGGGAAAAATCGAGAAGACAGTTGTGACCGGGAACGAAAATCCGGAGACAAAGGAAGAGTACGCAACTGCAGTCAGTGTAGTATCTTATGAGAATGGGAAAGCACAGTATACGATCACGTTTAACCAGTCCATGAAGATGGAAGGGTTTTATATCAAATAAGGAGGGGAGCAGTTATGTTAGGATGGATCATCTTTGCTGTTTTTGCAGTGATGGGAGTTCTTTTCTGGACGGGAAAAGGCGGATGGCTCATCGCGGGCTATAATACAGCGAGCGCAGAGGAAAAGAAAAAGTATGATGAGAAGAAGTTAAACAGGGTAATGGCAAAAGGCTGGACGATCATCACGGCAGGACTTCTGTTTCTCAATCTTGCAGGGGAGGATGCTGCTCCGGTTTTTCTGACGGTATCTATGATCCTTGTGTTTGCAGGAATCGGGTATATTCTTCTGATGGCAAATAACTGTTATGTGGAAACGGAAGGAATGTCTGCGGCAGAAAAAGAAAAAATCACAAAAGAGAGAAGGAATGGAAGACGATTTTCACTGATCGTCCTGATCATTTTAGCAGTTTTGACAGGGGTGCCGATGTTTGCGGGTTCCGTCAACACAAAATTTGAGGAGGATAAGATTCGCCTGTCAGGATTTCTTGTGCCGGGATATACACTGGAACGGGAGGAAATTGTCTCGGTAGATTATGAAAAGGAACTGGATCTGGGAAGGCGGATCAATGGAAATGGTTCTGTGAGGATCCAGGCAGGGCAGTTCCGAAATGAAAAATTCGGAAATTATCGTCTGTACAGTTACAATGGATGCAGAGAATATGTTGTGATCGATACAGAAGGCAAAACGATCGTTGTCAATGACAAGACACCGAAGAAGACAAAGGAACTGTATGAAAAAATAAAAACATTTTCAGAGAGGTGATCACATATGGCAGAATTTTGGTTTTTATTTATCTGCAACATGCTCGTGCCTGCGACGATGCTCGTCTTAGGCTATCTGTTCAAAGGAACTCATTTTCCGAAAGATATCAATGCACTTTGTGGTTATCGTACAACAATGTCGATGAAAAGTGAGAAAACATGGAAATTTGCAAATACTTACTGGGGACAAATCTGCTGGCGGACCGGCTGGGGGATTGCGCTTCTCACAGTCTTTGCGACGATCCTTTCTTATCTTGCAGGAGAAGATATATTTAACACGACATCTATCGTACTTTGTATGGGACAGTGTGTATTTCTGCTCATGACGATCATTCCGGTAGAGAAAGCGCTGAAGAAGAAATTTGATCAGAACGGGGAGGAGCGATAAAAGATTTCCGGCATTGCGTTTCGCGGAGAGTTTGGTATAATAGGATACAGCAGTAAGGGATAAGGAGTTGTAAAACTATGAGTATATATGATACATTAAATGCAGAGCAACAGGAGGCGGTCTTTCACACGGAGGGACCGCTTCTTATACTGGCAGGGGCCGGCTCTGGGAAAACAAGGGTGCTGACGCACCGTATTGCATATCTGATTGAGGAGAAAGGAATCAATCCGTGGAACATTCTCGCGATCACGTTTACGAACAAGGCGGCAGGTGAGATGAGAGAGCGTGTGGATGACATCGTAGGATTTGGTTCAGAAAGTATCTGGGTGAGTACGTTTCATTCCACTTGCGTGCGGATTCTGCGCAGGCACATTGACCGGCTTGGATACGACAATAACTTTACGATCTATGACGGCGATGATCAGAAGACTTTGATGAAAGATGTATGCAAGCTGCTTCAGATTGATACGAAAACATATCGGGAGCGCACGATCTTAAGTGCGATTTCTTCCGCAAAGGATGAGATGATCACACCCGAAGAGTACGAATTGAATGCATATGGAGATTTTAGCAAGAAGAAGATCGCCGAGGCTTACAAGGAGTATGAGAGACAGTTGAAGGCAAACAATGCGCTTGATTTTGATGATCTTTTAGTAAAGACTGTACAGCTGTTCCAGACAGAGCCGGAGATACTGGAGTATTACCAGGAGCGTTTCCGCTATATTATGGTAGATGAGTATCAGGATACCAATACCGTACAGTTTAAGTTGATCAGTCTTCTCGCCGCAAAATACAAAAATCTGTGTGTAGTCGGGGATGACGATCAGTCTATTTACAAATTCCGCGGAGCAAACATCCAGAATATTTTAAGTTTTGAAAAAGAGTTTGAGAATACAAAAGTGATCAAGCTTGAGCAGAATTACCGCTCGACGAGCACGATCCTGGATGCGGCAAATGCGGTGATCAAAAACAATGTGGGAAGAAAGGCAAAATCGCTCTGGACGGAAAATGGAGAAGGAGAAAAAATCCAGTTTCGCCAGTTTGACACTGCCTACGATGAGGCAGAATATATTGTAGGAGATATCAGGGAGCGTGTAGATCATGGAAAAGCATCTTACTGTGACCATGCAGTTTTATACCGGACAAATGCACAGTCCCGTCTGTTTGAGGAAAAAATGATCACAGCCAATATTCCGTACAAGATTGTCGGCGGAATCAATTTCTATGCGAGGAAAGAAATCAAAGATCTGCTTGCCTATTTAAAGACGATTGATAATGGAAGGGATGACCTTGCTGTGCGGAGGATCATCAATGTCCCGAAAAGAGGGATCGGTCTGACAACGGTCAACCGGATCACGGAGGCGGCGCAGCAGAGAGGGATCAGTTTTTATGAGGCACTGTGCTCAGCAGATCTTGTTCCGGGACTTGGAAGGAGCATTTCCAAGCTGGAATCCTTTGCAGCGATGATCGAACATTTCCGGAACGAATCGGAGAGACTTTCAATCCAAGAACTGGTGGAGGAGATTCTTGATGAGACCGGATATGTGGAAGAACTGAAGGCAGAGGGAGAAGTTGAGGCGGAAGCACGTCTCCAGAATATTGATGAATTTCTGAATAAGATCGCTGCATATGAGGAATCCTGCGAGGAAGAATTTCCGACACTGAGTGGATTTTTGGAAGAAGTGGCGCTGGTGGCAGATATCGACAGTCTGGATGAAGAAAGCGATTATGTTGTGTTGATGACATTGCACAGTGCAAAAGGATTGGAATTCCCTTACGTCTATCTGGCGGGAATGGAAGACGGGATTTTCCCTAGTTATATGACGATCACTGCAGATGATCCGACAGAAATCGAGGAGGAGAGAAGACTCTGCTATGTCGGTATTACCAGGGCAAAAAAAGAACTTGCAATGACTTGCGCCAGAAAGCGAATGATTCGCGGGGAGACACAATATAATAAAATGTCAAGATTTTTAAAAGAAGTTCCGCCAAAACTTTTGTCTACCGGGAAAATTGTGGAGAAGGAAGAGATGGAACTGCCAAAACAGAATGCTTATTTTCAGGCAAAACAGTCTTTCCAGTCAAAACCGTTTACGATGGCAAAACCGGTGCAGCAGTTTGGAGTCAAAAGCGGGGAAGGACTCTCCTACGGTGTCGGAGACCGTGTCCGCCATATGAAATTCGGGGAAGGCACAGTGACTGCGATCACGGAAGGCGGAAGAGATTACGAAGTGAGTGTCGATTTTGACAGCGCAGGGACAAAAAAGATGTTTGCATCTTTTGCAAAATTACAAAAAGTATAGAAAAAATAAAATCGGGAAAAATATATGAAATGTTATAGCAATCTTCCCTTGTTAGTGTTATAATAATGGAAGCGAAATCCATTTGAAAAGTAAGGAAATCGGAAAGGACGTGGCAAGCATGAACAGAGTAGAAGATATTATTGCAGCATCAAAATTAAATGACATTTTAAAGAAGAAAGATGATAATGACAAGACAAAGAACACAGTTCTTTGGGTACTTGCAATCGTAGGTGCAGTTGCAGCAATCGCGGGAATCGCTTACGCAGTATACTGTTTCTTCACACCAGATTATCTGGAAGATTTTGAAGAAGATTTCGACGATGAATTTGATGACGATTTCTTTAGTGAAGAAGACGAGATCTAGAAAGTGCAATAAGGCGGGACAAAAAGTCCCGCCTTTTTCTTGCTGGGAAAGTTTTTGAGAACTTGTGATGAAATAAAAGCACTAAAATGATCAGTGAGCCAATAGAAAAGGAAAAGAAAGGAATACAGATAGATGAAAAAGGGACAGATTTATGAGGGAAAGATCCAAAAGGTAGAATTCCCAAATAAAGGAATCGTGCAGGTTGAGGGGGAAGATAGGCCCGTCATTGTAAAAAACGGGATTCCGGGGCAGAAGATCCGGTTTTGTGTCAATAAGATGAGAAAAGGAAAAGCGGAAGGACGTCTGCTGGAGGTAATTGAAAAGTCTGCGTTAGAGACAAGAGAGCCGGTATGCAGTATTTTCCCGGCCTGCGGTGGATGTATGTATCAGACAATGGATTATCAGGCACAAGTAAAGATGAAAGAGGAGCAGATTCGCTCGATCATGGATGCGGCTGTGGATGGGTACTCTTATACCTTTGAGGGAGTAAAAGAAAGCCCGAAGGAATTTGCTTATCGAAATAAAATGGAGTTCTCCTTCGGGGATGAGTACAAGGACGGACCACTTTCCCTCGGCCTTCACAAGAAAGGAAGCACTTACGATGTCCTGACTGCTTCCGACTGTAAATTGGTACACAAAGATATGACACAGATTTTAACCTGTGTGCTTGACTATTTCAAGGAGAGAGGTGTCAGCTACTACAAAAAAATGCAGCATGTCGGATACCTGCGCCATCTGCTTTTAAGAAGAGGGGATACGACCGGGGAAATTCTTGTAAACCTCGTCACAACAACACAGGAAGCCTATGACCTGTCTCCACTTGTGGAAAAGCTTCTGACGCTTCCGTTAGAAGGAAAGATTGTCGGGATTCTGCATATTTTGAACGATTCCTTATCCGATGTGGTGCAGAGCGATGAGACAAAGATTCTCTATGGTCAGGATTATTTCTATGAGAAGATCATGGGACTGGAATTTAAGATCACACCATTTTCCTTCTTCCAGCCAAATTCCAGAGGAGCTGAAGTGCTGTACAGTACTGTGCGGGAATATATCGGAGATATCCATGATATGACTGTGTACGATCTGTTCAGCGGAACCGGGACGATCGCACAGGTACTGGCGCCGGTGGCAAAGCAGGTCATCGGAGTGGAGATCATCGAGGAGGCTGTGGAGGCGGCAAAAGAAAATGCAGAGCGAAACGGACTGCATAACTGCAGATTTATCGCGGGGGATGTCTTCAAAGTATTAGATGAAATTGAAGAGAAGCCGGATGTGATCGTGTTAGACCCGCCTCGGGATGGGATCCATCCGAAGGCATTGCCGAAAATCCTTGATTATGGAGTGGAAAATATCGTGTACATTTCCTGCAAGGCCACAAGCCTGGCAAGAGATTTAGAGATGATACAGGAGAGAGGATACCGGGTGGTGAAATGCACGGCGGTGGATCAATTTTGTCAGACGGTGCATGTGGAGACGGTTGTAATGCTTTCCCACAAAAAGCCTGATAGTGTAATCAATATAAAAGTCGAGTTTGGCGAGCGAGAACGATAAAATCGGAAATAAAGAGATCAAGAACTATATCAATATTTCAGTAGTTGTTGATATAGTGGTCCTATGTCACATAAGTAGCGCTTGTTTGCAAAGCAGACGCAACATTCATGTTTATGCTGGCGTTTATGGTAATGATTGATGTCACAGTAGTAGTTCGTGTAGGACTCCTTGTTAACATCCACTCAGCTGGATTCATGTACGAAGTGGAGATAGACGTTATGGATGCCAGTGTTTTTTATAAAACGGTCGCTTTATGTGGATAACTCCGCTTCTTTTTGGTGACCAGTCGTTCGTAGTTGGTACTCTATTTAATTTTGAGATTTTCTCAACAATTGCTAACGGATCTCGTGACCATAGGAGGTGAGTTGATGGTCTAGTCAGACAGTTTAATGCTATGTCTGGGACTGCCGTTTTCATTATCGCAAAGAATTTGTTTACATTTGCAAATTATTTATGGACAATAGCTTGCAGAAGATTGAAAAATGTGAAAATTTGTGTTATATTCTTAAAAGTGTTTTACACCTTGTTGCTAAGTATAAATTCATTATAGAAAATTTGAATTTTTGAGGTTTGATCGTGGTTGATCATAGTTTGACTTAAAAGTTTAGAAGAGACATGGTGGAGTGTATTTTCAGGGGATAGCTGAAGAAGTGGAGACGTATATGGCGCCGTCTGAGTGGAGTGGTATCTTTGTTGTGCAGCTTGTTGGAGATACATTGCGTGCCCCAATGACTGAAGAATTTGCAGCAGATATGATGGGATGGGACCGATTTTGCAGAGGAAATTGATAATCTCTATGATGCGGACAAAGATCATTTACAAACATTTTTCGTTTGAAAAAAAGTAGTTCGGTTGCAATAAAAGAACTTGGATTTGCAATTATACGGATTTATGCCGAGCTGGAGGAAAGACCTCCCAAAGGAGATAGAATGAAACTATCATAAAAGTTATGGGTAAAAGTTGTAGAATTGGATATGAAGAAAACAGAGTTTGCTAAGAAGGCAGGAATTAGTTCCGCATCTGTAGCAAAGCTTGGTAAGGGTGCTAACATCGCTACAGATGTGCTCATAAAGATATGCGAGTATCTCAAGTGTGCTATTGCTGATATTGCGGAAATAGTTCCAGATGAATTATCAGAGGAGGAAAACTAAAATGGCAGATAAAAATACAGCCGATATTGGATTTGAAAAACAAATATGGGATGCGGCCTGCGTGCTTCGTGGCAATATGGATGCATCAGAATATAAGAACGTTGTCCTTGGGTTGATTTTCTTGAAATATATTTCAGATAGATTTGATGATAAATATCAGGAACTTGTTGAAGAAGGCGACGGATTCGAGGAAGATATCGATGAATATACTTCTGAAGGTATCTTCTTTGTACCAGCAGGTGCACGTTGGAGTGAGATTGCAGCAAAGGCACATACGCCGGAGATTGGTACAGTTATTGATGAGGCTATGCGTGCAATTGAAAAAGAAAATAAACGACTGAAAGATATTCTCCCTAAGAACTTTGCACGCCCGGAATTGGACAAACGAAGATTGGGAGATGTGGTAGATTTATTTACCAATATCCAGATGATCGAACACGGCAGCGAAAAGGATATCTTGGGCCGTACCTATGAGTATTGTCTTTCTATGTTTGCTGAACAAGAAGGCAAACGTGGCGGCGAATTCTTTACACCATCTTGCGTAGTACGTACTCTGGTAGAAGTATTGAAACCTTTCAAGGGTCGAGCATATGATCCTTGTTGTGGATCAGGTGGTATGTTTGTTCAGTCTGCAAAATTTGTTGAGAACCACAGTGGTAACATCAGTAACATTTCTATCTACGGTCAGGATTCAAACCCTACTACATGGAAGATGGCGCAGATGAACCTTGCTATTCGGGGAATTGAACCAGATCTCGGAGCATACGCTGCAGATACGTTTCTAGATGATCGCCATCCAACATTGCGAGCAGATTATATTATGGCTAATCCTCCGTTTAACCTTTCCGATTGGGGACTGGATAAACTAAAAGAAGATCAGCGCTGGAAATATGGAATACCACCAGCAGGGAATGCCAACTTTGCATGGCTTCAGCACATGATTTTTCATCTTGCACCAGCAGGCCGTATTGGTATGGTATTAGCGAACGGTTCACTTTCTTCTCAGTCAGGTGGAGAGGGTGATATTCGTAAGAATATTATCAATGCCGATTTAGTTGAGTGCATTGTTGCAATGCCTACTCAGCTATTCTATACAACGCAGATTCCTGTTTCGCTCTGGTTTATCAATAAGCAGAAGAAACAACCGGGAAAGACTTTATTTATTGACGCTCGAAAGATGGGAACGATGGTGAGCCGTAAGCTTCGAGAGTTGACAGATGATGATATCAAGAAAATTTCAGATACCTATGAAGCTTTTGTTGATGGAACACTTGAAGATGTTAAAGGCTTCTGTGCCGTTGCCGATTTGCAGGAAATTGAAAAGCAAGACTTTATCCTTACTCCGGGCAGATATGTAGGCATTGAAGAACAAGAAGATGACGAAGAGCCATTTGAAGAAAAGATGGGTCGGTTAACATCTGAACTTGCGGAAATGTTTGTAAAGTCACATGAGCTGGAGGGAGAGATTAGGAAGAAGCTGGGGGCGATTGGATATGAGCTCAAACAATGAAATAACGTATTGTTTGATTTTTGATACGAATGCTCTGTTTCAAGCATATGAAAAGAAAGCGGACTTCACAACTTTTAGCTTTAATTCAACATTTGAAAATGTAATTGATATGATTAATCAACTTGATATATATAATCAGGTGACGGTAGCAATTCCATCTGTTGTTTTGTGTGAAATGGAGAAGCAGATTATAGAAAAGCATGATGAATTGCTTTCAGCTTATAAAAATACGATATCAAAGAAACGATTTCCTGAATATTCTATTCAAGAAAATCCGGGCATAAATTATCCGGAATACATAAAAAATAAGATTACGGAATACAAGAAAGAGATTTCAGTAGGACTGAATGAAGTTATTGAGATTCCAATTGCTTCTAGTAATAGGTTTGAAAGTATAATAAATCGAGCATTTGGTAAATTACCTCCTTTTGAGGGAAGAGACAAAAAGTCTGATAAAGGATTTAAGGATGCGTTATTATGGGAAAGTATTTTGGAATTTTCATTAACGCATCGCAACTCGAAAATTATATATTATTCGAAAGACAATGCTTTTGGAGAATTTCTGCTAAATGAGTTTGCAGAAAATGTATCAGATTCATCACTGTTCATATGCAAAAATGAAAGTGAAGTTAAGGTACAGTTAGAAGCGTGGGCAAAGGAAATTGACAAATATTCGTATCAACCAATTGAAGAGTTTGATGAAAACCAGGAAATTGTTGACTGGTTAAACTCTGAAGATTTTCTTGAGCAGATAATAGATCGAAATTTTGGCCTTGTTGAAAAAGGACGGTTGATTACTTCAACTACAGCTCATTTGATTAGCATTGATAATATTGAATCCTTGAATTCGGACGAGAATGCAATTGAATATTATATTGAAGTAGCTTTGCAGTTTGTATACGAATTGAAGGATGGAGGAAAAACACAGGACACAATTAACGTAGGCATAGATGTTAAGATGTTGGATGATGCTACTTATTCGGTTGAAGATGCTTATAGAACGGATGAAGATGAAACTGAAAGTGAGAATTAGCTTATGAATACAGGACAAGAAAGAATAAACGAATTTGTAATTCGTGAAAAATTGGAGGCGATTGGGCATGAGATCTGAATGGACAAAAAAGAAGCTCTCTGATATTGCAGATTTCAATCCGAGAGAAACAATAAAAAAAGGTGCTATAGCTAAGAAAATCCCTATGGATGCGCTCCGCCCATTTTATCGAGATATTCCATACTACACTGAAGAGAGTTTTTCGGGTGGTACAAAATTCCGCAACGGCGATACAATTATGGCGAGAATTACTCCTTGTCTGGAAAATGGAAAAACGGCTCAAGTCTCAATCTTAAATGATGGAGAGGTTGGATTTGGTTCAACTGAATATATTGTATTCCGAGCAAAAGAAGGAATTGCTGATAAGGACTACTTGTACTATCTCGTTTGTAGCCCAGAAGTAAGGGAACCAGCAATAAAATCGATGGTTGGTTCATCTGGACGGCAGCGTGTGCAGACTGATGTTGTAAAGAATCTTGAAATAGATGTTCCACCATTAGTCGAACAGGAAAAAATCGGCTCGTTCCTGAGGGTGATTGATGATAAAATCGCACTCAATGATAAGATAAACAAGAATTTAGCGGCTTAAAGGTCGATGTCAGAAACATCAAGCTCACCGGACATCAGCTTTGGCAGTATAGAGTCTCTGAGTTGTGCCAGCTTTTGATTTTCGCAGATGTTAGAAGCAATGGTATCGTACATTGGCGTTACAATAGCACAAAAATCTGTAATTGCTTTCTCATCAGGAAGTGCCACTTGAAATTCCAGCGTTGCACTTGGAGCTGTACGCTGTCGACTGTTTGTAGATCCAGTGGTATGGGCGCACATCCAATCAGAGAAAGCAGCACTATCAATAATAGAGAACACAAAATCTCTGTACGCCGGATTAAAGGCTTCAAAGATAATGAATTCAGTTGAACTGACTGCAAGCTCTGAAAGACACATTGGACGCCATACTCTTTTTGTATCAGGGTTCAGTTTGGAAATCATTACTGAATTTTTGCTTAATATGTATTTATTGCTTTTTACGCCTGCGGCTGATTCAAAAACAGGATATTTTTGTTCGTCATATGCTGGAATACTATAATGCTCCAACTGTGCGTCAGGATTTTTGACAGGAGAAAAGCTATTAGTTTTGATGGATGCAATATCTCCGAGTCTGGAAATTACCCAGTCGGATGGCATTTCTCCATCAAATGGTTCAAAATCAACAAACCAGGCTTTGAATATCGCCTGAGCTTGTTGCTCTAAATTCTTGTTTAACCTAAATACTCCCACCAACGGCGGGAGCTAAAGCCAACGGAACTGCCGTTGAGTCGTTCTCTGGAAAATAAATTTGAAGGAGAATGACCTATGAAACAACAAATTATTTCAGAGGTGGTGCAGCAAATGCTGCCACACCTCGACAACGCCCAAATGCAGCAGTTGCAAAAGGTGCTTGAAAACACACTGTTTGGCTGCGAGATCACAGCACAGACAGAAAAGAAGGATACGGATGATAACCCAAAGCTGATAGATGCTTTTGTTGCAGCAAAACGGATTGAAGGCTGTTCCGAGAAAACGCTGAAATATTACCGCACAACCATTGAAACGATGGTGGCTTCGATAGACAAAGGTATCCGCCACATTCAGACGGAGGATTTGCGTTCCTATTTGACAGATTATCAGAGCAGGAATCAGTCCAGCCGTGTGACGATAGATAATATCCGCAGGATTTTGTCCAGCTTTTTCTCCTGGTTGGAGGACGAAGACTATATTTTGAAAAGCCCTGTCCGCCGTATCCATAAGGTAAAAACGGCAACCAACATCAAAGAAACCTACACAGATGAGGACTTGGAAAAAATGCGCGACAACTGCACAGAACTTCGAGACTTGGCGATGATTGATATGCTGGCATCTACCGGAATGCGTATCGGTGAAATGGTTCTGTTGAACAAAGCAGACATCAATTTTAATGAGCGTGAGTGTGTGGTTTTCGGTAAGGGCGATAAGGAACGCATTGTCTATTTTGATGCCAGAACAAAGATCCATCTGCAAAACTACATCGACAGCAGAACGGATAACAATCCGGCACTGTTTGTTACGCTACGTTCTCCACATGAGAGAATCAAAATTGGTGGTATAGAATCTCGCCTACGAGAAATGGGTAAACAGCTGGATATTCAAAAAGTCCATCCGCACAAGTTCCGCAGGACGCTTGCAACGATGGCGATTGATAAAGGAATGCCGATTGAGCAGTTACAGCAGCTTTTGGGACATAAACGAATAGATACGACCTTGCAATATGCAATGGTCAAACAGAGCAATGTTAAATTGGCTCACAAGAAATACATAGGTTAAGGAAGGTGGAAACATGGCGGTCTATAAATTAAAAGATATATGCTTAAAAATTGGTAGCGGCGCAACTCCGAGAGGAGGTAAAGAAGCATATTGTGATGAGGGAATTTCGCTTATCAGGAGTCAAAATGTACTTGATTTTGCGTTTTCGCATGATGGATTAGCACATATAAATGAAAAACAGGCGGAAAAATTGAGTAATGTTGAAGTGAAATCACAAGATATTCTTTTGAATATTACAGGAGATTCTGTGGCTCGTGCTTGTGCAGTTGATGTGAGAGTTTTGCCTGCACGTGTGAATCAGCATGTAGCCATTATACGCCCTAATGAAGATGAGGTGTTAAGTAGCTATATTCTGTTCTACCTTCAAATGATGAAGCCATATTTACTACAAATTGCTGCTGGTGGTGCAACAAGAAATGCTTTGACTAAAGGTATGATCGAGAATCTTGAACTTGAAGTGCCCGATATATTGTTCCAGAAGAAAATAGTGTCTATTCTTGATGATATTCAGGAAAAAATACGAGAAAATAAGGAGATAAACAAGAATTTAGAGCAGCAAGCTCAGGCGATATTCAAAGAATGGTTTATAGACAATCCCGAAAACAATGAATGGTCAACAGGAACATTCTCTGAACTTATTAAATCAACCTTAAATGGCGATTGGGGAAAGGAAGCACCAACAGGCAATAATACTGAAAAGGTTTATTGCATCAGAGGTGCAGATATTCCCGAAGTCAAAGCAGGCAATAAAGGCAAAATGCCCACAAGGTATATTCTTCCTAAAAACTTTGCCGCAAAACAACTTGCAGCCGGTGACATTGTTGTTGAAATTTCAGGAGGTAGTCCTACTCAATCAACCGGAAGATGTACAGCTATAACTCAATCATTACTCGACCGTTATGATAGTGGTATGGTTTGCACAAATTTCTGTAAGGCAATGAAGCCAAAAGAAGGATACAGTCTGTTTATCTACTATTATTGGCAATACCTGTATGGTAAAGGTGTCTTTTTCTCTTATGAAAACGGCACAACAGGTATTAAGAACCTTGACTTTTCAGGCTTTATCGAAACGGAAACTATTTTAATTCCGCCAGTAGATAAAGTTATAGCATTTGACGATTATTGCAAATCAATTTTTAATCAGATTTTTGCCAATGGCAAGCAAAACGAACATCTTGCTGTACTTCGAGATACTCTTTTGCCAAAGTTGATGTCTGGCGAGCTTGATGTCTCCGACATCGACCTTTAAGCCGCTAAATTCTTGTTTACCATAGAAATATAACGAAAAATACAGGAGGTTGAATATGCCAAGTTTATTTACAGAAGATACATACGAACAAGCAATCATTGAATTGTTTGAAAACATGGGCTATGACCACCTCTACGCTCCGGATTTTGATAGAGATTATACCAGTCCGCTTCTGGACTCTATTCTGAGAGATAGCTTGGTGCGTATCAACCGTGGTCTGCCTGTAGAAGCTATTGATGAGGCAATGGCCAAATTGAAGAATTTTGATACCGGAAGCCTGCTGCAGAAGAATATGATATTTATGGATTATCTGCAAAATGGCATCACGGTTAAGTTCTTTGTGAAGGGCGAGGAGCAATCGTCGATTGTACGTTTGATTGATTACCAAAATGTAAAAAACAACTCTTTCTATGTGGTAAATCAGTTTACATTTCTTGAAAACGGAAATAACCGTCGCCCGGATATTATTCTATTTATAAATGGATTGCCTCTTGTTTTGATGGAACTGAAGAGTCCGGCTAAAGATGAAGTTGGGGCTGAGAATGCATACCATCAGATTCGCAATTATATGCAGGACATACCATCTATCTTTTATTATAACGCAATCTGTGTAATTAGCGATTTGTCTACAAATAAAGCAGGAACGATCACTTCCGGATTAGATCGCTTTATGGAATGGAAAACAAAAGACGGTAATTACGAAGATACTGCGTATGCGTCCTTTGAAACTTTCTATGAGGGTATGTTCCAAAAGGAACGTTTACTTGATATTTTGAAGAACTTTATTCTTTTCTCAGGCGTTAGCAATAGTCGTTTCAAAGTATTAGCCGGATATCATCAATATTTTGCAGTCCGCAAAGCAATCGAAAAAGCAAAGGTAGCAACTAAGACCGATGGCAAGGGTGGCGTGTTCTGGCATACACAGGGCTCCGGTAAGTCATTATCTATGGTTTTCTATGCACATTTATTGCAGGATGCATTAGACAGTCCGACAATCGTAGTTATGACAGACCGTATTGATTTGGATGATCAGCTTTATGCACAGTTCTCACAATGCGCAGATTTTTTGCGTCAGACACCGGTACAAGCAGAGAGCAAGGAACATTTGAAGGCACTTCTTGATGGCAGAAGTGCGAATGGAATCGTATTTACTACGATGTTTAAGTTTGAGCGTGGAGAGAAAGCCTTATCGGAACGTAGAAACATTGTTGTTATGGCAGACGAGGCGCATCGTGGGCAGTATGGTTTTGATGAGAAAATCGTTATGTCAGAGAATGAAAATGGTGAAAAAGAAGCGCATACGGTAATTGGTAATGCCCGTGTTATTCATGACGCATTGCCGAATGCTACATTTATTGGCTTTACTGGTACACCGATTTCAGCTAAGGACAGAAATACTCGTGAAGTTTTTGGTGATTATATCGATGTTTATGATATGACACAGGCCGTGGAAGATGGCGCTACTCGTCCGGTTTATTATGAAAGCCGTGTGGTTCATCTAAAGTTGGATGAGAATACGCTAGCGTTAATTGATTCCACTTATGATGTCTTGGAGCAACAATCCGACGCGCAAACGATCGAGAAGAGCAAAAAGATGCTTGGCCAGATGGAAAGCGTATTGGGAGCAGATTCTACAATTGAATCTCTTTGTGATGATATCGTTGAACATTATGAAAAATACAGGGCAAATCTTCTGACAGGTAAAGCCATGATTGTGGCGTATTCTCGTCCGATTGCAATGAAAATTTACCGCCGTATCTTAAAAATCAGACCTACATGGACAGATAAAGTGGGTGTGGTTATGACTGGCGGTAACAATGACCCAGAAGATTGGAAAGAGATTATCGGAACCAAAGCGCACAAGGAAGAACTCGCGAGAAAATTTAAAGATAATAACGATCCGATGAAAATAGCCATTGTTGTAGATATGTGGCTTACAGGATTTGATGTACCTTCTTTGGTGACTATGTATGTGTACAAGCCAATGCATGGCTATAACTTGATGCAGGCAATAGCTCGTGTTAACCGTGTATTCAAGGATAAAGAAGGTGGATTGATCGTTGACTATGTTGGAATTGCGTCAGCTCTAAAGGCGGCGATGAAAGAATATACGAAGCGCGATCAGTCTAAATATGGTGACATGAACATTGCAAAGATGGCCTATCCGAAGTTTCAAGAAAAGCTGCAGGTCTGCAAGGATTTACTGCATGGCTTTGATTTTAGCGGCTTTGTAGGTGGTTCTCCGCTTACAATGGCTAAGCTTATTACGGGTGGTGTAAACTTTATTCTCGATGCAAGTGTACCAGAAAGAAAAGATTTGTTCTTGAAGGAAGCTATGCTTTTGAAACAGTCTCATTCGCTTTGTTCCAGTATGACAACAGAACAGGAAAGGCATGAAGCAGCTTATATGGAAGCTTTGCGATCTACGGTTATTAAGATCACTTACGGTGGTACCGGTGGAAAGAGCCTGTCGCTTACCGAGATTAACGATCAAATCAATGAACTTTTGAAAGCGGCAGTACAGAGTGAAGGTGTCATCAGCTTATTTGACAGCAGCAAAAGTGGCGGTGAAAATTTCAGCTTGTTTGATCCGGCTGTCTTGGATGAAATCTCTAGAATGAAGGAAAAAAATATAGCTGTTGAGATTTTGAAAAAACTTATGGCTGAGCAGGTGGCTCTTTACAAGAGAACAAATGTGGTGCAGTCACAAAAATTCTCAGAAAAGATAGCACAACTGATGAACTCTTATTATAACGGATTAATCACCAATGAAGAAGTTATTAAAGAACTGCTTAAAACTGCGGAGGAAATTGCAAATCTCTATAAGAATGGTCAAGAGTTGGGGCTTTCGCAAGAAGAGCTGGCATTTTATGATGCCCTTACAAAACCAGAGCATATCAAGGATTTTTACAAGAATGATGAATTGATTGCTCTGACAAGAGAACTTACAGAAATGCTTCGTAAAAATCGCACTATCGATTGGCAGAAAAAAGAAACCGCTAGAGCACAAATGCGAAAGATGGTTAAGCGACTTCTTAAGAAATATAAGTATCCTCCGGAAGATTACGATTTTGCAATAAGCACAGTAATTAGTCAGTGTGAGCTTTGGACAGATAATGTGGAACCACGAAAAGAGGAAAAGCTATATAAATATGTGTCTGAAATAGAACTAAGCAAGGTGGCAGAAGATACGGTTTCTTACGGAGAAAAGAAATAATGGAGGTGCGGTATGGATGCACGTAAAGGCAATATCTATGAGATATTAAATGGAAATAAACAGTTTTTGATTCCAGTTTATCAGCGATTTTACAGCTGGGACATTGATCAGTGTAAACGACTTTGGAACGATATTGTAGAGATGCAGAGAAAAGGGAAAGCTGGTCATTTTGTTGGATCTATTGTTAATATTGCTGAGCAGGCAATGCCAACAGGTGTTCAGAAGTATATGATTATTGACGGGCAGCAGCGAATGACTACGTTAACTCTTCTTCTCCTGGCTTTGCGCGATTATGCAATAAAGAATCCTGGTGACACAACAATTAATGCTCGTCGTATAGATAATATGCTTCTAAAAAATGAGTACGAAAATGGTGATGAACGGTATAAGTTACTGTTAACCGAAACAGATCGGGACATTCTTATAAGCCTTGTTGAGGAAAAGCCAATTGCAGAAGGTACTCGATCAAGGCTGATTGAAAATTACAACTTTTTCGCTAACAAGCTGGCCGATAAAGAAATTCAGCCCGCAGAGGTATACGAGTCAATTGGAAAATTACAGATTGTTAATATCACGTTAGACCGTACTGTAGACGATGCACAGGCAATTTTTGAAAGCTTGAACTCTACCGGTAAGGAACTTTCAGAATCTGATTTGATTCGTAACTATGTTTTGATGGGATTAGAGCCATCAGAGCAAACCTATGTATATGAGCATCTCTGGCGGCCTATGGAACAACTGTTTATTTATGAAACGCAAGGAGCTGTAATGGATGCTTTTTTCCGCCATTACTTGACCATGAAGCTTTCTCGTATTCCAAAGCAAGGACGTGTATATGAAGAGTTCAAGTTGTATCACTTGAACTGCGAATTTGGAAGTATTAGAGAACTGTGTCAAGATTTGCTGGACTACGCAAAATATTACACTAACATCGTATTTAAGCGAAATTCTGAAACGGATTTAAAGAAGTTATATGAAGATATTATTGATTTGAGAATGGAAGTATCTTATCCGTTCTTACTGAAGATTCATCATGACTGTACCGAAGAACTGATAACATCAGATGAGTTGAAGGAAATTCTGAAGCTTTGTATTAGCTATGTCCTGAGACGTGCAATTTGCGAAATTCCGACTAATTCGATGAACAAAACCTTTGCAACGTTGAAGAATTATATTAAACCAGACGATTACCTAAATTCTGTTAAGGCATTCTTTGTAATGCAGGATACTTATAAAGAATTTCCAGATAACGATAAGTTTGAAGGTGCATTCGTAAACCGTGATATTTATAATATGCGTGCTAGAAATTATATTCTAAGTCGCTTGGAAAATTTTGAAAACAAGGCTCCAATTACTATAGAAAATTACACCATTGAGCATATTATGCCGCAAAACAAAAATCTTTCTTTGGAGTGGCAAACTGATCTTGGCCCTGAGTGGCAGGAGGTGCAGAAGAAATATTTACATACAATTGGCAATCTTACTTTGACTGCATATAATTCCGAGATGAGTGACAGGCCTTTCTTGGATAAGATGGATATGCCGGGTGGATTTAAGGAAAGTGCACTTAGGCTTAATAAATATGTGGTTTTGCAGAATGAATGGAATGAGAAACACATCCAAGAGAGAGCAAATGAATTAGCGAAGAAAGCAGAAGCTATTTGGCCATATCCAACTTTAACAGCTGCAGAACTAGCACCATATCAAGCAGAAGAAAAAACAGTGCAGAAGTATTCCTTAGAATCATATGATATTAATGCTTTTACAAGAATGCTGTTTGAGTCTTTGGATAAGCGTATTATGAACTTATCTCCAGCGGTGAAGAAAGAATATAAAAAGTTGTATGTTGCTTATAAGCTGGATACTAATTTTGTTGACATTGTCTTCCAGAAACAAAGATTGCGTATTTCGATTAATATGAAGTTTTCAGAGATTAATGATCCTAACGGTATCTGCAAGGATATCACAGGTTTAGGTCGTTGGGGAAATGGTGATGTAGAATTGTTTATGGAGCATCAGGATGAATTAGATCAAATCATGGAAATTGTGAAGCAATCCTATGATGCACAGGCAGAATAATGATTTGTGAATGCTAAAGGAGGCCTCCTATTTGAAAAAGAAAAAAGATGAAATATCCATCCGTTCCAGCGCAGCAGAATATCTGACCTACGTCGCATCTGTCGGCGATCAGCAGGACAGCATTGAGATGCGCTATGAGGATGAGAATATATGGCTGACACAGAAGATGATGGCCACACTATATGACGTAGATGTTCGTACAATCAATGAGCATATTAAGAAGATTTATTTCGACTCAGAGCTTGAGGAAGATGCAACTATCCGGAATTTCCGGATAGTTCAAACCGAAGGTTCACGCCAGGTTACTCGTGATACAAAGCATTATAATCTTCAAATGATTATTGCAGTTGGATTCAAGGTAAATAATGAGCGAGCAGTGCAGTTTCGTAAGTGGGCCAATGGCATCGTAAAGGACTACACCATCAAAGGCTGGGTCATGGATGACGAGCGTCTAAAAAACGGTGGCTCTGTGCTCACGACAGAATACTTTGACCGTTTGCTTGAGCAGATTCGAGAGATCCGTTTATCTGAGCGTAGATTTTATCAGAAGATAACAGATATCTATGCCACAGCTCTTGATTATGACCGCACAGCAAAAACAACAAAGCAGTTCTTTGCAAAGGTGCAAAACAAGATGCACTATGCTGTTCATGGTCATACGGCAGCAGAGTTAATTTATGAGCGGGCAGATGCGGATAAGCCACATATGGGACTGACCACATGGGCAGCAGCACCGGAAGGCAAGATTGTAAAAAGCGATGTGAGTGTTGCTAAGAATTATCTTTCTGAGCAGGAAATGCGTTCATTAGAGCGTATCGTTTCGGCATATCTGGATCTGGCAGAGGATCGTGCAGAACGTCATATCCCGATGACAATGGAAGATTGGGCAAAGCGTCTGGATCTATTCCTGATGGCAGATGACAGAGAGGTTCTTCAGGACGCAGGTAAGATTACGGCAGAGATTGCCAAGGCTAAAGCTGAGACCGAATTTGAAAAGTATCGTGTCATTCAGGACAGATTGTTTATGTCTGACTTTGATAAATACATGTTGGAATTGGAAGAGAATGCGAAGAAGTAATAGAATTGCTTCTTTGTTTTAATACGAATTTTCCAGCATAATAAGGTCGAGTGCATGGAAGCCAGACCATCAGTTAGGACGAAAAATAGCCGTTGACCTGTTCTTTGTAGGAAGAACGGACAAGGTTGAGGCGATGGCGGTTCCTCGCAAAATTTGACTTTTATGTTGGAATCACTATAATAGTAGAAACGAATAAAAAAGTTGAACTTTTCCCGTGGACGGGCGAGGTTCAGGCTGTGATATGGATAGCGGAATGTATCAAGGTTTTTTTGCTACAGGATATGTTGATATGTTTCTACGAACAAACGGAGATATGGCGGTACATTCCGTATTAGCTGGGATAGGTTCCAGATGACCGACATCAATCCGGACCTATCGAGCCATGTGGAAACAGTATGTTTACTGTCTAAAAAGGAAAATAAACAACTGGAAAGCATTGAAATCAAGGGATTCCAAGCGAAGATTAACAGCGAAGAAATATTAGGAATCACTGTTAGATAGAAAATAATAGTAGTCCTGCAGTCTAACTTGGGATAGGGTGGAGTTCAGAAACTACTTTTTAAGGTGCGAATGCATAGGACTATAGAAGGAAGGCGAGTACTGACCATTGGATGACACTGAGTATTGGCTCGTCTGCTTGCTATATAAGTTTGTCGCAGATAAGAAAGTATGGTCATGTTATTGTGGAATGGTACATCTCTGATGATAAGGACTTATATCATAAATTTTTTGATAACAAAGATGCTATCGAAACCGAAATGGGCGTGCAGCTTGAATGGAATGAATTACCAGAGAAGAAGGCAAGCCGTATTCTGGTTTGCAAAGACGTGGATTTTGATAATAAAGAGAAATGGTCAGAACAGTTCGACTGGATGATGGATATGGCTATGAAGATGAAGAAGGCATTTAAGAAATATTTATAATGATTTCGGAACAATTAAAACGGGCAGATACTATTTTTATGAACGTTGATAAGAATATAAAAATTTGTTTATCAGACAAAAATAAAAAGTATTTAGAATACCATAGAAACAATATTAAAAAAAGCAACACGAGCTGGATTTGAACGATGTGCAAAAGAAATCTATTTGTTAGGAAATCAAGGACGATGTACAGCATCGTAGCGGCCAGAAAGCCAGCAGCCGTATATTACAAAGGTAAAATAGAAGTGCGGTATCATCAAGCATGAGAAATATAATAAGACGAAATCTAAAAAGGATGGTGCGAACATGAAGTACAAAATTGCAATCTGCGATGATTCTGATGCAGACAGACAATATGTTTTGAATATGGTTGATCGCTGGGCGGCATCTTCCGGTCATGTGGTACAGACTGACACCTTTCCTTCAGCAGAGAACTTCCTGATCCACTATGCAGAGGAAAGCGATTATGATATTTTACTTTTGGACATTGAAATGAGAGCTATGGACGGCGTGACGATGGCGAAGAAGCTCCGCAAAAATAATGATACCGTTCAGATTATTTTTATCACAGGCTACTCCGATTACATTTTGGAGGGGTATGAGGTTGCGGCGCTCCACTATTTGATGAAACCTGTAAAAGAAGAAAAGCTTTGCTCGGTGCTTGATCGTGCTGCAGAGAAGCTTTCCAAGAATGAGAAGGTTTTGAACTTTGAAATCGGTGGTGAAATGGTGCGTGTGCCGATTTATAAAATCCGATATGCGGATGTGTCTGGCAATTACGTTACGATTCACGCGCGAACTGACGTTACGGTGAAAATGACATTGGGCGAACTGGAGAAACAGCTCGACGAGCGTTTCTACCGTGCGGGGCGTTCCACGATCATCAACTTAACGCAGATCAGCCGTGTCACTAAAATGGAAGTCAAGCTGAGCGACGGAACTGCCATTCCTCTTCCGCGGAGAGCATATGATGGCATTAACCGCGCGATTATCAATATGAGGTAAAAGGTATGAGATTGTTTTCAAAGAAAATAGAAAAGCAGATTGCTTTCTATCAGCAAGAGTTGATGGAAACACATTATCGTGAAGTTGATAATATGTATCGTCAGATCCGTGGCTGGCGGCACGATTACCGAAATCATATCCAGACGATGAAAGCATATGCGGCAGACGGTGACCTGGATGCGATTAAGAATTATCTTGATTTGCTCGACGAAGATCTGACTACCGTTGATACGGTTATCAAGACTGGTAATCCTATGACCGATGCTATTCTCAATTCCAAGATCTCGCTTGCGAAAGCGAAAGAAATTGAGGTCGTAGCAGATGCACATATTCCCGTCAAGCTGAAGTCCTCGGAAATTGATCTGTGCTGCATCATTGGGAATCTCTTTGATAATGCCATTGAGGCAAGCATGAAGCTCCCTGCGGACCAGCGCCTGATCCGTGTGTATATGGATATGAAAAATACACAGCTCTATATTTCCTTTACCAACTTTACAGCTGGTAAGAAGATGAAAAAGGAAGGAACGCTGTTTCGCAGTACCAAGGGCGAAGGACACGGATTTGGTCTTGTCCGCATAGATGCGATTGTGGAACGGATGGAAGGATACATCAGCCGCAATAGTGAGGACGGGGCATTTACAACTGAAATACTGCTTCCGCAAGTGTGATAGCTGCAATTCATCACCCGGAAATGACGATTCGTCCCCAAAATCATCCGGGGACGATTTTTTCTGCTACGATAGACTTGTGAGGTGAGGTAAAATGAAAGGGAAAGAAAAGCCGAAATATAATACGCTCCAAAATATTAGTTGGATGGTAAAAGTAGCATGGGAAAACAGGAAGAGGGTTCTGTTATTCTGTGTGTTGACTGCAGTTCTGGAAGTATTGCTGAATTTGACACAGCTTTATATCGCACCGGAAGTCCTTGCACGGGTTGAGCAGAGGTCTCCGATATGGACGCTTTTGACGACGATAGCGATGTTTACAGCAACTTTGTTTCTGATCAATGGCTTTCAGGAGTATGTAAAGCAAAATACGCTGTTTGCACGTGTAGATGTAAGGTGTGTGATTATTGGAAAGGTTGTAAAAAAGTGCAATAGGACCTCCTACCCGAATACACTGGATGCAGAGTTTATTCAAATGCGGGAAAAAGCACATTTTGCCTGTGAGGGCAATAGTCAGGCGACAGAGCACATTTGGCAGACGTTGACGAGGTTACTGAAAAACATCGGTGGGCTGCTTGTCTATTTAACGATTCTATCTCGGATCGATGGGATCCTCCTGCTTGTCGTGATCGTCACTTGTTTTGCAGGGTTCTTCGTTTCCCGATACACGGACAACTGGCGTTATGCCCGCAGAGATGAGGAAGAACAGTATTTTCAGAAGAAGTATTATCTTCGCAACAAGTCCGAATCAGTAGAACTGGCGAAAGACATCCGCATCTTCGGTTTACAAAACTGGCTCAATGAGCTGTTGGATCAGATTCATAATCTATATTTGGATTTCAGCCTTCGATGCGAACGTGTGGAGGTCTTCGCCGACATTACAGAAGCGGTTCTGACGATAGCTCGCAATGGGATTGCTTATGTATATCTGATCAATATGACTCTTAATGAGGGATTGAGTGTTTCCGAATTTTTATTATACTTTACGGCTGTAACTACGTTTACTGCGTGGGTTATGGGGATTTTGCAGGAGATGAGCGCATTACATAAGGAGAGTATGGATATCTCCCGTCTCCGAGAATTTTTGGATTATCCCGAACCGTTTCAGTTTGAAACTGGTGAGGACATCCCTGCAGCAGAGAGCTATGAATTGAAATTGGAACATGTTTCTTTTCGGTATCCCGGTGCAGAAAAGGATACGATACATGGCTTAAACCTGACAGTTCACCCAGGCGAGAAACTGGCGATTGTTGGTTTGAATGGTGCGGGGAAAACAACACTGGTCAAACTGCTTTGTGGACTTTTAGATCCTACGGAGGGGGCTGTGTTGATGAACGGGAAGGACATTAGAAACTTCAATCGCAGAAGGTATTATGAGTTGTTCAGCGCTGTTTTTCAGGAGTTTTCCGTATTGGACGTTACGGTTGCAGAGCAAATCGCACAGAAAACGGTAGACATCGATTATAATAAAATTACTGATTGCGTGGAGAAGGCAGGACTTACTTCTACGATTGAAAAGTTACCAAAAGGACTGGAAACGCACGTTGGCCGTGAAGTCTATCTGGATGGTGTGTTGTTCTCTGGTGGTCAAATGCAACGGCTCATGCTGGCAAGAGCTTTGTATAAGAACGGTCCGATTTTGCTGCTGGACGAACCAACCGCAGCTCTTGATCCTATTGCAGAAAATGATATTTATATGAAATATAGTGAAATGACAAGTGGGAAAACATCTTTGTTCATTTCACACCGTTTAGCTTCCACCCGGTTCTGTGACCGCATTATTTTTGTTGCCGATGGAGGGATCAAAGAGGAAGGAACCCATGAAAGCCTGTTGGCATTGGATGGCGAATATGCAAATCTCTTTGAGGTGCAAAGTCGCTATTATCAAGAAGGAAAGGAGTTCTGAAAATGAAAGAAAAAGTAAATATGCATCATTCGCTTGCTGTGCACTTGCGTGGGATTCAGGAACTCCATAAAGTATCCGCAAAGTTCTTCCCGGTTCTGACATTGTATTGCGTCGTCAGTGCAATTACACCGTACATAACAGTTTTCTTCTCGGCACAGATTTTGAAAGAACTTGCAACCTTTCGCAGAGAGGGCATCCTTTGGAAATGGGTGATCGCAAGTGTACTATGTGTTGGTATGGTCTCTGTTTTGAAAGCGGTTCTTCAGCGGCGTTACGGTACGTTGCTCAGTGATTTGTGGGGCAGAAAAGAAATTTTGTTTATCCACAAAATGTTCTCTCTCGATTTTTCGGAGCTGGATAAACAAGAGAACCACGATCTTCGGGCACAGATTCAGCAAAATGAAAACTGGTCAGGCTGGGGATTGATGAAAGTTCAGGAAATATATGAAAGCGCTGTGACAGGGGGAATTGGTATTCTGAGTGGGATTACACTAACGATTGGCTTGTTCACTTCTCCGCTACCAGATACGTCCGGTTGGCTTACTGCACTGAACAATCCTGTGTTTATCGTTGTTTTGGCAATTCTTATAGTCGGAATCAGTATCCTTGCAGGAAAACTCAGCGCGATGGCAACGAAATGTTGGAGTGATTACGCCAAAGAAGCTACGTTTGGAAATCGGTTGTTTGGGCATTTCGGTTTTGTTGGAATGGATCAGGAACGAAGCATCGACATCCGGATGAATGACCAGCAGAAGCTTGTCAGTGCTTATTGGAGTGGAAATTCTACTTTTGGAGTGCATGGCGACATGGCAAAACAGTACAGGGGGAAGATGGGGATTTATGCAAGTCTGGGTGTATGTATTACTACGCTCATTACCGGTTCTATCTATGTGTTTACCTGCCTGAAAGCGTGGGGCGGTGCATTTGATGCAGGAAGCATTACCCAGTATGTAGGCGCTGCAACGGCAATGGTATCCAATATTTTTGCACTGACAGATTTAATTGGAGTCTTGGAAACAAACACAGGTTACCTGGATAAAACATTTGAATTTCTTGATATTCCAAACGCGATGTACCAGGGAAGCCTCACAACCGAAAAGAGAGTTGATCGCAGATATGAAGTGGAATTTAAGGAGGTATCTTTCAAATATCCCGGTTCCGACGTTTGGGCGCTTCGCCATGTAAACATGAAATTCAAGGTTGGAAAAAGACTTGCCATTGTCGGTGAAAACGGAAGCGGGAAAACAACCTTCATCAAATTGCTGTGTCGTTTGTACGATCCGGAGGAAGGACAGATTTTACTAAATGGCATCGATATCCGCAAGTACCGCTATGACGATTACATGAATATTTTTTCTATTGTATTCCAGGATTTTCAGCTGATCAGTCAGCCCCTCGGTGCCAATGTTGCGGGGAGTATGCACTACGACCGTGATCGGGTACAGAAGGCATTGGTGGATGCAGGATTTGGAGAGCGCCTTGCAAATCTGGAAAAGGGACTGGACACGATGATCTATAAGAGTCTGTCTGCGGATGGTGTTGATGTTTCCGGCGGCGAGGCACAGAAGATCGCCATTGCCCGTGCGCTCTATAAGGATGCTCCGTTTATTATCCTCGACGAGCCTACCGCAGCGCTCGACCCGATTGCGGAAGCGGAGATCTACGGAAAGTTTGACAAGATTGCCGGGGATAAAACTGCTATCTATATCTCACACCGGCTGTCCTCCTGCAAGTTCTGCGATGAAATCGCCGTCTTTCACGAAGGTGAGATCATTCAACAAGGCTCTCACGATTCGCTTGCTGCCGATATAAATGGCAAATACTACGAGCTGTGGAACGCACAGGCGCAGTATTATACGGAGTAAAATAGGTGTGTTCCGTAGAAAATGAAGAAAAGCGGTTGAATACTCTGAACTAATCGGACGTACAACCGCTTTTTCATGAATGCAAAGACTACCACATCAGAAAAACGGGCGATTCACCCGCTCTCTTCATGCCTGCTTTGTCTGGTACTGCAACCAAATGGCTCCGTTTTCATACGGTGTAACCTTTTTTAATTTCAAAGAAAATGGTTCAGTTTCCATAGGAAGCCCGTCGAATACGGCTGTCATACCTTTTCGTCCATCAATACCTGGAGCGAGCAAAATGCTTATTTCATCAAGAAGTCCCTCATTTAAAAAACTTGCATTGATAGTTCCGCCACCAACAATGCCAATACGTTTTACGTCAAATTCTTCTGCAAGAATTTCCATTGCTCTTGTGAGATTAATTCCTTTTTTACCGCAAGCAATCCATGAAATATTTTTTTCATCCAGGTAAGCGAGATATTCTTTAGAAACAGCTTCGCTTGTAATAATAATGAGTGGTGTTGCGCTATGTTCCTGCCAAAGTAAACAGCCTTTTGTATCTACTACAATGCTATATTCCTCTGAATTCACTTTCTTTGAAAATTTTTCAACGTCTAAAGGCTCTTTGTTTTTTGCCACAAACGCTCCCGGATTTGCCATTTCTAACTGGGCTGTAACTCTACCACTTAAAGTAGCTGTTAACTTCAGTTCATTAAGTGTCGCATAGTATTCTTCTACACCTAGAAGTTTTACTGTCATACCGCAATCAATCCGTCCGTCAATGGATGTCATCATGTGACTTACAATATATGGTTTGTTCATTATTCATTCTCCTTTTATGATAACTTCTTTTTGTCTTATAATAGTCATAATAATTTTTTAATATTAAGTTTTCAACCTCCTAACAAATTGACAAATCAGCTTTTGCCTGCTATGATTATAGCATACAACCTAAACCTAACTTTAGGTCAAGTGATTTTTTGAAAAATAAAAAAGGAGAATATTATGTATACAATAGGTCAAGTATCTGAAATGTTTCATATACCTATTTCTACGCTTCGATATTATGATAAAGAGGGACTTTTCCCAAATATAAAACGTGCTTCCGGCATTCGTAAATTTGATGAAAACGAAATAGAAGCAATTCGTGTTATTGAATGCTTAAAAAAATCCGGTATGGAAATCAAAGGAATTAAACAATTTATGGAGTTATGCACACAAGGCAGTAAGACGTACCATGAACGCAGAGAGTTGCTTTTGGAACAAAAGCAAAACGTAGAAAATGAAATAAAACGCATGGAATGTGCCCTTGATATGCTCAAATTCAAATGTTGGTATTACGAGCAAGCTATCAAAGATGGAAATGAAAATCGTCTTATCCCTATACGGCAAGAAGATATGCCAGAAGAAATTCTACGTGCTTACAACAATGCTCATAAATTTTAATCGGTTACTGTATACTGACTCATTTATAGAAATGTATATAGCGAGGATAGAAGGAGGTATAATATGACTGTAGGGCTAAAAATAGGAACAGTTGTAGTTGAAAATCATAGGATGGAATGGGAAGTATTAGCTCAAGAAAAGATCAAAAAATTGAAAGATATATTGCAGGAAGATATGATTGATGCTCAGCACATTGGCAGTACTTCAATAAAAAGTATTTGTGCTAAACCGATTGTGGATATAGTTGTTGGTGTCAGTAGTTTTGATAAGATTTTTAAATATAATGAGGCTTTAATGAAAAATGGGATAATATATCGTAGAAATGATCATCCAGGGCAGCATTTGTATGTCTGTGGAGATTTAGATAATAATATTCAGACACATTATATTCATGTGGTTATATGGGGACAGGAGGCATGGAATAATTATATTAATATGCGGGATTATCTAAATGCTCATGAAAATAGAGCAGGTGAATATTCGCAATTAAAGACACGATTAGCTAAACTATATCCAAAGGATAGAACTGCTTACACAAATGGGAAGAGTGCGTTTATTGAAGATATTTTACGATGCGCGGAAGAATGGCGTAAGCAACAACGAAAAGCATAAAACAAGGAAATCGCAGCTGCAAAGAAATTGTGGCTGCGATTTCTTTGCTGCTGTTGAAGAGTGCCGCAGTCTAGCTGTCAGTGTTTCCATCGTTTCCAGGACACAAGATTATCAGTATAGAAAAAGCAAATAAGTATATGGAAAAACTCAATTATACAAAGGAAAAAATAGATGTTATAATAGCTGACGGAAAAATTTTAGATCAAAGAAAGGAAATGTGATATGAAAAGGAAACTGATTAGCTTACTTTTGTGCGTAGCTATGACTGCAACAATTATTACTGGCTGTGGGAAAAGCGAAGGCAAAAGCAATGAGAAAGGCACTGCTTCCAGTGAGACTTCTAAGAAAAGTGATTCTCTTGTGATGCCGGTTTCTGCAACAGTAACAAGCCTGAATGGCAACTTAGAAACAATGGCAGAGGGGGCATTTCAGCTTGCACCTTATCAGGACGAGTTATACTATGTGGATCAGGATGAGACAAGATGGTATCTTGCAGACAGCTGTGAGATTTCGGATGACGGTCTTGTTTATACATTGAAATTGAAAGATAATTTAAAATGGCATGACGGAGAAGCAATCACTGCAGATGATGTGATTTTTACATTTAACTGCAATTTGGATACGAACAATGGAGCGGGATTTTCTAATGTTGTGTTTGTAGGAGAAAACCAGGTCAAAGCAGAAAAAGTAGATGATCTTACTGTGAAGTTTACACTTCCGGAGGTGTCAGCTTCATACTATTCTTTACTTGGCAATCTGATTCTTCTTCCAGAACACGCTTTTAATGGGAATACAGACATTAAGTCAGCGGAGGCAAACTTGACAGACATTGGTTCGGGACCGTATAAGCTGGTAGAGTTCAAAGACGGAGAATCTCTTGTTCTTGAAAGATTTGATGATTATTATGGAGATAAGCCACAGATCGACAAGATTATTTTTAAAGTAATTTCCGATCCAAGCGCACAGGAAGTTGCCTTTAAAAACGGAGAGATCAATTTCTTAACAGCTGCGTCTGATGATGTAGTAGAAGAGGTGGAAAAGACAGACGGTGTGGCTCTTCATACATTGGCAGAAGGCCGCGTGAAATATCTTGCATGGAATAAATATTCTTCAACATGGGAAAATCGTGATGCGGTAAAAGCTGTATTTATGGCACTGAATCAAGAAGAAATCGTAAAAGGTGCTTACGGGGAGCATATGGGGAAAGCGGCAAATTCCATTTTCAGCAATCGAAATACATTCTATGATGAGAGTGTAAAAGGATATGAGCAGGATCTTGACGAGGCAAAAAAACTTGCAAAGAGTTCAGGACTTGCAGGAAAGACAATCACACTTCATTACAACACTGACAGAAGTTATATGGAAACAACTGCGCTGTTAATTCAGGAGCAGTTAAAAGCCATCGATGTCAATGTGGAAATTCAGGGAATTGATGCAAATGGTTTCTTTGATGTCGTATTTACAGATCAGTCTGACTATGAATTATATTTGAATGAATACGGTGCAATTGGAGATCCAGATAATGTAATTGCGGGTATGTTTGACGGAACATGGGGTGTAAATGTAGATACACCGCAGGAGATTCTTGATCTGTTCGAAAAGGGAAGAACAACAACAGATATAGAAGAAAGAACAGCAATCTATAAGGAATTGCAAGAGAAGGCAGCAGAAGCTTACTTGATTTATCCGATCGCATACCCGAACTATTGTTTTGCAACGAGTGATAATCTAGAGGGAACAGAGACTTTATCGACGACACCGGTATTTGAAGATTATACAAAACTGTCTTTTAAATAGATATAGAATACAAGAGTGAAGGGAATAGATTCTGTTTCGGCAGAATCTATTTCTAGGTTATGAGGAGATCAAATGAAAAAATTTATAGTAAAACGTCTTGTACAGATGCTGATAGTGTTTATTGCAGTGTCTATATTTTCATTTTCTATCATATATTTTTCGCCTGGAGATCCACTTTATTTGTATACCTCCCCGGCAAAGTCTTCCTATAAAATGACGGAAGAGCAGTTGGATGACATGCGCGAATCACTTGGTTTAGATGGAAATGTAGCAGAACGATATATAAACTGGGCTAAAAATATGCTGCGGGGAGACTGGGGGCTTTCCGTCAGCAATCATCAGCCGGTGAAAGAGCAGATCATGGAGAAACTGCCAAATACGATAGGTTTAATGGGGGCTGCCCTTATTTTATCTGTTTTGGTTGCGATTCCTTTGGGGTTGCTGGCCGGATATTATAAAAACCGATGGATCGATAATATTATCAGTGGAATCTCATATTTAGGGATTTCGCTGCCGGCTTTTTGGTTTGGTATCCTGCTTATTATTGTATTTTCTCTTCACTTGGGACTTCTTCCAAGTGCCGGGATGCGCACGATTGGTGTCACATCAGCAACAGATGTAATCCGACACGCGATCTTACCAGTCATTGTTCTGAGTGTAAATAACACAGCGGTATTTGTCAGGTATATTCGATCAAACACCATTGAACAAATGGAAGAGGAGTATGTGGATACTGCGGTTTCGAAAGGGGTTCCGCGGATCAAGGTTATGAAAAATCACATTTTGAAAAACTGTCTGCTTCCGATTATTACCATGGTAGGAATGAATTTTGGAACATTGATCACAGGATCTTTTATTGTGGAATCTGTGTTTGGCTGGCCGGGACTTGGAACACTTTGTATGAGTGCGGTCAATAGCAGAGATTATACAATGATCATGGGGATCACAATGCTGGCATGTACCGTACTCTTGATCGGCAACTTTTTAGCTGACATTTTGTACGGATTTGCAGATCCGAGAATCAAACAAGGAAAGGAGAAGAATCATGGATAAAAAAGCGATGAAAAAAATATTCCTTTCCAATAAAATGGCAGTAATCTGCATGATATTGATCTTGCTTATCGTATTGGCTGCGATATTTGCCCCGCTGTCTCCTTATGATCCAGATGCTTCAAATGTGGCAGAAAAAATGCAGGGAATCAGCAGTGCACATCTTCTGGGAACAGATGATATTGGACGAGATACACTTACCCGGACATTGTACGGCGGAAGGGTATCCCTCCTTGTAGGATTTGCATCGATGTGTGTAGCAGTAATTATTGGTACACTGATTGGAACGGTCAGTGGTTATATGGGAGGTGCAATTGATGCGTTTTTCATGCGTATTGTAGATATCTTTATGTCTGTGCCAAGCCTTCTGTTTATTATTGTTATCTATGCATTTCTTCCAAGGAACATGATCACACTGGTAGGGATGCTTGCCTTCTTCTCGTGGACAAAAGTGGCAAGAGTGGTCAGAGCACAGACACTGACCTTAAAGGAACGCGATTTCATTATTGCAGCGAAGGCGCTTGGTGTAGGACAGGGGAAAATTATATTGATACATATTATTCCAAATCTGATGCCGCAGATTATTGTATCTGCAAGTCTTAGTATTGCGAATGCAATTTTGGATGAATCAGCTTTAAGTTTTCTTGGCTATGGTGTTCAACTTCCGATGGCGTCATGGGGAAGTATGCTGCAGACGGCACAGAAATTTATTCTGCACAATCCGATCATGGCAATTGCACCCGGAGTCATGATTTTGGTTACAGTACTGTGCTTCAATGTGCTTGGAGATATACTGCAGCAGATGTTGGATCCCAAATTGATGAAATGATGAGGAGGAGCTTTATGGAAAATTTATTGGAAGTAAAAAATCTATCTGTGACATTTCGAACATTTCAGGGAGAAGTGCAGGCTGTAAGAGATGTATCGTTCAATATCAAAAAAGGGACGGTCACAGCAATCGTAGGGGAGTCGGGATGTGGAAAATCAGTGACATCCAAATCAATTATGGGATTGGTAAAGAAGCCGGGAATTGTAAGCAAAGAAAGTAAGATTTTGTTTCAAGGAGAAAATATTCAGGAATATACGCGACACCAGTGGGAACAGTATCGAGGAGAGAAATGCTCCATCTGTTTTCAGGATGCATTGACTGCATTAAATCCGACAATGACGGTTGGAAAGCAGATTATGGAGAAAATATTGGTTCACAGGAAAGTCAGTAAAAAAGAAGCATGGAATGAGGCGGTCAGCGTTTTGAGAAAGGTCGGTATCCCTAATCCGGAACTTAGAATGAGGCAGTATCCGCATGAATTTTCAGGAGGAATGCGCCAGCGCGTTATGATAGGGATTGCCATAACATTGAATCCGTCGCTTTTGATTGCGGACGAGCCGACGACCGCACTGGATGTTACCGTGCAGGCAGATATTTTGGACATGATGAAAGAAATCCAGAAAGAGCATCAGATGAGCATCATTCTGATCACGCATGATCTCGGTATTGTTGCAAATTTTGCTACAGATATTATCGTGATGTATGCCGGAAAAATCGTGGAGCGTGGCAGTGCATATGATATTTTTTATCATCCGGCACATCCCTATACAAAAGCATTGCTGCGGGCAGTACCGCGGCTTGATATGGACGGGGGCGAGCTTGAGACAATCGAAGGAGCACCGCCAAACATGGCGCATCCCCCAAAGGGGTGTCCGTTTGCAGACAGATGCAAAATGCGCAGAGACATCTGTGACACTGCGTTTCCGAAAAAGACCAGTCTGGAAGGGGAACATGAAGTATGCTGCTGGATCCAAAAGGAGGAAGAATAATGCAAGAGAAAACGGAATATTTATTGGAAGTAAAAGGTCTAAAAAAATATTTCAAAGCAGGAAAAGGAACATTAAAAGCGGTAGACGATGTATCCTTCTATATCCGCCGGGGAGAGACATTGGGTGTTGTTGGAGAGTCAGGCTGCGGAAAAACTACTTGTGGAAGAACGGTGCTCGGTTTGTATGACAGAACGGAAGGAGTGGTTCTTTATAGAGGAAAAGATGTACATCGGCTGAAGGGAAAGGAGCGTCGGGATTTTACAAAGCATGCACAGATCATTTTTCAGGATCCATATGCCTCCCTCGATCCGAAAATGAAAGTATACAATATTATCGCAGAAGGAATCCGGGCACACCACCTGGTCAAAAGTGATAAAGAAATCAGAGAAAGAGTAGAAGAACTGCTTGTTACGGTGGGACTGGACAGACAATATGCAGAAAGGTTTGTGCATGAATTTTCAGGTGGACAGAGACAAAGAATCGGTATCGCAAGGGCGCTTGCGGTTGAGCCGGAATTTATTGTATGCGATGAACCGATATCTGCACTGGATGTCTCCATCCAGGCACAGATTGTAAATCTTCTTGGAAAACTGCAGAAGGAAAAGGGGCTGACTTATATGTTTATCGCCCACGATCTTTCTATGGTAAAATACATATCAGACCGTGTGATGGTAATGTACCTTGGGAAAGTAGTAGAAATCACTGCGTCAAATCAATTGTACGAGAATCCGGTACATCCTTATACAAAGGCGCTGCTTTCGGCAATTCCGATACCGGATCCAAAGATTGAAGAAAAGAAAGAGCGGATTAAAATGGCAGGGGAGATTCCAAGCCCGATCGATCCACCGGCAGGGTGCAGATTCCAGAATCGCTGCAAGTATGCTATGGAAAAATGCAGAACGGAAGAACCAAAACTTCAAATGGTTGAAAAGGATCATTACGTGGCGTGCCATCTGACGGGAAAATAATTCTGCATGCGCTGCATGATACACAATAAAACTGGCGTGGAATAAAAAAGCAAAACTGGATATTTTCACAAGGCCATATTTGCCGTATAATGCGTACAAACCAAAAAATACAGAACATGCAAGGAGGAAGCATTATGGGCAACGAGAGATATGAGTTAAACAAGCAGCTGGCACAGATGTTAAAGGGTGGAGTGATCATGGATGTCACCACTCCGGAACAGGCAAAGATTGCAGAGGAAGCGGGAGCGTGCGCGGTCATGGCACTGGAGCGGATTCCGGCAGATATCCGGGCGGCAGGGGGCGTGTCGAGAATGAGCGATCCGAAGATGATCAAGGGGATTCAGGAGGCCGTATCGATTCCTGTCATGGCAAAATGCAGGATCGGCCATTTTGTTGAGGCGCAGATTTTAGAGGCGATCGAGATTGACTATATCGATGAAAGTGAAGTGCTTTCTCCGGCTGATGATGTGTACCACATTGACAAAAGACAGTTTCAGGTCCCTTTTGTGTGCGGGGCAAGAGATCTGGGGGAAGCGCTGAGAAGAATCAATGAGGGAGCCTCCATGATCCGGACAAAGGGGGAGCCGGGAACCGGAGATGTGGTGCAGGCAGTAAAACATATGCGGATGATGAACCGGCAGATTGCAAAGATTGTATCGATGAAGGAGGATGAGCTGTTTGAGGAGGCGAAGGAACTCCAGGTTCCATATGAGCTTGTTTCCTACGTTCATGACAATGGAAGGCTTCCGGTTGTGAATTTTGCGGCGGGAGGTGTGGCGACTCCTGCGGATGCAGCTCTGATGATGCAGCTCGGAGCAGAGGGTGTCTTTGTAGGATCGGGAATCTTTAAGTCGGGAAATCCAAAGAAACGGGCAGCGGCGATCGTCAAGGCAGTGACAAATTATCAGGATGCAAAGCTTTTGGCAGAATTATCAGAAGATCTGGGAGAGGCCATGGTAGGAATCAATGAGCAGGAGATTCAGCTTTTGATGGCAGAGAGGGGAAGATAACATGACGATCGGGATTCTGGCAGTGCAGGGGGCATTTGCCGAACATCAGAAGAAGCTGGAACTTCTGGGTGTGGAGAGTATCCTTCTGCGGAAGAAGGAAGATCTTGAAACACCTATACAAGGGCTGATCCTGCCGGGAGGAGAAAGTACCGTTCAGGGAAAACTTCTCCGGGAACTGGAGATGTATGATATACTGAAGGAAAAGATGAAATCCGGACTTCCTGTGCTCGCGACCTGTGCGGGATTGATCCTTCTTGCAGAGCATTTATCCAATGACGAGCATATCTATTTCGGGACGCTTCCGGTGACTGTCAAAAGAAATGCGTACGGAAGGCAGCTTGGCAGCTTTCGGACCGAGGAGGAAATGAAAGGGATCGGGACGGTTCCGATGACATTTATACGGGCGCCATATATTGAGCAGGTAAGAAATGACACGGAAGATCCGGTTGAAATTCTGGCAAGGACGGGCGGAGAGATCGTGGCGGTGCGCTGGCGGAACCAGCTTGGGCTTTCATTTCACCCGGAACTGGATCAGGATAACCGGATTCATGAGGAGTTTCTTGAGATGTGCAGAAAGAGCATGCAAGGATCATATTGAGATAAGAGAAGGACTGAAAATAATAAAAGACAGACAACAGGAGAAGAAGCCATGACATTGAATCAGATGAATTATATGATTACGATCGCAGAGACGAAATCTCTGAACAAAGCGGCAGAGCGCCTTTATATATCGCAGCCGTCTCTTACCAATGCGGTTAAGGAACTGGAGAATGAACTGGGAGTCACTTTGCTTAACAGGAGCGGAAGAGGGGTTACGCTTACCAATGACGGACATGAATTTCTGATGTATGCACGGCAGATTTATGGACAATACGAGGGCCTTCTGGAGAAATATGGAAAGGGGGGCTCTTATAAGAAGAAGTTTGGTGTTTCCACTCAGCACTATTCTTTTGCAGTGAAAGCATTTGTGGATATGGCAAGAGAGTTTGACATGTCCCAATATGAATTTGCAATCCGGGAGACAAAGACGGCGGAAGTGATTTCCGATGTCAGTACATTGAAAAGTGAGATAGGGATTTTATATATCTGTGATTTCAACCGGAAAGCAATGGAGAAATTTCTGCGGTCTGCGGATTTAACATTTGTACATTTGATTGACTGTCAGGCTTATGTATATCTCTGGAGAAAGCATCCCCTTGCGAAGGAGAGATCGATTTCGTTTGCACAGCTTGCAAAATATCCATGTCTCACCTTTGAACAGGGGGATGGCGGATCCTTTTATCTGGCGGAAGAGATTTTGTCATTTAATGAATATCCACAGATGATCAAGGCAAATGACAGAGCGACCATGCTGAATCTTATGGTGGGACTCAATGGATATACACTTTGTTCCGGAATTATCTGTGAAGAATTAAATGGAAGTGAGTTTGTGGCAGTTCCGTTCAGGGACGACAAAGAGAATCCGAACAGTGTGATGGAAATCGGGTACATTGTAAAGAAAAATACGATTTTGAGCAGTATGGGAGAACGGTATCTTGCACATATCCGAAACTATCTTGGACAAAAGCAGTAGGAGCAGTGCTGTTTTTGACAATAATATATTGACAAATTTCTATGTGAGTTGTATGCTGTAAACATAGAAAATAATCAATGTGTGATGAGGGGAGGGAGCGTATGGGAATAGATTACATAGAATATGCGAAGATTTTCAAAGTGTTTTCAGATCCGAAACGGCTGAAGATCATCGATATGCTGTCAAACGGTGAGCTTTGTGCGTGCAAGATTCTCGAGGAATTTCAGATCACACAGCCGACGTTATCTCATGATATGAAACTTCTGACGGACATGGGGCTGGTCATTCCGAGAAAAGAAGGAAAGTGGACACATTATTCTTTAAATAAAGACAAGATGAACGAGATATACAAAACAGTTGGGAAACTGATGATCCCCGATGGATTTTCAAACATCGTGGATTGTGACTGTGAAAAGGACAGATGACAGGCAGCAGCAGAAAGCCGGATCACAAACGGAAAGGATTTTTGTATCATACAAGGAGGGAGATTATGCGTACAGCAGACACAAAGTTATATGTTTTGACAGGATTTTTGGGATCAGGGAAAACAACAGTTCTGTTAAAGCTTTTGGAAACATTAAAAGGACATCGGATCGGCATTATCCAGAATGAATTTGGAAAACTGGGAATCGACGGAACCATTTTACGCAATGATGAGATTCAGATGGTGGAGATAAACAGAGGATCCATCTTCTGTTCCTGCCTAAAGCTGAATTTCGTGCAGGCATTGGCGCAGATGGCAACACAGGATTTTGAGTACTTGTTCGTGGAAAGTTCCGGCTGGGGCGATCCTTCGAATGTACAGGAGATTTTAGAGGCTGCCAAAATCGTCTCTGAGAAGGAATATGATTTCAGAGGAGTGATCTGTTTTGTAGATGCAGTAAATTTTCTCGAGCAGGTAAAAGAGGAAGAGACTGCTTTCCGTCAGTTAAAACACTGTCACCTGGCAGTGATCACAAAGACGGATCTTGCCGGTGCAAAACAGATTGAGAAGGTCGAGGAGAAAATCAGAGAAATCAATCCGGTCTGCGAAGTGGAAACAAGCGCCAAAGGGGAGATGGACTACTCCTTTTTCAAGAAAGATCTGCTGATCTATCAGTGGGCGGAAGGGGAAGAGACGACCAATTCAGTGGAAACAAAACCAAAATCCATATTTATGGAATACGACGGACAGATCGATCAGCAAAAGCTGAATGAATTTTTGAACGTGATCGCACTGGATGTTCATCGCGTGAAAGGATTCTGTAACCTGACGGAAACAGGATGGACGCAGGTGGATGTAGTAGGAGATCTGATTGATTATAAAGAATCGGAGGCATTTGAAAAATCACAGTTAGTGTTTATCTCCAAAATCGGACCGATGATCATCAAAAAGATTCTTTCGGCATGGAAGGAATATGTAGGAAGCGAAATGAAGCTGAGAAATTAGAGGAGAAAGAGCATGAAGATTAAAGTGATCGGTGCAGGGTGTGAAACCTGTGACAAATTGTATGAAAATGTGCAGGAAGCCGTAGCGGAAACCGGGTGTGATGCCGAGGTAGAAAAAGTGGAAGATCTGTTGGAAATTGTAAAGCTCGGGGTCATGTCGGCTCCTTCGCTTATGATTGACGGAAAGTTAGTCGTGGCAGGAAGGATCGCGAAAAAAGATGAAATTATGCGGTTTTTAAAATAGAGTAGGTCCATTATAAATGGGAGAGAAATGTATGGAGTTTGTGAAAGAAATATGGGATTTTATTCAAAATCAAGTTCTGGGGATGCAGTGGCTCAGGGAACTGATCGGGAATGGACTTGCGGCGTCAGGTCTTGACCTTTCTTCGCGAGCAGGCGGAAGTATCTTGTTTTTTCTTTATGATCTGATCAAAATTACGATGTTATTGTGTCTGCTGATTTTTGTGATTTCCTATATTCAAAGTTATTTTCCGCCGGAAAGAAGCAAAAAAATCTTAGGACGCTTTCATGGAATCGGGGCAAATCTGGTCGCTGCACTTTTAGGGACAGTCACTCCGTTTTGCTCCTGCTCGTCGATTCCGCTGTTTATGGGATTTACAAGTGCGGGTCTTCCCCTTGGAGTGACATTTTCCTTTTTGATCTCGTCACCGATGGTCGATCTGGGGAGCCTTGTTCTCCTGATGAGTATCTTTGGAGGAAAAGTGGCCATTGTATATGTTGTGCTTGGAATTATTGTAGCAGTAGTCGGGGGAACAATGATTGAGAAGATGCATATGGAAAAATATGTAGAGGAATTTATCAGGAATGCATCTGGTATTGAGGCAGAGTCTCCGAAATTGACGAAACAGGATCGGCTGTTGTATGCAAAGACACAGGTAGAAACTACATTTCGGAAGGTCTTTCCATATATTTTGGCCGGAGTCGGAATCGGAGCTGTGATTCATAACTGGATTCCGGATTTATGGATTGAAAAAATTCTTGGAAATGACAATCCGTTCGGAGTGATTCTTGCGGTCCTGGCGGGAGCTCCGATGTATGCAGATATTTTTGGGACGATACCGGTGGCAGAAGCGCTTCTGTCAAAAGGGGCACAGCTTGGAACGATTTTAAGTTTCATGATGGCTGTGACAACGTTAAGTCTGCCGTCTATGATCATGCTGCGAAAAGCAGTCAAACCAAAGTTGCTGGCAGCATTTGCAACAATCTGTATGACCGGAATCGTGATAGTTGGATACCTGTTCAATCTGTTTCAATCAGTATTTCTATAAGAAAAGGAGAAGAAAATGGGCAAGCAAAATTGTGAGAGAAAACCGAAAGTGGCATTTGTATGTGTACACAATTCCTGCCGGAGTCAGATGGCAGAAGCGCTGGGGAAACTGCTGGCATCCGATGTATTTGAAAGTTATTCTGCAGGTACAAAATTAAAACAACAGATCAATCCGGATGCAGTCAGGCTTATGAAACAGCTATACGGGATTGACATGGAAGAGACACAGTACAATAAACTGTTGTCAGACATTCCAAAACCGGATGTAGTGATCACCATGGGATGCAACGTAACATGTCCATGTGTTCCGGGCCAGTACACAGAGGACTGGGGACTGGAGGATCCGACAGGGAAAGCGGAAGAAGAATTTCTGAAAGTGATAAACAGCATCGAGGAAAACATACGAAAGTTGAAAGAAAAACTGAAGGAAAATGGTTTTAAAATTTAGAAAACAGCCCGCACAAAACATATCGTTTGTACGGGCTGTAAATATAAATAGAAAATGGCTATTCTAATTCAAATGCTCCTGTGTAAAGTCTATAATAAATTCCTTGTTTACGGATAAGTTCATCATGTGTTCCTCTTTCTATAATATGCCCTGAATCTAACACGATAATTGTATCTGAATTACGAACCGTAGAAAGTCTGTGAGCAATTACAAATGAGGTTCTGCCTTTCATCAGATTATCCATTCCCTGCTGCACCAGAGCCTCTGTTCTTGTATCGATGGAAGATGTGGCTTCATCCAAAATCATAACTGGCGGATTTGCGACTGTGGCGCGAGCGATAGATAATAATTGTCTTTGACCCTGCGACAGACTTGCTCCGTTTTGTGTAAGCATTGTTTGATAACCTTCTGGTAAATGACGGATAAATTCGTCGGCATTGGAAAGTTTAGAAGCCTTTATACATTCTTCATCAGTCGCAGTTAGATTGCCATAACGGATGTTGTCTATAATTGTACCAGTAAATAAATTTACATCTTGTAATACAATCCCCAGAGAACGACGTAAATCAGGTTTTTTGATTTTGTTAATGTTGATACCGTCATAGCGGATTTTTCCGTCGGCCAAGTCGTAAAAGCGATTGATCAGATTTGTAATTGTTGTTTTTCCTGCACCGGTTGATCCGACAAAGGCGATTTTCTGTCCGGAAGTTGCATTTAATACGATATTGTGTAAGACAAGTTTTTCTTCGGTGTATCCAAAATCTACATTAAAAAATTCAATTTCTCCACGAAGTTCTGCATAAGTAATTGTTCCGTCGCGATGAGGGTGTTTCCATGCCCATATTCCGTCTGCATTGTTTGTTTCTTCGGCAATTCCGTTGTGATACTTTATTTGCGTAAGCGTAACATAGCCATTGTCTTGTTCTGATTGTTCATCAATCAGATCGAAAATACGTTCTGCGCCTGCAAACGCCATAGCCATTAAACTGATTTGCTGTGAAATTTGTGAAACCGGCATACAGAATGTTTTTGAAAGGTTGAGGAAAGCGACAATCATACCTACGGTAACAGCCCCCATGCCTTTGATTGCCATATATCCGCCGATAAGAGCAATCAGAACATATTGAAGATTGCCCAACTGCATGATCGTAGGCATTAAAATATTTCCGTATTTATTGGCTAAAGTTGAATCTTCACACAATTTTTTGTTTTTCTGATCAAAACTCTGTTTTGCCTTTTCTTCGTGGCAGAATACTTTAATTACTTTCTGTCCGTTGATCATTTCTTCAATATGTCCCGTAATCGCACCAAGCGTTTCCTGCTGTTTTATGAAGTACTTCGCACTTGCTCCACCGATTTTTTCAGTTGCAAATATCATAAGGAGTGTCACCGCAACGACTAGTATCGTCAAAGGAATATTACTGATTATCATGGAAATCAATATGGCAATGACTGTAACGACAGCAGATATGAACTGTGGCAAAGCCTGTGAGATAAATTGCCTTAATGTGTCGGTATCATTGGTGTAATGGCTCATAATATCCCCATGAGTATGCGTATCAAAATAACCGATAGGAAGTTCCTGCATATGCGAAAACATATCATCACGGATTTCTTTTAGCGTGCCCTGTGAGATTTTTACCATGAGACGATTGTAAGCAAATGTGGCAAGCACACCTAAAATATAAATGGCCGTCATGAAAAGAATGGTATGCAAAAGCCCGGAAAAAACAGGTGTATCTTCCAACAGAAGCGGTTCGATATAATGATCAATCAGTATCTCCAAGAAAAGAGAACTGGCAACAACAGTGCAAGAACTGACTAAAATACAAACGACAACAATTCCAAAAATCAGCTTATGTCTTAAAATGATATAGGACAGCAGACGTGGAACTGTTTTTGAAAGATTTGTTTTTTTCTTCTCCATTATTCATTCTCTCCTTTCGTTTGAGACTGATAGATCTCTTGATAAATTTCATTATTTTTCAGCAATTCCTCATGTGTGCCATATCCATTGATTTTCCCATTTTCCAAAACAAGAATGTTATCTGCGTCCTGTACAGAGGAAATTCGTTGAGCAATCATAATTTTTGTTGTATCAGGAATTTCTTCACAAAAGGCTTTTCGTATCATTGCATCAGTTTTGGTATCCACCGCACTTGTGGAATCATCCAAAATTAAGATTTTAGGTTGTTTCAGTAAAGCTCTGGCAATACAAAGGCGCTGCTTTTGACCTCCGGATACATTTGTACCGCCCTGTTCGATATAGGTATTGTATTTGTTTGGAAAAGTATCAATAAATGTATCAGCCTGTGCCAGTTTGCAAGCGTGAATGAGTGCTTCATCCGTTGCGTGTTCGTTTCCCCATCGAAGGTTTTCTTTGATTGTGCCAGAGAAAAGTTCATTTTTTTGTAACACCATTGCTACATGATTTCTAAGAGTAAACAAATCATAATCTTTCACATTGTTACCACCTATAAAGATGTTTCCCTCTGTTACGTCATACAGACGGGGAATGAGTTGTACAAGAGAAGTCTTTCCACTTCCGGTAGCACCGATAATTCCTAAAGTAGAACCAGATGGAATATGCAGAGAAATATTTGACAGACATTCTTTGTTCATGTCATTAAGGTAACTGAATCCGACATTTTCAAATATGATTTCTCCATTAGGCATATCATAAACAGGAGCGATTTTGTTTTTTAAAGAACTTTCTTCATCTAAGATTTCAATGATTCTTTCAGAAGAAGCTCTGGCCATGTTTATCATTACAAGCACTTGTGACAGCATCAGAAGACAATTTAAAATATTCATAGCATAGGCGATAAGACTGGACAATTCGCCGGTTGTCATTGTCGTTCCCTGTGTAAGCACAATTATCTTTGCACCAAACCAGCATAAGAATAAAAGACAGCTGTATACTGCAAATTGCATTAACGGCATATTGTAAGCAACAATTCCCTCTGCTGTGGTAAATGTTTCGTAAATTCGTTTTGAGACACGGCTGAACTTTTTGACTTCAAAATTTTCACGCACAAAAGATTTTACAACTCTTATGCCTGTCAGATTCTCTTGTACAACACCGTTTAATTCGTCATAGATATGAAAGACCTTTTCAAAATAAGGGTGCGAACGGCTTACGATAAAGTAAAGACCGATCCCCAAAACCGGGACTGCTACAAGGAAAACAAGAGATAATTGTATGCTTATCATACACGAAGCAATCAAAGAAAATACAAGCATGATCGGGGCACGCACAGCAACACGGATCATCATCATATAAGCATTTTGTACATTTGTAACATCAGTGGTTAAACGGGTAACAATACTTGATGTAGAGAACTTATCAATATTTGCAAAAGAGTATTCCTGTATTTTGTAATACATGTCCTGTCTTAAATTTTGTGCAAATCCGGCAGAAGCTTTAGCACAAAAACTTCCTGATAACATTCCGCAAACAATTCCTAAAAGTACACAGACAATCAGAATAGATCCCCACTTAGCCAGCAGGTCTGGATTGTGCCGGCTAATGCCGTTGTCAATCATAACCGCCATGATCATTGGTATTACAATTTCCAGTAATACTTCAAATATGACAAAAACAGGCGTTAGTATAGATGCTTTTTTGTATTCCCGAATAGAACGGGCTAATTTTTTTACCATTTTTTCATTCCTTTCTGTTGATATATGATCTTCTTACAGAAGGATTGTAGCATTACAACACGGAAATGAGAATTCAATATAAATTAACATCGTTAAATAAAAGTTAATGTTGAAACATATCCGAAAGATGGATATAATAACGGATAAGGGAGTGAACTTCGATGAATACACAACAGTTAGAGTGCTTTGTGCGAGTTGCAGAAAAGCTGAATTTTACAAAAGCTGCCGAGGAGTTATATATTTCAACGCCTGCGGTTACACATCACATAAAAAATCTGGAAGAAGAATTGAATACGACACTATTTATCCGAACATCAAAGATGGTAAAGCTGACAGAGACAGGAGCTCTGTTTTATGGAGAAGCAAAAGATATTCTTCAGAAAATGGCTATGGCAGAAAAAAAGGTAAAAAAATTAGCAAGTCAGAATCTTGCGGTACTTCGGATCGGGTGTTCCAGCCAGGTAGAAATTGATACGTTAGAACAGCCGTTAAGGAGCTTAAAAGAACTGCTTCCGGATGTATTTCCACAAGTGATCATCCAAGATTACTTTTCACTTAAGTCTTTATTTGACAATGGACAGTTAGATATTTTGATCGGAACAAAAGAAATGATTGCTGAAATCCGTGACTGTATTTTCAAAAAAGTAAAGATGATCAAAAGTTATGCCATAGTTTCTGAAAATTCCATATTTGCCACTGAAAAAAATATAAGTTTTGACAAAATCTATGAACAGCCTTTGATCGCGTTGCATCCACGATTTATTCCATTTCAATATGGAAACAAATTGCAGGAATTTATTACGCTTCATGCTCAACAGCATTTTCATTTTTTGTGTGAAAACGACCAGTCAGCGATTCTTTTGGCAAAGTGCAATTATGGCATAGCCGTGTTGCCGGAGATTTATATTCCTGCACATACAGAAGGGGTTGTGGTATTACCGTTTGTTGAGGAACAGAAAGCAATCGAGTATGGAATAGCTTATCACAAAAATCTAAAGGAAAAGCATCTGAAACATTTTATAAGACTTTTTTCGGAAAGAGAGCGGGTATAACATATCCAGATATAGCTTAAAACTATATCTGGATATGTTTTTTGCGTATTAGACAGGAAAAAGGGACCGTGTTATTCTGTTTTTACCAAAAGAAACAGGAAATCAATCATACGCAGAGGAGGATTTTGACATGGCAGATATAAGAAATTCAGAAAACTGGGCATTTGAGACAAAACAGCTTCACATCGGACAAGAAAAGGCAGATCCGGCTACGGATGCGAGAGCAGTTCCGATTTATGCGACAGCATCCTATGTATTCCACGATGCACAGCATGCCGCAGACCGCTTTGGTCTGAAAGATGCAGGCAACATTTATGGAAGGCTGACAAATCCGACACAGGATGTTTTTGAACGGCGCATTGCGGCACTGGAAGGTGGGGTGGCAGCGCTTGCAGTTGCGTCCGGTGCGGCGGCAGTTTCCTATACCTTTCAGGCGCTCGCAAAGGCAGGGGAACATATTGTAGCTGCCAAAACCATTTACGGAGGAACCTACAATTTGCTGAAACATACATTGCCCCTTACAAGTGGAATTACAGCGACATTTGTTGATCAGGACAAAGAAGAAGCGATCGAAGAGGCCATTCAGGAGAATACAAAAGCAATTTTTGTAGAGACACTTGGAAACCCGAATTCCAATCTGGCAGATATCGAAAAAATTGCAGAGATTGCCCACAGGCATCAGATTCCGCTTGTAGTGGATTCTACATTTGCCACGCCATATCTGATTCGTCCGATCGAATATGGGGCAGATATTGTCGTACATTCGGCAACCAAATTTATCGGCGGACATGGAACCGCAGTGGGTGGAGTGATCATAGACGGAGGAAGATTTGACTGGGAAGCATCCGGAAAATATCCGTGGATTACCGAAAAAAATGAAAGCTACCATGGAATTTCCTTTGCAAAAGCAGCAGGAGCAGCGGCATTTGCAACCTATATCCGGGCGATTCTTCTGCGCGATACAGGTGCGACACTTTCTCCATTTCATGCGTTTTTGTTTCTGCAAGGACTGGAAACACTGTCTTTGCGGGTGGAGCGCCATGTAAGCAACACATTACAGATTGTGGAGTATCTGAAAAAGCATCCACAAGTGGAGGCGGTCCACCATCCTTCTCTGGAGTCAGAGCCGGGACATGAATTGTACAGAAAATATCTGCCTGCAGGCGGCGGTTCCATTTTCACATTTGAGATCAAAGGAGATCAGAAAACTGCCCAAAGGTTTATCGACCATCTGCCAATCTTTTCCCTGCTTGCAAATGTGGCAGATGTAAAATCCCTTGTGATCCATCCGGCAACGACGACGCACAGCCAGTCGACCAAAGAAGAACTGACAGAACAAGGAATCAAAGAGAATACCATTCGCCTGTCAATCGGAATTGAAAAGGCAGAAGATCTGATCCGGGCTTTGGATGAAGCATTTAAAAGCTGCTAACAAGTAAAAAAATTTTGAAAAGGAATGAATTTTCCTCTTTTTTCTGCTATGATAAAAGAAAATGACAGATGTAAAATATAGAAATCATATATTTTAGAAAAGAGAGGAAGGATACGATGCAGAATCAGGAAAAAGAAGAAAGGGAGATGTGGGCCTGGCTGCTGCTTGTCGGAATCGGAATGTTTTTTACGGATAGACTGCTGGCATGGACGGTGTACAGTGTCCGTTTGCTGTATCTGACACCGCTCCTTGTATCGGGAGTCTATTTCTTGTATTTATGTATTCAGATAAGCAGAAATGCATTTGACAGAAGGAAATGCAGCCGGCTTGAGGTCCGGCTGACGGAGGCAAAACGATGGCTGTTATCGGGATTCTGGCTGGCATGCGCCACTTTTCTGGAGACACTGTTTCTGGATATGACAAAGTTTCTTAGTGTGGAAACGGCAAATGCGTTTCATAGAAGTATCACATTCTATTTTTGGCTACTGCTGTGGATCGGATATTTTTTCGGCTTTTTTGCAGGGCAGGTCAGAGAGAAGGTTGTGACACACCATCCGAAGAAAGAAATATCACGGAGAAAGAAAATCTTGATTTTCATGGGGATTGCCGCTGCTGTTCTGCTTGCATTTACGTTAAGGTGCTTCGGTGACCTGATGGTAATTTTTCAGGGGGCAGGGGTGATGGCTGTGATTCTATTCTGGTATTCCGGATATGAGGAAGGACAGCGGTTCCGGTATGAGCGGAGAAGATTCGGGATATATGGAGCCGTATTACTGGCAATATTTGCGGTGCTATTGTTGGCAGTGCCGAAGGAATGCATGGAGTTTCCTCAAATAGTTTGGTAAGAATGTAAGAAAGCAAGAAGTCAAAACAGTCAGAGGATCGTTCAGAAAGGAGTGGCAGGGAATGGAAAAAGAGAGGAAGAAAACACAAAGGACAGAAAGGGTGATAAAAGCAGTATTCTTGCTGCTGCTTCCGCTTGTAACAGTGGCATTGACAGCATTTACGATGAAAAATAATGGAAGTGTAGCAGATTTTCTCACAAGAGATGTACTTACACCGATGTTTATTGTATGGTTTCTGTCACTTGTGATTGATATTTTATGGAATAAATACCGCTGCTGGAAGAGAAAGACAACAATGTCAGCAGGCAGCTTGATTTTCTATGGAGTCTCATTGGGGGTCTTTCTCCTGTTTTTCTTTCTGCAGATGTTCTCCAAGAGTCTTCTGCTTGGAGGGTTTCATGCTTCGTAGGAGGCCTGAGGTATTGTGGGAAAATATCAGGTGCGCCTGTCAAATCCGTTTGGTTTGTCAGGCGCACCCTTTGTATGTAGAAAAACATATGTATCTATTGGAGGTTCCTTTTTAGCGGCTCTTCTATAAAGTAAACACAAATTTATCGCTCCGGTAGATTGTCCGCGCAACTTCCAGTACGCGCCCGGTTGCCTGATCCACGCATTTAGAACTCATGACGAGGCAGGAGGCAAATCCTTTGATATCAAAGAGGGCACGCTCTTTTTTGTCCAGTGCAGAGACGGAAAATTCATAATTCTCATCGGTGAAATCATTATACCCACACTCGTGCATATAATCCCGGAGTGAAGTGATGGAGGAACCGTGCTGTGACAAGTCGGGAAATGCGTAATCCGGGAGATAGCTGACACGGATCGCCACAGGTTCATCGTCCACAAAGCGCAACAGGGTCAGTTTATAGATATCATGAAAATCTGCTTCTTCCTCAGAAAGCTCAAACATCTCAGAGACGATCATATTGTCCTTGATCAGTTCAAAACCGACATTCTCTGTGCGGTAGTGGATTCCGAGGGTGTCCATCTTCTCAGTGAAATTCTGGCTGTCATTTAAGACCAGACGGATCTTCTCCTTCTTGCCGGAGAAAAAGCTTCCATATCCCTGCTGAGAATAAATGTAACCGGCTTCCTGCAAGTGCAGATATGCCTGACGGACTTCTGCGCGGGTAGTATCAAAGCGGGATGCCATCTTACTTTCGCTTGGCATCTTTTCTCCTTTTTTATATCCATCATGTTCAAATTCCTGAATCAAAGTATCAACAATAGTTTTCCAGGTTATAGTTGTTTTCATAGGGGGCTCCTCCTTTTTTCAAAAAGTAAAGACTATTCTTTCATTATAACAATTTATGAAAAAGAAACAAGACATTAGAGGCAGATTCACGGAAATTTCATAAATTTTACTTTCTCTATTGACTCCCACCTGTTGTTTCGTAGTAAAATAGAAAAGAAAAGTGAACTTGATACAACACTAGGAAAGGAAGTATAAAAGATGAGAGAACACAAAATACTGGTCGCATATTTTTCACATAAAGGAGAGAATTATTCAAACGGAAGCATTGTAAATCTGGACAAAGGAAATACAGAGATCGCAGCGGAGATCATTGCGGCACATAAGAATGCAGATTTATTTGAAATTGAGTCGGAAACAGGATATCCATTTGCGTATAGAACGTGTGTGGAAGTTTCCAAAAAGGAACTGTCTGAAGATGCGAGGCCGAAGCTTAAGAAAGAAAAATCAGTTTCTGATTATGATACGATATATGTCGGCTATCCAAACTGGTGTGGAACAATGCCGATGCCAGTCTGGACTTTTTTAGAGAACAATGATTTTACAGGAAAGACGGTTTATCCATTTTGCACAAATGAAGGAAGTAAGATGGGGAGAAGTGAGGAGGACATCAGAAGGCTTGCAACCGGGGCAAAGATCAAAGAAGGACTTCCAATCCACGGTTCTTCAGTAAAAGAGGAACAGGAGCAGATTATCCGGTGGGCCGATCAATAGAGAGGATATGCAGTGCATGAAACAGTGGAAGAAAATCTGTCTGAAATGGAATGAATTCATCAAGAAGATCCTGAGAACGGGGAGCATTTTTAAGCGGCTGAATCTTTCGTTTCTCGTATTACTGCTTGGTGCGGCGGCGTTTATTACTTTTTTCAGCTTTGACAAATATTCCAAAGAGATTATCTGGAACCTGAAGCAGAATGCAGCGATGCAGGTGCAGAATATCTGTTTGAAAATGGAAGAAATTATGAGGGAGTATGAGGATATCGCACTTCAATTTTATGATGATGCGAGAATCCTTCAGGCTGCTGTGGAAAATGCAGCTGCAGATGCGAAAGGTGAGAAGGGAAAAGAAGAAAATATCGCCCTGGTTGAGGAGAAACTGTATACAATGAGCCGCCAGAGGAAATACATTAAAAATGTGCAGTTTGTGACACCCGGGCGCCAGTATCACATGATGGAGGAAAATGGATACCGCAGAGGAGGAACGATAAGAAATCTGACAGAATTTTATGATAAAGCGTACTACCGGGAGCCGCAGGAGAAGAATGGATATCCGGTCTGGTTTGAGGATGCAGCACAAAGTGAGACTTTTTATGAAAATGAGCAGAGTGTCTATGGTTTTGGAAACATTGTGACGCTCGGAGTTGCTGTCTATGAGCCGTACACGAGAGAATTTCTCGGTGTACTTTTTATGAATATTGATATAAAGGCTTTTGCAACGGCAGCGGACGGGTATGACGGAGGACCGGAAGAAAATATGTTTCTCACCGGAAAGGACAGTGTTGTTCAGGGGTTTGAACCGAGTATCTATGCGCCGTCTTTTCCGAAAGATAAAGCGATTTTTGAGAATATGAAAGAGAAGCAGAAAGATTCCGTGAGAAAAACGATCGAGGGAAGAGATGTTCTGTTTGCCTATGAAAACATACCGGGGACGGATATGTCAGTCGTTTATCTGGGAAATATGGACATGCTCCTTGAAGGGACTTATCAGACAAGAAATGTCTGTATTTTTGTGCTGATCTGCGTTGTGCTTGCGTGTTTTGCTGTTTCTTACTATGTCACCTGCAGTATTTCCGATCCGATCCGCCAGCTGATCAAAGTGATGGATAAGGCGGGCAAGGGAAAGTGGACCGTGCGTTATCCAATCAGTGGAAATGATGAAATCACTGTGCTTGGGGAGCGGTTTAATGATATGGCAGACAGGACCAATCAGCTGATCGAACAGGTATATTTATCGGAGATCAGGCGGCAGAAGCTTCAGCTTAGCTGGAAGAATGCACAGTTAGACGCAATGCTGATGCAGATCAATCCACATTTTCTGTATAACACACTTGATATTATCCGCTGGGAGGCGATGTACGAGGCAAACGGAGAGAGCAGGGTGACGAGGATGATCGAGCAGTTCAGCCAGCTCTGCCGGATGGGAATGCGCACGGGAGGAAATACGATCCCGCTGTCAGAGGGACTGGAACATGCGAATGTATACCTGGAGGTGATCAATTTCCGTCATCAGGATAAAATCGAGCTGAAGGTCCGTACAGAACCGGACATAAGAGACTGCTATATTCCCCAGTTTATGCTCCAACCGATCATGGAAAATGCAGTTGTGCACGGATTTAATGATGCGGCAAAGGGATGTCGGATTGAAATTGCTGTGTCAGAATGGGAAGAAAAATTAAAAATTGTAGTGAAAGATAATGGAAAAGGAATGACAGAGGAAGAACAGAAATACTTGCAGAAGCAGATTGATGAGGAGATTCAGTCTGGCAAAAATATCGGAATGGCAAATGTCAATCAGAGGATTCGCCTTTTCTATGGAGAAGCGTATGGAATCCGGATTGCCAGCAGGCAGGGAGAGGGAACAGAGGTGAAGATCATCCTTCCGATCCGAAAATATTCTGAAAATATGAAAAATCTGTCCGGAGAGGAGAAGGAAGATGATCTATCAGGTTCTGATCGTAGATGATGAAGAGATTGTGTGCCGCGGAATGGCACAGTTTGTGAAGTGGAAGGAACATGGATTTGAGGTGGCAGGGATTGCCACAAGTGTAGAGGAAGCTCTTTTGATCCTCAGAAAAATGCATATCGATGTTGTATTTACGGATATCCGGATGCCGGAGAAGTCCGGGATTGATCTATTAAGAGAGATCCGAGAGCAGAAGTTTGATACGCAGTGCGTTATCTTAAGCGGATACAGTGATTTCGACTATGCAAAGGAAGCCATGCGTTACGGTGCAGTGGAATATCTGACGAAGCCGGTAAATCTGCGGGAAGTGGAACAGTTTCTGGACCGGATGCGGACAAAGCTGAATAAACTTGTTGAGGAACGTCTTGGACATACAAGGCAGATGGAAGGGCTGCTGTTGTCGATCGCGAGAGGATATGCCAGCGCTGACATAGAAAAATATGGACTTCCCAAGCTGGATAACTGGTATGGTGTGTCGATTTTTATGACAGAGCGGGAGGCGGATCCGGATAAGATCCAGGCGCAGAAAGGGTTGATGAAGGAGCGAATCCAGGCAGTGATCACGCAGGCAATTGTGCTGGACAGCGGGAACCGGTCGCTTTTTGCGGTGATTCCGTTCCAGACGAAAGAACAACTGAATTACTTTGTGTCAGTGTCTGAGCAGGTATGCAGTGAGGAAAAACACTGGGCGCTTGCAGTCAGCAAGGAAAAGAAGGGGATTGGCGGACTTTCGGAAGCCTGGAAAGAGACGGAGAGTGCGATGAGATATCTTCTGGCAGATATGAATAAGAAGATTATCTTTTATAAAAATATTGAGACGCTCTACGTGGAGGAGGCGGTGGAAGTGCCGAAGCTGATCACGTCCTTTTTACAAAAATTACATACACCGGAAGAGCGCAGCGACGCAGCAAACTGGATGGAACAGATGTTGGCAGAGCTTGAGAAGGAAAAGCAGATGGATGTGCTGAAACTGCAGACGGTATGTATCCGGATCGTCATAGAGGTCAATGGGTATTTAAAGGAGATCGGAATGGAGGAGATCAGTCTGCATGACCGGTTAAACGAGGCGCTCAGACAGCTGCTGCTCTGCTCGGGAGGGAAAGAAGTCCTCCGCTATATGGCATCTTATCTGGAGTGGATCATGGAATGTATCGGACAGGCAGATCATCAGAATGTGGGAGGCGGTGTCATCTCTGAGATACAGAGTTTCATCAGGCAGCATTACAGTGAAAATATCAGCCTGAATATGCTTGCGGAGCAGTTTTACATGCATCCGAACTATCTGAGCCGTCTGTTTAAAGAAAAAACAGGAGAAAATTTTGTGGAATATCTGACGGAGGTGCGTATGCAGAAGGCACAGGAACTTCTGAGAGATTCAGAGTATAAGATCATCGAGATATGCGGTATGGTCGGATATGACAATCCCAGATCTTTCAGCAAAGCATTTAAGCACTTTACCGGGATGACGCCGAGAGAGTGCAGAGAGCGGTAAAAGCAGTGTATCTGTACCGGGAAAAGTGTGTCGGATTTTTTACCAAAAGAAAAAATACGTCCTGCCCATCGGTGATTACCTTTTGGCAGGACGTGTTTTTACTATTTCTTATTCGCTTCGTTGAATTTTTCTAATGCTTCCTTTTCACAGAGACTTTGTGCCTCTGAGAATTCCTTCTCCGGATCTGCGCTTGGATCGGTCAGGATCTTCTGTACAGCTTTGTCAACATAGGTTCCAAAGTCTGCTTTTCCATAGAATTCAAGACGTCCGATTGATTTTGCAGATTCGAGTACTTCTGCGTATTCTTCCGGGAATTCATAGAAGTCTGTGATACTCATGTCATCTCTAGGGATGATCACCGGGTTTGGAGCACCTTTGGTTGCAAGGTTTTCAAAGTAAGAAGAGCGGTATTCTTTTCCGGTCATATAGCTGATGTACTCCCATGCAGCATCTTTCTTTGCCTGGTCTGTCTTGGCGTTGATGACATAGCAGTCACCTGCGATTGCTGTTGTCTGCTCTCCGGAAGGTCCTACCGGTGGAAGGCAGAGTCCGATGTCATCCGGGTCGATTCCGTTTGTGATCGCCTCAGATACCCAGTCACCTGCAAATGGCATCATACCGATTTTTCCCATACCAAAGTTCTTTACAAGGTCATTGAATTTTAAAGTAAGGTCGCTTTGGAGAACCCCTTCACTCTTTAATTTCTGATAATATTCGGCAGCTTTGATGACAGCCGGATCTGTGAAAGTAAGTTCGGCAGTTCCGTCCTCATTTTCTTTTGTGAGATCTCCGCCTGCCTGCCATACGTAGTACTGGAAGAACCATTCTGTCCATTCAGCGGCAAGTGTTGCATATCCGGTTACCTGGTTGTCTGGATCGTTGATCTTCTTTGCTGCCTCAAGAGCTTCGTCCCATGTCTTTGGCGGTTCGCTGATTCCTGCTTCCTCAAATAGAGTCTTGTTATAAGCAAAAAGCATTGGTGCGACAAGGTTTGGAACCCCGTATACATTTCCGTCTTTTGTGAACATATCGACATATTCTTTTGTGAAATTACCCCACTCATCCCACTCATCTGTGTACTTGTTCAGCGGCTCTAAGATTCCGGCAGAGATGTAAGAGTCCATCATTGTGAAGGAACAGTTTACAAGATCCGGTGCAGTGCCGGATGCGACTGCCTGGTAGAATTCATTTCCAGGATCCCCTTCTTTTACAACTTTATTCAAGGTAATATCCGGATGCTCCTCGAGAAATTTCTTTTCCATGGAAGTATACCAGTCATCTTTGTTACGGCTTGTGTCCCAGATGGTCAGCTCTACTTTCCCTTCACTGCTTTTTTTGTCTTTGCTTCCGGATGTATCTGCTTTGTTTCCATCAGATCCGCCGCAGCCTGCAAGGGAAGCAGCAGCCATGGAAAGACAGAGAACAGAAGCAATCAGTTTCTTCTTCATAATCAAGTCCTCCTTTGACTTCGTTTTGTTGATAGGTCTATCATAACAGATTTATAAGGAAAAAGAAACGAACCAGAACTAACGAAAAACGTCACATTTTTTAAGATATGGACGAACCTGCTGCCGGAAACGGAAAAAGGAGGCAGGAAGACTTTAAGAACGGTGACATAGTTGTCAGGTTCAGACATTCTATTTAAGAGAAAAGAACGATATACTTTTAAGGAGAACAAACAAGGGAGGTATTACTGATGAAAAAAAGTCCGCAGAAAAAAAGCAAAGCAGGCAGTTATCAGTTTCGGAGAAAAGTGACGCCTTGGTGTATTTTATTCATCCCGATGGCGTGTACCGTATGGCTGAAATATTATCCGATTTTCAGTGCATTTTTCATTTCATTATTTAACTATGATCCAATCAACCAGCCGGGAGAATTTGTCGGTTTCCAGAATTATATCGATATTTTCCAGATGCAGGGATACTGGGATTCCTGGAAGAATACATTTATTCTGCTCGCGTTACAGTTGTGTATGTGTTTCCTGATCCCGCTGATCCAGGCTCTTCTTTTGAATGAGTTGGTAAGGCTGAAGAAATGTCTGACGACACTTTACATTCTTCCGGCGCTGATTCCGACTTCTGTAAATGTGATCATATGGAAATGGATCTGGCATCCGGATTACGGTGTGGCAAACCAGATCGTGAAGTTTTTTGGAGGGCAGCCGCAGACGTGGCTCAGTGATCCGAATCTGGTCAAATTCTGTATCATCTTTCCGGGAGTACTCGGAGGCGGATTGACAGTGCTTCTTTACCTGTCAGCGATCCAGGGTGTCTCCACGGACATTATGGAATCCGCAGCGCTTGACGGCTGTACCGGATTTGGAAAAATCATACATATTATATTGCCGAATATTTCCTTCATGGTATTTATCCAGCTGATCATGTGCGTGATCACAACGATGCAGCTTTTGGACGTGCCTTATATGTATGCTTCGGGAGGACCGAGCGGGGCATCGACCACACAGGGAATCTTCATTTACAATGCGTTCAATCAAGATCTGAATTACGGAAGAGGTTCCGCGGCATCTGTGATCCTGCTGCTTGTGATTGCGGCAATGACGATGATCCAGATGCGTTTTGAAAAAATGGAGAAGGAGTAGGAGGCAGAGAAGATGAAGAAAACAAAGCATAGAACAAAAATGAAGCTTGGAAAATCTGAGCGCGGGCTGAAGATCGTTGCGGTAGTCGTGTCGCTGATCTTTGCAGCGGCGATGTTGTATCCGATGATCTTTGCGGTTTCCAGTGCGATGAAAGATAACAAAAAAATATATGAGATACCGCCCAAACTGCTTCCGGATGCGGCAAACAGTTTATCAGTTGTATTAGATTATTCTGATGTCAAAGGGAGCGAGAAAGAATTAAAGGACAAAATGCTTCAGGATAATGTTGTTACCATGTTTGGAATCAGCCAGAAGATGCAGGAAGATTCTATCATGGAAATCAAGGTGTACGGAGTGAAAGACGGGGAGACTGTGTTTTACTCGAGAGCACATCAGATGAAACTGCAGATGGAAAAGGATTACGGGATCTACAAAGGAACTGCGATCAAGACAGAAGTACTCCTCCACGGGGACCGTTATCTTAGGGCATGTGATTCCATCGGCTATGAATTTGACATGAACGGTGTGTCTGAGAAAGCGCCGGAAGGACTTGGGACAAAGTTCTCTGACAGAGTCACAAAGATCATGGATGAAAAATATGAGACAACAGGAGAACTTGTAAGTGTCGGGGACAAAGTGAAAAACTTTCTGAACCTTGAGAGCTTTAAATATTACTTACAGATGCCGGCATATATTTATCCGGAAAGTGAAGCGGTACAGAACTTTGGGTTTATGACATTCGTATTTAACAGTATCATCGTTATCGGATTTGCGATGATCGCACAGGTAATCTTATGTTCTGTCTGTGCATTTGTGATCAGCAGAAAACTTTCTAAGCGGGCAGGGCAGTTTGTGCTGTTATTCTTCCTCGGCGGAATGATGGTGCCGTTTGCAAGTATTATGCTTCCGCAGTTGATCATGTATAAAGAAATGGGAGCCTACAACAACTATGCGGCACTGCTTCTTCCGTTTTTGTATCCGTACGGATTTTATGTGTACTTGTACAAGGGATTCTTTGATCAGATCCCGGGAAGTTATTTCGAGGCTGCAGAACTTGACGGTGCGGGAAGCTTCTACTTATATACAAGAATCTGTATGCCGCTGTCGAAACCGATCATTTCCCTGATCGCACTGCAGACATTTATCGGAAACTGGAATGACTTTTTCTGGGCATGGCTTGTCACAGAAGACCAGAAGCTGTGGACATTGAACGTGGCACTGTATAACATTTCCAACAATGTGGCGACAAAACAAAATGCGCTGATGGGACTTGCAGTCGTGACGATCACACCGGTGATCCTGCTCTCGATTCTGTTTTCAAAACAGTTAAAACAAAGTATTGTCGCGTCCGGTGTAAAGGGATAATATTTTGACATTGACAGAAGAAGCGCAGGAAAGGGAAAAAGAATGGACAAGAAATATCAGGGAGTCCTGACAGAGAAGGAAGAATTTTTATATCCGGACAGTGTCGCAGAGACACTGCCGGAGTCCATCCGGGTTGTAATCCCGAAAAATGGAAAGCAGGGGATTCAGCTCTTGCTGGATACGGCAGGAGATCTGGTCCGGATGGATATAGAGGGAGACGGCTTTCATGCAGAGTGGTATGAGATGATCGCAGTCCCGGTTGAATATAATACCGGAGACGGGGAAAATCAAGGCGGAGCAATGGTGCTTGTGGAGGAGCAGAAAGAGACACCTGCATATGCGACAAGAAAGGCGCCGTTTTTTGTCTATGATTGCCTGAAAGAGCAGCAGACCGGGAAAATTCCGGTGAAAGAGACCGTGCATGGAAAAAGGGCGGCAGTCTATTTCTGCATCTGTCCGGAGAAAGAGTTGGAAGCAGGAGAATATTCTGTGATTGTGACTGTGAAGATGACAGAAGGAATCTATCGGCTGCAGGTAACGGTGCAGGTCTATGATGTGAGGATACCGGAAAACACATTCTGGGTCACAAACTGGTTTTCCGAGGAGGCAATCTGCCGTTTCCATGAGGTGGAGAAAGGCTCCGGGGAGTATCTGCAAATGCTTCGCAAATATATTCAGGCAATGAGGCGGATGCACCAGAATGTATTTTTCATTCAGCTTGATGAGCAGTGTGTGACTGCGAGAAATCCATATCAGTTTGACTTTGAATATCTGACATCAGAGATCGAAGCGTTTTTTGAAGCGGGAATGCAGTATATGGAACTGGGTGTGCTGCTTGACCGTGGGAAAAAGGCGGATGGAATGCCGGATATGTATACAGATCGTTTTACATGTGCAATGGCGAAAGAGGTTCCGTTTGAAACGCTGGAGGGGTATGAACTTACCGTGACTTTTGTAAAAAGTCTGGCAGAATATTTAAAGAAACATGGATGGGAGAAACAAGTATTGTTCCATATCCATGATGAACCGGACATCCACTGTCAGACACGGGAAGTGCTGGAGGCCCGCAAGAGACAGTACTATCTTGCAGCCGGAATTTTAAGAAAATACATTCCGGGAATCCAGATCATTGAAGCGGTAGATTCGGCAGAATTTCGCGGCGGGATTGATATCTGGGTTCCGGGTACTGCAGGATATGAAAAGAAGAAAGAAGAATTTGACACATTAATCCGGCTTGGAGAAACTGTGTGGACGTATGTCTGCTGCGGACCGGAAGGGCATTGGCTGAACAGATTCCTTGATTTTGCCTTGATCAAAGGAAGGATGCTATTTTGGGGATGCGCAAAAAATCGGATTTCCGGATTCCTTCACTGGGGGCTGAATCAGTTTCCAGAAGAAATGAATCCATATGAGGGGACGAGTTGTCCGAATCATACTGGAATCGGCACGAATTTTCCGTGCGGAGATTCGTTCCTCGTTTATCCGGGAGCAGAAGGACCAAGACTTGGAATGCGCCTGGAAGCACAGCGGAGAGGCGCAGAGGACGCAGCACTGTGGCAGCTGTTGAGAGAGTCGGATGAAAAGTCACATGACAGACTGCTTGGGAAGGTTTTTACGAATAATTATACATACAATGACAGTCCGGAGCTGTTTGCCGAGATCTATGAAGAACTGCTAAAAGCTCTTCAGAATGCAAAAAAGGAGAAGAATGCGGATTAAAGAGGAAAGAAGGACCGTGGACCTGAAAATATGCAAAAATATAAAAAAGGGACATTGACAACGGATTGCCGTATTTTTATAATAAAGAGGAAAAAATAAACAACATTCATGCTTGCGGAGCGCGCCCGGAGATCCGGGTACGCTCTAAGTTGCTGTACGGGCGAAAATATCTGAACTGTTTTGGCCTGCCGGGATTTGTCGCAAGAAGGCTCCGGAAAGCATGTTCGCAGGCGAATGGAAGGAGAAAACTACAAATGAAAACAGAAAAGAAGTATGCATCTGTATTTGAGCTCAATGGTGTTCCAAAATTGACACAGGCATTTCCGCTTGCACTTCAGCACGTGGTGGCGATGATTGTAGGGTGTGTGACGCCGGCGATCGTGATCGCGGAGATGGCAGGGTTAAGCGAGAGTGACAAAGTGGTTTTTGTTCAGGCGGCATTGTTCATCGCGGCAGTTTCCACATTGATTCAGCTGTTCCCGATCGGTGGCAGGATCGGTTCGGGACTTCCGGTCATCATGGGAGTCAGTTTTGCCTATCTGCCGAGTATGCAGGCGATTGTCGGTAACTTTGACATTGCCACGATCCTCGGGGCACAGTTGATCGGTGGTATTGTGGCGATCTTTGTCGGAATCTTTGTGAAAAAATTAAGAAAGCTGTTTCCGCCTCTGATCACCGGAACCGTTGTATTTACAATCGGTTTGTCACTTTATCCGACCGCGGTAAAATATATGGCGGGTGGACAGTCTTCGCCGAACTACGGGGCATGGCAGAACTGGCTCGTGGCATTTATCACACTGGCAGTTGTCATTGCGCTTAATCATTTCGCAAAGGGAATTATGAAACTGGCCTCGATTCTGATCGGAATGATCGTTGGATACATCATATCCGGATTTTTCGGAATGATTGACTTTTCAGCAGTGCAGGGAGCCGGAATTTTTCAGATTCCAAGACCGATGTACTTTGGGATGAAATTTGAGGCATCGGCAGTTGTGACTATGGTAATCCTCTTTGTAATTAACTCTGTGCAGGCAATCGGAGATTTCTCTGCCACAAGCGGAGGAGGGCTGGACAGAGAACCTACGGATAAAGAACTGTCAGGTGGAATCGTGGGATATGGAATTACCAATATTTTAGGATCCCTTTTCGGAGGACTTCCAACCGCAACATTCAGCCAGAATGTCGGAATTGTGGCAACAACAAAAGTGGTAAACCGTGTTGTGTTAGGGATTGCGGCAGTCATCATTCTGCTGGCAGGGTTCATTCCGAAATTTTCAGCGCTTCTCACAACGATTCCACAGTGCGTGCTTGGGGGAGCAACAATCTCAGTATTTGCCTCCATTGCGATGACAGGAATCAAATTAGTTGTGCAGCAGCCGCTCACATACCGCAATACTTCGATCGTAGGGCTTTCTGTTGCGCTCGGCATGGGAATCACACAGTGTTCTGATGCACTGGCACAGCTCCCGGCGTGGGTGACAACCGTATTCGGAAAATCCCCGGTTGTTGTGACAACGATTGCTGCGATCTTGCTGAATGTGATCTTGCCGAAAGATAAGGAAGCAGGGAAATAAACTGTTTTAAGCCTTTCAAAAAAGAACCGGTCAGGCTTCAAAAATGAATGAATACGAAAAAAATGTAAGGACACCATTAGGTGTCCTTATTTTTGTATGAAATCATAATGTTTCAGAGTTGAAATGAAGTTCATAAACTTTTACCGGTCGTCCTTTGGAGGTGGAAGAATGACTGTATACCATAGTGGCAGCACCTCCTTTTTCCAACTGATTTAAAATACGGTTGGCATTTCTTAAGGTGACACCGAGGTGTTCTGAGAGATCCTGAGAGGTCATCTTATTTGTCCCGGTAATTTGAAGGATGGTATTTAATTTTTGAATGGTCAGAGTAGATAATTTACATTGTTCGGCAATCCGGTATAGCTGCTCGGACATGGTTTTCTGGATCGTAACGCAGTGGCTGCGGTTAAGGGGGCCGATCAGATTCCCGTTTTCATCAATGACAAAACTGCCTTTGGCATAGAACGATTCCTTTAAGGCGGCCTCCGCGTGACTGCGGGCTTCTGTGATATTTTTCCCGATTCCATATCCGACAGATGCCGGGAAGCCGTAGTCTTCTTTTAAGCGGACGCTCAGAAAGGAAGTCTGAAAGTGGTCAGTTAAGTAGTTAATATATTTGGCACTTGTAAATAACTGGAAGCCGGTTGGTGTTTCCTGAAAAATCATATCCAGCGCAAGTTCAGCTTTTAAAGCATACAACGCAGTCTTTAACTGAGCGCGGTCTTTTTCACCAATCTCTGAGGAAGTTCCGGAGATGGCAATTGCAGCAGGGAGGTTTTCGCGGAAGAAAGACAGTTCAATTTGTGCAAGAAGTGTTTCCACCAGTGATTGAAAGACTTCTTTTTCCGGATAGCAATAGATATAAGGGATGTTATGCTGTTCTAGAACCGGAATAATGCTGCTGTATTGGCAGATTAGAAGATCAAACTGATTTTGTTCCCATAGTCGGATTATTTTCTGGGAAGTTTCTTCTTCGATGGAGGAGAGCCTGCCAATGTCCAGAGTTGCAAGCCAGTTGTCTACTGCAGTATTGGTACTTGGAAAATCCATATCATGGAGAAAATATGAAACGGTAGCGTTTTCCTGAATTGGGAGAAGAAAATCAAAAATGACCCGGTCTGTGCGGAGGGTTCTTTGTTCCACAAAATGTTTTAACAGCAGTCGATACATAGAAACCAGATCGGAACCGAAAGAAACCGCGGGTTTCCTATGATCAGGAAGTGCTTTTTCCAAAGCGGCAAGCGCTGCTTTTCCGCTTAACATAAAACCATCAGAGGTAGATTCATATTGTTGATAGATCTGTTTGATATCTTGAAAGCACTTGTATTCTATGATTTCCACATCGCAGTCGAGAGGAAGTTCATCAATTATGTGCTGTACGAAAACGTGCAGAAACTTACTTGTGATAATAATAATTTTTCGCTTGTTCATCATGGAAATCCTTTCGTTTTTGAAGTATAAAAATGAGGTGATGTAAAAAGTTACATCTCCTAGAAAAGGAAATATCCTATGCTTTATTTTACAAGATAGGAAATTGGAGTGCAAGACTGTTTTGAAAAATGAGAGAAGAATACAGAGAAATGTAAAAATAAACAAAAAATATTGACTTATATAGAAAATACTGATACAATTCAACATACAAAGTATTCCATAAGTATTCCATAAATATTCTTTATATCTTCTAAAAAGATATAATAAAAGTGAGGAGGTCAGGATATGGATTTTTTTAAGAGAGCAGCAGAATTACAGGAAGAAACGGTGGAAAACCGAAGGTATCTTCATCAAAATGCCGAAGTGGGGCTGGAGTTGCCAAGAACAAAGAAGTACATCATGGAGAAATTAAGAGAATATGGAATGGAACCGCAGGAATGTGGACATGGTGTTGTGGCAATGGTTGGCAAAAAGACAAAAGGGAAAGTCATTCTTTTGAAAGCGGACATGGATGCATTGCCGATGGAAGAACGGAGTGGACTTCCGTTTGCTTGTCCGACAGGGACAGAAGCACATACTTGCGGACATGATCTTAATTCGGCGATGCTGTTGACAGCTGCACGGATGTTAAAAGAGCAGGAAGAGGAGTTGGAAGGAAGAGTAAAAATTGTGTTTGAACCTGCGGAAGAAATTTTTAAAGGCGGAAAAGATATGATTGCCGCAGGCGTTTTGCAAAATCCGGAAGTGGACGCTGCATTGTCCTTCCACATTGGACCGGGGGGACCTCCGGGAGGGTATTTCTTCAATAAAGATGGTGCGACAATGGCATCCTGTGATGGATTCCGAATTAAGATTACCGGTGCAGGGGCACACGGTGCATATCCACATCTGGCAAAAGATCCTTTGAATGCTGCAGTGAAGATTTATGAGGCTCTTCAGGAAGTTGTGGCGCTGGAGTGTGATCCGGCAGAAACGTGTACATTGACAATTGGTCATATGCAGGCAGGAACTGTCTTTAATATTATTCCAGATACGGCAGTGATGGAAGGAAGCATTCGCACAATGTCCAGAGAGATGAGAAAGCTTCTGGTGACAAGAATGAAAGAAATTGTGAATAAAACTGCGGAAATGTTCCATGTAGAAGCGGAAATAGAAATGCTGTCAGAAGTTCCTCCGCTGATCTGTAATCAGAAATTGGCAGATGAAATGCTGGGATATTTAGCTCAGGTACCGGTACCGAATAAATATTCTGTTCCAGGAGTAAAATCAAGTGCTTCTGATGATTTTGCAGAGATTACAGAGCGTGTACCGGGTGTTTATATGTTCCTGGCAGGAGGATTTGCAGATCGCGAAGCAGGAGTAAGCCATAGTCCGGAAGTACAATTTAATGAAGAGGCACTTCCGTTTGGAGCAGGTGCGTTTGCATATTGTGCAAGTGAGTGGTTGAAGAACAATCAGTAAAGGAGAAAAAACGTATGCCGGAAGAAAAGGTAATGATCCCTCTTACGAAGGGAAAGAAAAATGCGGTAATCATTGGATGCGTGTGTCTGATGTTTTCGGTTACTGTTTTTGGAGTTGGTTTTTTTGTCATTCAGGGACCGATATTGGCAGAAATGCATGCATCACAGTATTATTCTCTGCTGACAATTTTTGCATCGCTGGGGTTGGCGATTATGACGCCGATCGGAGGAAAACTTGGTGATTTATTCGGAAGAAGAAATATTGTAGTGATTTCAGGAATCATTTGTGCTGCATGCGGAATCGGCATGAGTCTTGTACACTCGATTCTTCCATTTGCAATCTTCCGTCTGCTGCTTGGAGCTGCACAGGGAGCATTTACCGCAGCACCGTATATTCTGATGCGGGAGATCAATGAGTCAAAAGATGTTCCAAAAGCAATGGGATATCTCGCAAGCGCTATTGCGGTAGGAAGTTTTGGAGGGGGAATCTTATTAGGAGGACTTGCAGATGCAGGTTTTTTAAGATTTGCCTTGATGGTTCCGGCGATTCCGCTTTTCATTGGGGTTGTATTGATCGGAACGTCTCTGCCAAACAAGAAGAAAGATAAAGTTGAGATTGATTTTTCGGGAATTGTTTGTTTGGCCGTTTTACTTAGCGGATTCTGTCTGGCAATGAATTATGGTCCGCTGATCGGATGGGGAAATCTGAAAGTTTTGGCAGGGTTTGCAGTCACAGTCGTTGCAGGAATTATTTTTGTAAAAATGGAAAATAAGGCAGCAGAACCGATCGTACCAATGTATTTATTTAAAAACAGAAAATTTACAACACTTTTGGCGGTTGGATTTGTATGCTATTTTTATCAGACAGCGATGAGCGCTTATGTGCCGTTGGCTGTACAGGATGTTATGGGAGTGTCTGCTGCGGCAGCAGGTTCTCTTCAGCTTCCGAGAACAATTCTGACGATGGTACTTCCAACAATTGCAGGTGTGTGGATTGGAAAGAAAGCGGCAAATAACTGGAAAGCGATGGCGATTGCCACAGGACTTGCAGCACTTCCGTTTATTCCGCTTGGTTTTACAACTGCATCCACACCATTTATTGTGTATCTGATTTGCATTGGAATTACCGGAATCGCAGAAAGTTTCCGCTCTGTGTCTGTGACACCGGTAGCGCAATCGGTACTTCCGCAAAAAGATCTTGGAGTCGGAACGGCATTGGTTACTTTTGTAAATTCACTCTCCACTTTATTTGCGGCAGCGATCAACGGAGTTGTTTATGGAATGAGTGCAAATAATGTACAAGCAGGTGTGAACAATATTTTCAGAGTTACTGTTGTAATTTCGATGGCAGGATTTTTCCTTGTTATATTTGTTGTAAGAAAACAATTAAGCGGTAATGAAAAAGCAAAATAGAAAAGTATTATGAGCGATTGCAAAGCATGGGAATGTGAAAAGCAATCGCTCTTTTTGTTGTACCTCAGTCGTTGTATCAGCAGAGAAAATGGGCATTAAATTCTTTTAGACAAGAAATCAAAAAAATACTTGCAATATACCCCATAAGGGTATATAATGCGAGTGTAAAGATACTTCTAACCATTCTTATCAATAAAAGAAAATGATAGGAAAAGTGAAAAATACAGCGGATAGAAGTGTATATTTGATTGGAAAAGGAGAGATGATGATGGAAGAACAAAAACAATGCTGTCATAAAAAGAAAGAACGTACAGATAAAGAATATCGTGATTTGATCAACCGCCTGAGCAGGATTGAAGGGCAGGTAAGGGGGATCAAGCGGATGGTAGAGGAAGAGGTCTACTGTACGGATATTTTAGTTCAAGTGTCTGCTGTCAATGCAGCGCTGAACAGTTTTAATAAGGTACTTCTTGCAAATCATATCCGCAGTTGTGTTGCGGAAGATATCAGAGACGGAAAGGATGAGACGATCGACGAGCTTGTGGCGGTACTACAGAAGTTGATGAAGTAGGAGGAAGAAAAATGGAACAATATACAGTTACAGGAATGAGCTGTGCTGCCTGCAGCACGCGGGTGGAAAAAGCAGTGGCGAAAGTCCCCGGGGTGACGGCATGCTCGGTGAGTCTTCTGACAAACTCAATGGGAGTGGAAGGAAGTGCTGAACCGTCGGCGGTGATCGCGGCGGTGGAGGCCGCAGGATATGGTGCGGCGAGGAAGAATGGAAACAAGCAAGAAGGCGAAAAGAGTGGGGAGCCGGGAACTTCCGGAGAGGAGGAAGCGCTGCTGAAGGATACGGAGACACCGATTCTGAAGAAACGGCTGATTGCCTCCCTGGGGTTTCTGGCGGTGTTAATGTACTTTTCGATGGGGCATATGATGTGGGGCTGGCCGGTTCCGAAAGTACTGGCAGAAAACCATGTGGCGATGGGGCTGCTCCAGATGCTGCTTACGATTGCGGTGATGATTGTCAATCAGAAGTTTTTTGTCAGTGGATGGAAGAGTCTGTGGCACCTGGCACCGAATATGGACACGCTCGTGGCGCTTGGCGCCGGCGCTTCGTTTGTGTATAGTACCTATGCACTCTTTGCCATGACGGAGTCACAGCTTCGCGGGAATATGGATCAGGTGATGGGGTACATGCATGAATTTTACTTTGAATCTGCTGCGATGATCCTGGCACTGATCACGGTCGGAAAGATGCTGGAGGCTCGCTCCAAGGGGAAGACGACGGACGCACTGAAAGGGTTGATGCGCCTTGCACCGAAAAATGCGGTTGTCCTCCGGAATGAAACAGAGGAGACCGTTTCGATTGAACAGGTGAGAAAGGGAGATATATTTCTTGTAAGACCAGGTGAAAATATACCGGTAGATGGTATTGTGCTTGAGGGGAGCAGCGCGGTCAATGAGGCGGCGCTCACCGGCGAAAGCATCCCGGTAGATAAAAAAGAGGGAGATCCGGTGTCTGCTGCGACGATGAATCAGTCCGGCTTCCTGAAATGCGAGGCAACAAGAGTCGGGGAAGATACGACACTTTCCCAGATTATTCAGATGGTCAGTGATGCGGCGGCGACAAAGGCTCCGATTGCCAAAGTGGCAGATAAAGTGTCAGGCGTGTTTGTTCCGATCGTCATGGTGGTTGCGGCAGTCACTGTCATCGTATGGCTTCTGGCAGGGCAGAGTGTTGGATTTGCACTGGCGAGGGGAATCGCAGTGCTTGTGATCAGCTGTCCGTGTGCACTTGGTCTTGCGACTCCGGTGGCAATCATGGTCGGAAACGGCATGGGTGCAAAACATGGAATTTTGTTTAAAACGGCAGTTTCTCTGGAAGAGGCCGGAAAGACGGAGATTGTCGCACTCGACAAGACCGGAACAATCACAAGTGGAAAACCGGAGGTGACAGATCTTCTTCCGGCAGATGGTGTGACAGAGGAAGAACTTCTTCGGACTGCCTACGCCCTGGAACAAAAGAGCGAGCATCCGCTGGCACATGCAATCGTACAGAGGGCAAAGGAAGAGAGCGGAATGGAAACAGTTTCTGTCAAAGAGTTTCAGGCGGTTCCGGGAAATGGACTGACCGGAATATGGGAAGGTGTGCCGCTTGCCGGAGGGAATCTGAACTTTATCCGGGAGCAGGCAGAGGTGCCGGCACAGATAAAACAGACGGCAGAAGCATTTGCAGAGGAAGGAAAGACGCCGCTGTTTTTTGCAAAAGGAGGGAAACTGGCAGGAGTTATCGCAGTGGCAGATGTAATTAAGGAAGACAGCCCGCAGGCAATCAGGGAATTGCAGAACATGGGAATCCATGTTGTTATGCTGACCGGAGACAATGAACGGACCGCAAAGGCAATCGGAAAACAGGCAGGTGTGGATGAAGTAATTGCAGGAGTTCTTCCGGAAGGAAAAGAAAGTACCATTCGGGCATTGAAAAAGAAGGGAAAAGTTGCTATGGTAGGAGATGGGATCAATGATGCCCCGGCTCTTACGAGAGCGGATATCGGAATTGCGATCGGCGCGGGAACAGATGTGGCAATCGACGCGGCAGATGTGGTGCTGATGAAGAGCAGATTAAGTGATGTTCCGGCAGCAATCCGTCTCAGCAGGGCAACACTGAGAAATATTCATGAGAATCTATTCTGGGCATTTTTCTATAATGTGATCGGAATTCCTCTGGCAGCAGGTGTATGGTATCCTCTGTTTGGATGGAAGTTAAATCCGATGTTCGGAGCGGCGGCAATGAGCCTTTCTAGTTTCTGTGTCGTGACAAATGCGCTCCGGCTGAATTTGTTCCGATTGGAAGATGCAAGAAAAGATAAAAAGAGAAACAGACATAAAAAGCAGATGAAAGAGGAGGAATTGATCATGCAGAAAACAATGAAAATCGAAGGAATGATGTGCGGACACTGTGAGGCGACAGTAAAAAAGACACTGGAGGCAATTACGGGAGTAGAGGAAGCAGTGGTAAGTCATGAAACAGGAACTGCGGTTGTGACTTTGAGCGGGGATGTGCCGTCTGATATTTTAAAAGAGGCTGTAGAAGCGAAAGATTATCAGGTATTAGAGATCCAGTAAGAAAGCGCTAAGAGAATTTTTATAAAAAGAGTTATGGCAGCAAAACAAGTCCGGGCAGAGGGAAAGCTTCTGTCCGGACTTGTTTTAAAGAGGTACTTGCGAACGTTATTGTGTTAAGGCTGCGTTACATATTCCGATATCGTGCCTATTTTTAAAATAAGGCTGCTATAATCCTGCAGACCTTGTTTTGGACGGCAGGTTAAGGTAGGCAAAAGCAACGGTTTGTGATATACTTCTTTCATGGAAATCAAAAAAGACAGACTGCAATTATTGCTGCAGACATGATCAATAGAAAAATGGAAAAGGAAGAGAAGAGCAGATATGAAAAAACAGGATAGAAACGACAGCATCTCTCCGGAGGAGATTCGAGCAGAGACTGCTGTGCCAGAGAATCAGACAGAACAAACGCAGCATAAGCGCCGCGTTCGGTATAAGGGGACGCATCCGCGCAGCTATCAGGAGAAATATAAGGAGCTTCAGCCGGAGAAATATCCGGAGACGATCGAGAAAGTCATTCAGAAAGGGGGAACTCCGGTCGGAATGCACATTTCCATCTGTGTGAAGGAGATTTTGGATTTCCTCCGGATCCAGCCGGGGCAGAAAGGACTTGATGCCACACTTGGTTATGGAGGACATACAAAGGAAATGTTAAAATGTCTGCAGGGACAGGGACATCTGTATGCACTTGATGTAGACCCGATCGAGTCGGTCAAGACAAAGGAGCGGCTGGAAAAAGCCGGATATGGGGAAGAGATTTTGACGATCCGACAGATGAATTTTGCGGATATTGATCAGATTGCCGAAGAAGCAGGACCGTTTGATTTCATTCTTGCAGATCTTGGAGTATCTTCCATGCAGATTGATAACCCTGAGAGAGGATTTACCTATAAGAAGGAAGGACCGCTTGATCTTCGGCTGAACCCACAGAAAGGGGTATCGGCGGCAGAGCGTCTCAAAGAGGTGACAGAAGAAGAACTGGCAGGGATGCTGTGGGAAAATTCTGATGAGCCTTATGCAGAGGAGATTGCAGCCAAAGTGATGGAGAAACTAAGAAAAGGGGAGCCGGTGGAGACGACGACACAGCTTCAGAAAGCGATTGAGGAGGCACTGTCCTTCCTGCCGGAACGGGAACAGAAAGAGGCAGGAAAGAAATCTTGCCAGAGAACTTTTCAGGCGCTTCGGATCGATGTGAACAGTGAGTTTGAGGTGCTCTATGCATTTATGGAGAAGCTTCCGGCGGCACTGGCTCCGGGTGGAAGAGTGGCAATCCTTACATTTCATTCGGGGGAAGACCGGATCGTAAAGAAGGCCTTCAAAGAATGGAAGCGCGCAGGTATTTACAGCGAGGTCGCCAATGATGTCATCCGGCCATCGGCAGAAGAATGCAGCAGAAACAGTCGTGCACGCTCTACAAAAATGCGCTGGGCAGTCAGGGCAGAAGAATAAGAAGAAAAGGAAGGGATTTTTATGGAACAAAGAGCATTTGAAAAGCTGGGGATCAAGACGTCACTTCTCGGATTTGGATGTATGAGATTTCCGCTGACAGAGGATCAGAAGATCGACGAGGTAGAAGCAGAGAGAATGATCGACCGGGCGATCGCGGCAGGTGTCAATTATATTGATACGGCATACCCGTACCACAATGGGGACAGTGAGCCTTTCGTGGGAAGCGTACTGGAAAAATATGACCGCGATTCTTACTATCTTGCGACAAAGCTGCCAATCTGGAAACTGGACACATTAGAGGATGCGAAAAGGATTTTTGAAGAACAGATGGAGCGTTTGCACAAGGATTATGTGGATTTCTATCTGCTCCATGCACTTGACCGTGCAAAATTTGAGAAGGTAAAAGCTCTTGGAATCATTTCGTATCTGGAAGAAATGCGTGCAGCAGGAAAGATCCGTTATCTTGGATTTTCCTTTCATGATGACTACGAGGTGTTTGAGGAGATTTTAAATTATTATCCGTGGGATTTCTGTCAGATCCAGCTCAACTATATGGACACAGAAATTCAGGCGGGGCTGAAAGGGTATCATCTGGCAGAAGAGAAAGGTATTCCGGTCATTGTCATGGAACCGGTCAAAGGGGGAATGCTCGCATCCCTTCCGGCAGAGATCGAAGAACAGCTGGCAAAGGAGCGGAAACATGCAAGTGTTGCATCGTGGGCGCTTCGGTTTGTCGGAACACTTCCAAACGTAAAAGTCATCTTAAGCGGTATGAGCACGATGGAACAGGTGGAAGACAATCTTAGTATTTTTGAAACATTTGAGCCGTTGTCAGAGAAGGAACAGAAGCTGATTGAGGACACTGCAGATACGCTGAAATCGCGTGTGAAGAATGGATGTACCGGCTGCGCTTATTGTATGCCGTGTCCGGCGGGAGTGGATATTCCGGGGAATTTCAGAATCTGGAACGATCAGGCTGTATATCAGAATACAGAACAGACGAAGAAAAAATGGTCTGGAATGGATGAAAAAGCGAAGGCAGATCAGTGTATCCGTTGTGGAAAATGTGAGAAAGTCTGTCCGCAGAAAATCGCGATCCGGGAAAACCTGCAGCAGGTGGCAGAAGAACTGAGTGCATTGTAGGTAAAAAGTAAGTAAAAGCAGGCCTTGCAGAGGAAGATATTGCTTCCCTGCAAGGCTTGTTTTTCTGTAGAAACAAAGAGAATGATACGGGATCATGATAATAGTTTCTGTGCACAGTTTCCTTCCACAGTGCCGATCTGACAAGTGCTGTCATAGGAAAGTGTGCCATCGCACTGGATATGATTTACGACACAACCGTCTGTCAGGAGAATATTTTCAGCGCTGATCGTGTCGCACTGCAGGCATCCGGCTTCCAGCGTTGTACACTCAATATTTTTTACATTGCTGAGTTTCCGGTGTTTTGCGAAACGGAAGAAGTTAAAGGTGCCGGAGCTTTCAGGAATAAAAGTAATCTGTTCTCCGAACAAGTCGTTCAAGGTTGCCATTCCACGGATCTCAACGATGTCAGCATTGACTTCTTCCGAGCTTTTCAAAGAACCGGAAACATAAATTTCATCTGCATAAATTTTCCCCTGCAGGCGGCAGGAACCGCTGACTTTGAGAGAACGGACTTTCATATCCCTTTCGGAATGAAGAGAACCGCTGACATGCAGCGTATTTGCCTTGATCTCACTTTGAGAATGAATAGATCCGCTGATGTGCATCTCATTTCCCTCGAGTGCAGCATCCGGACACACTTTGCAGGAGCCGCTGACTTTGAAGGTTTCAAAGTTCACCGGACCTTCAATTGCGCCGCTGCCGCTGATCTTGATTAAGTTGTATTCTCCCTGTCCGATTTTTCCGGATCCGCTGATTTTCATATCCGTCTTCATAAAAATGTCCTCCTTATATGAGCAGTGTTAAGTACTGCTTGAAAAATCCTATTGAAAAGTGATAAAAATTTAGCTGTTTTTGACGGCCTCTTCATCGAATGCAAAAGAAAAGGTGTCTTTGTATTTGAGTTTGATCTCGTTGCAGAGTTCCTGAAGAGAAATCTGGCAGACGACCTTGATACGCTCATCGAGCAAGAGTGTTCCTTCCGGGGAAGGGTTGAGAAGAAACAGACCAAAATGTTCTGCGTTTACAGTAAGAAGCAGAAAAGTGGTTTTGATATCTGTAACTTTAGCAGCGGCCGGGGCCACGTTTGGAATCAGATCGTGCAGCGTCTGCTCCTGAAGCAGGTTGTGATCCTTCCATCTGCAGAGGGCGATCATCACGAGTACTTCGATAAAGGTAAAGGCATCCTTGTCGAGAACATCCATGAAATCTGCTGCCACACTGATATCAATCTCTGTGAAAGATTCCAGCTCTTCCTCTGTGAAGACACGGTTTGTAATTTCCGGTGAGAGAAGCTTTGCAAGTTCCTCAAGCGAGTAGCGGTCTTTCAAAGTCTGGATTGCCTGAATTCTTCTTAGAATCAATTCTTTTGGAAAGAAAGTCTCCTGTCCGGTCGGACTGGATCTCTTGACGAACCATTCTTCCGGGATCAGACCTTCCCGCTTCCAGCGATAGAGCTGTCCGTAGGAAATTCCGGTTACTCTTAAAAGGTCTTTTTTTGAAAGCTCTTTTTGAGAAATGTCCATATAGCACCTCCTGTTAGAATCAGTTATACAAAATATTTTAATAAAACAATGTGCTATCAAAAAAAAGATTGATAAAACATTGTTTTGCGATAATTAGATATTAGCACAACATTGTTTTATTGTAAAGAGCGAAATAAAAAAGAAAAAGATTTTTTTAGGCGGAGAAATGCTGTGCACCAGAGGAGAAAAATAAAATTACTCAAATTGAATAAAAAATTTAAAAAAGTGTTGACATTTGTTTTGAGGGATGGTAATATATCGTTTGTACGACGGACATAGAGAAGTTGACATGCAGGAGTGTCGGAATTGGCAGACGAGCAAGACTAAGGATCTTGTGATCAATGCGATCGTGTGGGTTCAAG
>URCR01000008.1 GCA_900546325.1 uncultured Lachnospiraceae bacterium | reverse complement strand
ATTTGAACCCTCGCGCCGGTTGCCCGACCTACACCCTTAGCAGGGGCGCCTCTTCGGCCTCTTGAGTATTTCTCCGAACTTGTTTTCCATATAGGCGCTGTATCAAGCGCATAATTGATTATACTAAAGCTTTTTTGAAATGTCAACAACTTTTTTTGCTTTTTTGTAAGTTTTGCTATTTGCCTTTGGTGAGGGGATTTTTATAGAATATTTTTCTTGGATGATAGTTTTCTGTAAAAATAGATATTACTTTTTCAATATAAAAAGAAGAGTCCGTTTTTTATTATCCGGATTCTTCTCTCCACTTCTCTTATTCTGCAACATTTTCTTCTATTACTTTTTCAATTCGTTTTTTGACTTCTGCTGCAATTTCATTTGTTTTCATATCTTTGTATTCTTCATACAACATCGGCTTTAAAAAATGAACCTGAACAGTCACTGGTTCAATGCTGTTTGTGTCAAAAGGCTTAAAGGAATCGATCAGAGCAACCGGGACAATCGGACATTTTGCTTTTGTCGCAGCTTTAAAACTTCCGCCTTTAAATTCCTGCACATGATTTCCGTTCTTTGACCTCGTTCCTTCCGGGAAAATCAAATAGTTTCTTCCATTTTCCACTTCCTTGCTCACGGCACTGATTACTTTCATCGCCTGTCTGACATCACTGCGGTCCATTGTATATGCTTTCATACATTTGAAAACCTGCTTTAAAAACTGCACATTTTCTACTTCTTTTTTTGCTACAACAGAAAACGGGTAGGAGCATGCCTCCACAATCGCAAGTACGTCATATAATCCCTGATGATTTGGAAAAAACATGAATCCGTCTTTCTCCGGTATATTTTCTTTCCCGTGTACGTCAATCGTCACTCTTCCGCCTTTATTTGCCCGAAGTACGATAAAGGTCAGCATTTTATAAATCTGCTGCTCTGTATATTTTTCTACATGTCCGGCATAATAGCAGAGCTTACACCACATATACGGCACCAAAAAAATGTTTTTAAACACCATTAATAAAATACGTTTCATTTAAACTTCCTCTGTTTTCTTCCTGTATGTTTCAATCGCTGTCTCATAGAGATTGTTGCCGTCTTTATCAATGACAACGATAACCGGAAAGTCTTCTATTTCCAGTTTTCGGATTGCCTCTGCTCCAAGATCGTCATAGGCAACCACTTCTGAACGGTGGATGCATTTGGATAAAAGTGCTCCGGCTCCTCCTACTGCTGCAAAGTAAACCGAACCGTTTCTTATGATTGCATCGATTACTTCCTTACTTCTCTTTCCCTTTCCGATCATCGCACCGAGTCCCAAATCCAATAATCTCGGCGCATACTTATCCATTCGACTTGCAGTTGTCGGTCCTGCAGAACCGATTGGTCTTCCTTCTCTTGCCGGGGATGGTCCCATGTAGTAGATAACCTGTCCTTCCAGCTCCACCGGAAGCTTCTCTCCTCTGTCAAGGCTTTCATTCATTCTCTTATGAGCAGCATCTCTTGCCGTATAAATTGTTCCTGTCAGGTATACATAATCCCCTGCTTTCAGTTGGCGAACCTGCTCTTTTGTTGCCGGTACTGTCATATGCTTTTCCATCTGCACTGCCTCTCTTTCTCTTTTTACAATTCTCTGACTACATGTCTGTTGACATGGCAGCAGATATTCACTGCCACCGGGAGACCCGCAATGTGTGTCGGATACGTGTTGACATTGACTGCAAGAGCGGTCATCACTCCTCCTAAGCCCCCTGGTCCGATTCCAAGCTGATTGATTTTCTGCAGCATCTCTTCTTCCAACTCTTTTACATATGGTATTTCAGAATGAATTCCTACTTCTCTTGTCAATGCTTCCTTTGCCATCAGCGCACACTTCTCAAAAGTGCCTCCGATTCCGACACCCACCACCATAGGCGGACATGCATTCGGTCCTGCCTCCGCCACGGTATTCAGAATCGCTCTTTTTACACCTTCCAGCCCATCTGCAGGCTTTAACATCAGGACCTTACTCATATTCTCACTGCCAAATCCCTTCGGCGCCACTTTGATCCTTACCTGGTCACCTGAGACAACTTTATAATGGATGACCGCCGGTGTATTGTCCTTGGTATTTTCTCTCAGAATCGGATCTTTTACTACCGATTTTCTCAGATATCCTTCTACATACCCTTGCCTTACCCCCTCGTTGACAGCTTCCTCCAGATTCCCTCCTGTAAAATGTACGTCCTGTCCAACTTCCAGAAATACAACTGCCATTCCCGTATCCTGGCAGATTGGAATCATATCCCCTGCCGCAATCTCCAGATTTTCCTGAAGCTGCTCCAGGATCTGTCTGCCAAGCGCTGATTCTTCTGTCTTGACTGCAGTCTGCAATGCAGTCTTCATATCATCCGACAGATAATAATTGGCTTCTATACACATTTCTTTTACATTTTTTGTAATCTCATTGACATCTATTGTTCGAATCATAGGGACCTCCTCATCTACCTGAATCTTCTGCAATTTCTCATCTATCTAAGATTATAGTATACATTGCAAAGAAAAGGAATACCCGTCACCAGATATTCCTTCTCTTTTTTCTCCATATTCTCTTAAAATCTTCTCTCGAAAATGCAGCTGCACTAAGAATCCTGTCGTCTACTCCGATACGGATACAATTTCTCCACACGCGATCTTGTTTCCGGAATCCCCGGATGGCTGTGTATGAAAATCATCCGCCATTCCATGGATCACCACTGTTCTTCCGATGACTTCTTCCGGATAAAACCGCTCTGTATAAAAAGCACTCCATGCGATTCCATCATTTGCAAGTAATGGCGGAAAATCTCCTGCATGCTTTGGATGTACTGTATTTCCCGGATTATAATGCCCCTTTGTCTGAGCAAACGGATCCTTGTCATCTCCTGCACAGACTGCCCCTTCATGGATATGGAATCCATAGAAATTACCATTCGGGGCATTTTCTGTATTCGGCAGACCTTCCACCTCTGCCACTACAAGCGTTCCGCCATACATTTCAAAGAAATAAACATTTCCGTGTATTTCTGAGTGTTTTGCATCTCCTCGTATCTGTGCGTATGCATCTGCTGTATCATTCCTAAACTGAATCATAGATAGTTACCTCCTAAACGATCCCTTTTTCTGCCTGATTTCAGCATATGCAGACACACCTCTTTTTGTGACTTTCCATAATTGATTTCAGATCAACTCTGTGCCGGAGTGGGTTTTCCCTTACAGGACTTCGTCTGTATTAGAATCACTTTCCTGTACTGCAGACTCTTCCCCTGCTTTCTCTTCGATCTGATCCTCAGCGACAGTCTCTCTTACTTTTGCAATACTCGCAACTCTCGTATCAGAATCAAGGTTGATCAGTTTTACTCCGGATGCCACACGTCCGAGAATGGAAATTCCCGCACATTCCATACGGATCACGATTCCCTCTGTGTTGATGATCATGATCTCATTCTCTTCGTTGACTGCCTTTACTCCGATGACATTTCCGGTCTTTTCTGTAATCTTGTAGCATTTCACACCTTTTCCGCCACGATTCTGACAAGTAAATTCCCCGATCTCGGTACGTTTGCCCATTCCTTTTTCAGAAGCAATCAAAAGATAATCTCCCTGTGTATGTAACTGCATTCCGATCACTTCATCGCGGTCGCTCAGGTTCATTCCGCGGACACCCATAGAAGTTCTTCCTGTGGATCTTACATCCTTTTCTTTGAAACGGATACACTGGCCGTATTTTGTGACCATAATAATGTCTTTTTCATTATCTGTAATCTTTACTTCGATCAATTCATCATCCTCGCGGAGTGTGATCGCAGCAAGTCCCGTCTTTCTGACATTTGCATAATCGGTGATCGGAGTCTTCTTCACCAGACCTTTCTTCGTCGCCATGAACAGATATTTTCCATCTTCATATTCACGAATCGGGATCATCGCAGTGATCTTTTCATCCGGCATAAGCTGCAGCAGGTTGATGATCGCAGTTCCTCTGGCAGTTCTTCCTGCCTCCGGGATCTCATAGCCTTTCATCCGGTATACCCGTCCCGTATTTGTAAAGAACATAATATAATTATGCGTCGAAGTCATAAATAACTCTTCCACATAATCTTCCTCAATGGTCTGCATTCCCTTGATTCCTTTTCCGCCGCGGTTCTGACTCTTGAAGGTATCCGTTGTCATTCTCTTGATATATCCAAGCTTTGTCATGGTGATCACAACGTCCTGTTCCGGGATCAAGTCTTCCGTGGAAAGATCTAACTCATCAAATCCAATGGATGTTCTTCTGTCATCTCCGTATTTTCCACTGATCACGAGAATTTCTTCCCTGATCACACCAAGCAGAAGTTTTCTGTCTGCAAGGATCGCTCTCAGTTCTCCGATGCGCTCCATCAGTTCCTTGTATTCATTTTCAAGCTTCTCGCGCTCCAGACCTGTCAGCGCTCGCAGACGCATATCTACAATCGCCTGTGCCTGCACATCTGTCAGCTGAAATGCCTCGATCAGTCCTTCTTTTGCTGCCTGCGCATTCTTGGAGTTGCGGATAATGCGGATGACCTCATCAATGTTATCGAGGGCGATCAACAACCCTTCCAAAATGTGGGCACGCTCTTCAGCCTTATTGAGTTCATATTTCGTACGTCTTGTCACAACTTCTTCCTGATGTCTGAGGTAATGATTCAGCATATCAAGAATGTTCATGACTTTCGGCTCATTATTGACAAGTGCCAGCATGATCACACCAAAAGTATCCTGAAGCTGTGTATGCTTGTACAGCTGATTCAACACGACATTTGCATTGACATCCCGACGCAGTTCAATACAGATACGCATTCCTTCCCGGTTGGACTGATCACTTAAATCTGTGATTCCGTCAATCTTCTTGTCACGTACAAGCTCTGCAATCTTCTCGATCAGACGTGCTTTGTTGACCATATACGGCAGCTCTGTGACAACAATACGGCTCTTTCCGTTTGCCATCGGCTCAATATCCGTCACTGCACGAACACGGATCTTTCCTCTTCCGGTGCGATATGCCTCTTCAATTCCTCTTGTTCCGAGAATCATTGCTCCCGTAGGGAAATCCGGTCCTTTCACGATTTTCAGAATATCATCGATATTCGTCTCACCATTCTCTTCAATCTGATCATCAATGATCTTTACGACCGCCGCAATCACTTCTCTTAAGTTGTGCGGAGGAATATTTGTCGCCATCCCGACAGCGATTCCTGACGTACCGTTGACCAGCAGATTTGGAAATCTGGCCGGAAGTACTGCCGGCTCCTTTTCCGTCTCATCAAAGTTCGGTGTGAAATCTACGGTGTCTTTATTGATGTCGGCTGTCAGTTCCATTGAAATCCTGCTTAACCTGGCCTCTGTGTAACGCATGGCAGCAGCTCCGTCTCCATCGACAGAACCGAAGTTTCCATGACCGTCTACAAGCGGATATCTTGTGGACCATTCCTGCGCCATATTGACAAGCGCCCCATAGATAGAGCTGTCTCCGTGCGGGTGATATTTACCCATCGTATCTCCGACGATACGGGCACACTTACGGTGCGGCTTATCCGGTCCGTTATTCAGTTCAATCATGGAATAGAGGATTCTTCTCTGTACCGGCTTCAGACCATCTCTGACATCCGGAAGTGCACGGGAAGCAATAACGCTCATTGCATAATCAATGTAAGAGTCTTCCATCGTCTTTTTCAGGTCAACCTCATGAACTTTATCAAAAATATTATCTTCCATTGTCTTCTCCTTGCTTGAAATACATTTTCATCAACGCTGTAAAAACCTTTAGATATCAAGATTTTGCACGTATTTTGCATTCTCCTCGATAAATTCTCGTCTAGGCTCTACTTTATCTCCCATAAGTGTCGTAAAAGTAAGGTCTAATTCGGATGAAGATTCCTCATCCATCGTCACGCGCAGAAGCACACGGTGCTCCGGATCCATCGTTGTCTCCCACAGCTGTTCTGCATCCATCTCTCCAAGACCTTTGTAACGCTGAATCTTATTATTTCCATCTCTTCCAACTTCCTGAAGGATCTTATTTAATTCTTCATCACTGTAAGCATACCACACTTTTTTGTTTTTCTCCAATTTATAGAGCGGCGGCTGTGCCAGATAGACATATCCCTGTTTGATCAGCTCCGGCATAAACCGATATAAAAATGTCAGAAGAAGTGTACTGATATGGGCACCATCCACGTCGGCATCGGTCATGATAATGATCTTATGATACCGCAGTTTTGAAATATCAAAGTCATCATGGATTCCTGTTCCAAAGGCTGTGATCATCGCCTTGATTTCTGCATTTGCGTAGATTTTATCCAGTCTTGCCTTCTCTACATTCAGAATCTTACCTCGAAGCGGAAGGATTGCCTGCGTCGCACGGTCTCTGGCAGTCTTTGCCGATCCGCCCGCGGAATCCCCCTCTACGATGTAAATCTCACATTTGGATGCATCCTTCTCCGAACAGTCTGCAAGTTTTCCCGGAAGTGACATTCCCTCCAGCGCCGATTTCCTTCTTGTAAGATCTCTCGCCTTTCTCGCCGCTTCCCGCGCACGCTGTGCCAGAACAGACTTCTCAATCACAACTTTTGCAACCTGCGGATTCTGCTCAAGAAAAATCTCCAACTGTGTACTGAGTACACTGTCAACAGCACCTCTGGCTTCACTGTTTCCTAATTTTTGCTTCGTCTGCCCTTCAAACTGCGGATCCTGGATCTTAACACTGATAATCGCTGTCAGACCTTCTCTGATATCTTCTCCGGAAAGATTCGGCTCGCTGTCCTTTAACAGCTTATTCTTTCTGGCATACTCGTTGAATGTCTTTGTGAGCGCATTTCTGAAACCGACAACATGGGTACCGCCTTCAGGTGTTGTGATATTATTTACAAATCCATATGTATTGTCTGTATACGAATCATTGTGCTGCATTGCCACTTCCACTGCAACTCCGTCTTTCTGTCCCTCACAGTAAATGATCTGCTCATAAAGAGGCGTCTTGCTTTTATTTAAATACTGCACAAATTCCTTGATCCCGCCTTCATAGTGGAATGTCTTCTCGATACGCTCCTCAGGTCTCTCATCCACAAGGATAATCTTCAGATTTTTTGTCAGAAATGCCATCTCACGGAATCTCTGTTTTAAAATGTTATAGTCAAACTCTGTCTCCTCAAAAATCTCACCGTCCGGCAGAAATGTCACTTTTGTTCCCGTCTTGCCAGCTTCGCATTCTCCTACAACTTTCAGCTGATAGGCAGATTTTCCACGTTCATAGCGCTGCTTATAGATCTTCCCTTCGTTGTAAATCTCTACTTCCAGCCATACTGAGAGTGCGTTTACAACAGAGGCTCCTACCCCGTGAAGTCCGCCGGATACCTTGTATCCTCCGCCGCCGAATTTTCCTCCGGCATGCAGTACGGTAAATACGACTTCAACTGCCGGAAGCCCTGCTTTGTGGTTGATTCCGACCGGAATTCCACGTCCGTTGTCAATGACCGTGATGGAATTATCTTTGTTGATCGATACGAAGATCGTATCACAATATCCGCCGAGTGCTTCATCGACAGCATTGTCTACAATTTCGTATACAAGATGATGTAAACCTCTGGAAGATGTGCTTCCAATGTACATTCCCGGTCTTTTCCTTACGGCCTCCAGTCCTTCCAATATCTGAATCTGATCTGCACCATATTCTGTACTCATTATAGTCCTCCTAATTTTCCTTTACTACGACTCCGTTACTTACATGAAATATTTTATTTATCGAAAAGCGATGATTTACAAATTCATCGACACCGGTACAAGTGATCAATGTCTGTATATCATGAATGCTGTCTAATAAATAATTCTGTCTGTTCTTATCCAGTTCTGACAGGACATCATCCAGCAGAAGGACCGGTGTGTCTTTGATCATCTTCCTCACAATCTCTATCTCAGAAAGCTTCAAAGATAATGCCGCTGTCCTCTGCTGTCCCTGAGAACCGAATTTACGAATATCAATATCTTTTGTCAAAAAACAGATGTCATCTCTATGTGGTCCTGCTGAGGTGCTTTTCATCCGAATATCCCGCTCCCTGTTCTTTTTCAGAACCGACTCGAATTCCATCTGCCCAATGTTTTTCTCATATGAAATTGTAATCGTTTCTCGGCCTCCCGTCAATTTATAATGAATTCCAGATATTATTTCATTTACTTCTTCCAGAAATTTTTCCCGTCTTTCCATGATCCGGCTGCCATACTGAACCAGCTGCATATCCCACAAATCCAGCATCTCATTTAGTTCTGAACCGTTCCGACAGTCTTTTAACAGACGGTTTCTCTGATTGACAATTCTGTTATAATTTGCCAGATCACTCAGATAGACCTTATCAAGCTGGGACAATTCCAGATCCATAAACCTTCTCCGCTCCGCAGGTCCGTTCTTGATAATGTTCAGATCTTCCGGCGAGAAAAATACAAGATGTACAAGTCCAAACAGCTCACTTGCCTTCCGGATCGGAATCTTATTGATCGCGATTCCCTTTGGACTGTTCTTCTTCAAATGCATATCCACCTGGAACTCCATTCCGTCTTTCTCGACCACGGTCTCAATGTGAGACTCTTCATTCCCAAATCGGATCAAATCCCGGTCCTTCGTACCTCTATGGGATTTTGTTGTTCCTGTCAGATAAACCGCCTCTAGAATATTTGTCTTTCCCTGAGCGTTATCGCCATAAAATATATTGGTAGCATGGTCAAACTCGATGCTGAGAAAATCATAATTTCTAAAATTTTTTAATTTTAATGACTTAATTACCATACCGGCACCAACTATTCTTATTATTTCTCAATTCGGATCTCCTGTCCATCAAAAGTGACAACATCTCCGTCATAAAGTTTCTTTCCGCGCTGTACCTCTGTTTCTCCGTTGACAGACACCAGTCCATCCTGAATGACAAATTTCGCATCGACACCGGATTCCACCAAACCTGCCGCCTTTAACGCCTGACCTAATTTAATATACTCATCTCTTAATTTAATAATTTCCATTTTCTACTCTCTTCTTTCTCTAGTGTACTGTCTCATTATGCTGAAAGTGAATAAGACAGTACACTAGTACAGTGAAAAATAAGTTCCTTCATTGTTTTAATTTCAGCTTTATCTGACTCTGAGCTTCTGTCTTTTTGCCTTTTGCATAAATATGCATAATAGTGCTGTATATTTATGCAGCCGCATTGAAGTTTACAGGGAGGATCAGATAGATATAACTCTGCTCTTCATCTTTGATAAAGCAAGGTGCTTTTGCATTCATGAAGTACAGACTGACCTCCTCGTCATCGATCACACGCAGTGCATCGATCAAAAACTTCGGATTAAATCCGATCAACAGATCCTTTCCGTCTTTGGCGATCATGATCTCTTCGTTCATGGAACCGATCTGTGACTGGATTTTCAGCTGCATGGACTCATCTGCAATATTGATAATAATCGGCTTTTTATCTCCCTCTTTCACAAGAAGCGTCGCGCGGTCGATACAGTTTAACAGTTCTTTTTTATTGATCCGCACTTTTGTCTCATAATCATTTGAAAGCATCTGGTCGATACGGAAATACTCTCCTTCGATCAGCCTTGACACAACAACCGTGTTGCTGAACTCAAATACAATGTGATTATTTGTAAAATAAATGGTAACTTCACTTTCTGTCTCGCCGGAAAGGATTTTGCTGATTTCCTGAAGTGTCTTTCCTGGAACGACAACCTTTCTAGGCGCATAAGATTCCTTTAACTCGATTTTTCTAATAGAAATACGGTGTCCGTCCAGGGAAACCACTTTCAGAATATTCTGATCAACTTCAAACAATTCTCCGGACATCAGCTTGTTGCTGTCCATGTCAGAGATTGAGAAAATCGTCTGACGAATTACTTCTTTTAATGTAAATTCGGAAAGAGTGATGCAATCCTTTTTCTCGATATAAGGTAAATAAGAAAAATCTTCTCCGGATTTTCCGGAGATGTTAAATTTAGCTTTTTCACAGGTGATCAGTGTCTGCAGATTACTGTTTGTTTCAATAATAACTTCATTATCAGGAAGTTTTCGTACAATTTCTGAAAAAATCTTAGCATCCAGTGCAATGATTCCTTTTTGAAGAATGGTTCCTTCAATCGTAGTTTCAATTCCAAGTTCCATATCATTCGCTGTTAATTTGATCGTGTCTGTTGTTGCATCGATCAAGATACATTCTAAGATTGGCATCGTTGTTTTAGAAGGAACTGCTTTGGAGACAATACTTACACCTTTGACTAAATTTGATTTTGTGCAAATGATTTTCATGTGTATAACTCCTTTCGGTATTTGCTTTGAGTAAATATATGAAAGTTATCCGCCGTAACCGCCGTAGGGGCTGTGGATATGTGGATAACCCTAAAAATCCCTATGGTTAAGCGATTTTAACGCTCGAAAACTATGTGGAAAAACAAAGGATAATACGTTCGCAGAATTGGGATAACTTAAGCGAGTTTTCCACAGAAAAAATTATCCACAATGAACGAACAATCTATCCACAGTTTTTCCACATATCAATCCACAAGAGCCGTTAAAAAAATAACGATCTAAACCGGATTTAATTTTTTCTTAATAATATCAATCGTATTGCTGAAAGTGTCGCTGGCTTTGATATCGGCGGCAACCTTATCTACTCCGTGACTGATCGTCGAGTGATCGCGTCCGCCAAGTGTCAGACCGATCGCCTTGAGCGGAGTATCGGTCATTGTACGGCATAAATACATCACAATCTGGCGTGGAATTGCGATTTCGGCGTTTCTTTTGCCGCTTTTTAAGTCGGCAATCGAGATATTAAAGTGCTCAGAAACAACATCCAGGATCAACTCAGGAGTGACCTGTCTGTTTTCATTCGGCGAAACGATATCTTTCAGCGCTTCCGCGGCCAGATTGATATCGATCGGTGCATTTTTTAACTTATACAATGCGATCAATTTGTTTAAGGAGCCTTCAAGCTCACGGATATTTGACTTTACATTAGAAGCAATGTATTGCATAACAGCATCCGGAATATTGTATTTGTCCAGTCCGTCCAATTCTTCCTTTTTCCTGAGAATTGCCATTCGTGTCTCATAATCAGGTGAGGAAATATCTGCGACTAAGCCGCATTCAAAGCGGGAGCGGAGACGGGCTTCCAGTGTTTCAATGTCTTTTGGAGGCTTATCACTGGAGATAATGATCTGCTTGCCGGATATGTGAAGATGATTAAACGTGTGGAAGAATTCCTCCTGTGTACTTTCTTTTCCTATAATAAACTGAATATCATCTATTAAAAGGACGTCAATCGATCTGTATTTTTCACGAAAAGCAGTCATTGCGGACTCATTGCCGGTTTTACCGTTTTTGATTGCTTCAATCAGTTCATTTGTAAACGTTTCACTTGTTACATATAATACTTTTTTCTCTGGCTCATTTTCTAAGATAAAGTGAGCGATGGAGTGCATAAGATGGGTTTTTCCAAGTCCGACACCTCCGTATAAGAAGAGGGGATTATAGACTTCACCCGGTGATTCTGCGACTGCAAGTGATGCAGCATGTGCAAAATTGTTGTTTCCACCAACGACAAAAGTATCAAATGTATACTTGGGATTCAGGTTTGCAGCCTGCGATACGGTTACTTTTGATTTCGGTGTGGCGGTTTTATCCTCAAAATCTCTCGGATCAAATTCATTTTCGGCAATAAACTTCACTTCATATTCTTTGCCGACAACTTCGGCAATACATACCTGGAACGGCAGCAGGTATTTGTTCTTAATATAATCAATACTTGCTTTTAAATTCACAAGAATGTACACAGTATTACTTGTTACCTTATATACTCTCAGTGGAAGAATCCACGTTTTGAAAGAAACATCCGTAAGACTGTGCTCAATTTTTAATTTTTGTATAATTTCTTCCCAATTTTCCTCAACAATATTCATTCTTCTAACTCCTAAGTATTATAGTAAAAGAAATTTGTAGACAATCTCTCCACTATATTTTACATCAAAACCCATATTTAAGCAATGGAAATAAGTGTGGATAACTTTATAGACAGTGGAAAATCCCCCAAAATAAGGATTTTTGAGGTGGATAAATCGTCTATAAACATCGAATCCACAGGTTATCCTTATAGTTATCCACAAGTTATCCACAATTTGTGGATAACATTTTTGCCAAACACTATATTGTGGGATATCCACAGGCTTTTTTCGGGAAAGAACACTAGATGATGTGTGGAAAAATGTCGTGCTCCCTTCTGTTTATGAAAAAGAAGGAGGAAAAAGGGAAAAAACAGTCAGAAAAAGTGGAAAAGGAAGAGAATGAAAAAAGCATAAAAGCAAAGAAACTTGAGGAGATATCATGGGTGTGGAAAAATGGAAAAAATCGAGAAAATCAAAAGAAAATGAAAGGATTATCTTGACGAAACGGCATTTTATGCTTATAATGAAATACGATGTCTAAAAAATAATATGTCTATATTTATATATATAGGTTTCATGTCTAAGGAGGTGGATTTCAATGAAAATGACATTCCAACCAAAAAAGAGATCTAGAGCGAAAGTTCATGGATTCAGAGCAAGAATGAGCACAGCTGGTGGAAGAAAAGTTTTAGCTGCCAGAAGAGCAAAAGGAAGAAAACAGTTATCAGCGTAGGCCGCATATATGTGGCCTTTTCTTCTTTAAAAATCAGGAGAAGATAATAATGAAATTTTCCGAATCATTGAAGAAAAATCAAGATTTTCAGATTGTTTATAAGACTGGAAAGTCTTATGCAAATAAGTATCTGGTAATGTATGTAAAAGAGAACCAATCCGGAGAGAACCGGCTTGGTATTTCTGTCAGCAAAAAAGTTGGCAACAGTGTCGTGAGGCACCGGCTGACACGATTGATCAGAGAGAGTTATCGATTACAAGAAGAACATTTTCAGAGTGGATATGATATTGTAGTGATTGCGAGAGTGAGTGCCAATGGGCGCTCGTACAGAGAGATGGAAAGCGCATTGATCCACCTGGGAAGACTTCATAACATATATAAGTAATAAAATGGAGATGTAAAATCGGTGAAAAAGATATTTATTGCACTTATCAGGTTTTACCAGAAATATTTATCCGGGTTAAAAAGAACAACTCACTGCATTTATTTTCCCACATGTTCTCAATATGGAATTGAAGCGATTGAGAAATATGGGGCTTTAAAGGGTGGGTTATTAACTATATGGAGAATTTTACGTTGCAATCCATTTGCAAAAGGCGGGTATGACCCTGTGCCTTAAAGGAGGAAAAAATGACAGGTATTCTTTTGACACAATCGACGACGCCAATTATAGGACAAGTGGCGTGGCTGCTCGGTAAATTAATGGATGGTATCTTTAATGTGCTGAGTAGTGCATTCGGAATCGAAAATATAGGTTTGTGTATTATTTTATTTACAATTATCATCTATACATTTATGATTCCGCTTACAATCAAACAGCAGAAATTTTCAAAGTTAAGTGCAGTAATGAACCCTGAACTTCAGGCGATTCAGAAAAAGTACAAGAACAAACGAGATCAGGACTCCATGCTGAAAATGCAGGAAGAAATGAAGATGGTGTACGATAAGTACGGAACCTCACAGATGGGCGGATGTCTTCAGTTACTGATCCAGTTCCCGATCTTACTTGCATTGTGGAAGGTTATCCAGAATATTCCGGCATATGTAGGCGGAGTGAAGGAAATGTATATGCCGCTTGTGAATGGGATCATGGGAACAGACGGCTATCAGAAGATTATGGAGAAGATTGGTTCGGCAAGCCCGATTCTGATCAATCCGGACAAGTTTGACTATACGAAGACAAACACGATCGTAGACGTACTTTACAAATTCCAGCCAAGTACATGGGATACATTAAAAGATAAATTCCCGGATCTTTCATCCTTAATTGATTCCACATCCGGGCAGATTTCACATATTAATAACTTTTTGGGCGCAAATATTTCAGATGCACCTGTAAACCTGATGATGGATGGTTTGAAGAACGGTGCGATTCTTGTTGCGATTGTTGCGCTTCTGATTCCGGTATTATCCGGTCTGACACAGTGGATCAACATTAAGCTGATGCCTCAGTCTCCTGGAATGGATGACAGAGATAATCCGATGGCGAATTCTATGAAGACAATGAATATGATCATGCCGTTGTTCTCAGTGTTTATGTGTTTCACAATGCCGGCAGGTCTTGGTCTGTACTGGATCTTCAGTGCGGTCTGCCGTTCGGTACAGCAGGTGGCAATCAACAAATATCTTGACCGTATGGACATGGATGAGCTCGTGAAGAAAAATATGGAAAAAGCTAAGAAGAAATACGAGAAGAAGAAAGTTTCCACAGAAGAGCTGAACCAGATGGCAACAAAGAAAGTCCGCAATATTGCGTCAGAGCAGAAACATAGTTATACAACAGACAGTGAGCAGGAGGCAAAACTGCAGCAGGCAGCTGAGCGTGGTAAAACTGCAAAACCGGGAAGCCTTACAGCAAAAGCAAACATGGTAAGGAAATTTAACGAAAACGATTAATTCAAACCGCATTTCTATATCAGAAACGGGAGGGAAAAAGAATGGAAGAGATTAGAGTATCCGCAAAGACACTGAGCGATGCAATCACAGAAGCATTGATTCAGTTAGGTGTGACGAGCGATCAGTTAGAATATGATGTAATCGAAAAAGGAAGTTCAGGATTTCTTGGAATTGGGGCAAAACAGGCTGTGATCTCAGCGAGAAGAAAGAAGACAGCGGAAGCACCGGTAGAACTGGATGAGATCAAATTTGACAAACCGAAAGTGAAACCGGAACCAAAAAGAGAAGAGAAGCGTCAGCATGCTCCAGCAAAGAAGACAGAACATCATGCACCGGCAGCAAAGACAGTAGAAAAAGAGGAGCGTTCCTCTGTGAAGATTACAGAAGAAACAATCCGGGAATCTGAAAAGTTTTTGCAGGATGTCTTAAAGACAATGGATATGGAAGTCAAGATTCATTCCGAAGTGGACAGTGAAGGAACACTCTGTATTGAACTGGAAGGGGAAAATATGGGTATTCTGATCGGCAAGAGAGGTCAGACATTAGACTCCCTTCAGTATTTGACAAACCGTGTGGCAAATAAAACACAGGATGGATATATTCGTGTAAAACTGGATACAGAAAATTATCGTGCAAGAAGAAAAGCGACACTGGAAAACCTTGCAAAGAATATTGCACATAAAGTAAAACGTACAAGAAAACCGGTCTCTCTGGAGCCGATGAATCCGTATGAGAGAAGAATCATTCATTCTGTATTACAGTCAGACAAGTATGTGTCAACTCACAGTGAAGGAGAAGAACCATACAGAAGAGTCGTGATCACACCGTCCAAAAGACAATAACAAAGAAATTCAGGCAGCATTATTTTAATGCTGCCTTTTTTAAAAACTGTCTTAGAAGAGGAATGGACAGCGGAAAGGAGAGACAGGGAAAGATGATAAAAGATACAATCGCAGCGATCGCAACGGCGATGACAGCCTCCGGAATCGGAATTATCCGGATCAGCGGGGAAGAAGCTTTTGCAATCATTGACCGCATATACAAAGGAAAGAAAAAGGACAAAAAGCTTTCTGATGAGAAAAGTCATACGATCCATTATGGATATATTATGGATGGTGAGGAGACAATCGATGAAGTTCTGGTGCTTTTGATGAAAGGGCCCCACAGCTACACAGGAGAGGATACCGTTGAAATTGACTGCCACGGCGGAGTATATGTGATGAAGCGGATTCTTGAGACCGTGATCAAATACGGCGCAAGACCGGCGGAGCCGGGAGAATTTACGAAGAGAGCATTCTTAAATGGAAGGCTGGATCTGTCACAGGCAGAGGCGGTCATCGATGTGATACAGTCTAAAAATGAATATGCCTTGAAGAGTTCTGTAAGTCAGTTAAAGGGGTCTGTATTGGAAAAAATATCGGAGATCCGCAAGGAGATTTTATATCACACAGCGTTTATTGAGACAGCGTTGGATGATCCGGAACATATCAGTATTGACGGATATGGGGAAAAGCTTCAGGGAACCGTAGAAAAGCTTCTGGAGGCAATTCGCAGGTTGTTAGAGAGTGCAGATAATGGTAGAATAATCAAGGAAGGGATCCAGACTGTTATCGTAGGAAAGCCAAATGCAGGGAAGTCTTCGCTGTTAAATGTGCTTGCAGGAAAAGAGCGGGCGATCGTGACGGATATTGAAGGAACAACGAGGGATATTCTTGAGGAAAATATTCAGATCAACGGGATCAGCCTCAATATTATAGACACGGCGGGAATCCGCGATACAGAAGACATTGTCGAAAAGATCGGAGTTGACAAGGCGAAAGATTATGCAAAGGATGCAGACCTGATTATCTATGTTGTCGATGCATCGCGCACACTGGATGAGAATGATGAGCAGATTCTTGAGATGATCCGGGAGAAGCAGGCATTGATCCTTTTGAACAAATCGGATCTGGATACTGTGATCACGAAGAAAATGCTGCAAAAATATGCAGAAAAGCCGATGATCGAAATATCGGCAAAGCAGGAGCATGGGATCGAGGAAGTCGAGCATGCGCTGAAAGAGATGTTTTTTGAAGGAAAGGTTTCTTTCAATGACGAAGTATATATTACAAATATCCGACAGAAAACAGCTCTCCAGAACGCTTATGACAGTTTGGAAAAAGTAATTGGAAGTATTGAAAATAACATGCCGGAGGATTTCTATTCCATTGACCTTATGGATGCCTATGAGGCGCTTGGAAGTATCACCGGGGAGACGATAGGAGAAGATTTGGTAAATGAAATATTCAGCAAGTTCTGTATGGGAAAATAAAGACAGATATGGAATCGCCGTGATCGGTGCGGGACATGCGGGATGTGAAGCAGCTCTGGCGGCTGCAAGGCTCGGTGTCAGAACGATCATGTTTACTGTGAGTGTAGATAGTATTGCACTGATGCCATGCAATCCGAACATTGGCGGAAGCTCAAAAGGACATCTTGTCAAGGAGGTGGATGCGCTCGGAGGAGAGATGGGAAAGGTCATTGACCGGACATTTATCCAGTCCAAGATGTTAAATAAATCAAAAGGGCCTGCAGTGCATTCTCTGCGCGCACAGGCGGACAAAGCGAGATACAGCACAGAGATGAGAAAGGTGCTGGAACAGCAGGAGAACCTGGATATCAAGCAGGCAGAAATCACGGAAATTCTTGTGGAAAATGGAAAAGTGACAGGAGTTAAGACATTTTCAGGGGCAATTTATCACTGTGACGCGGTAGTGTTATGTACTGGAACGTATTTAAAATCCAGATGTATTTACGGGGAAGTCAGTGAAGATTGCGGGCCAAATGGTCTGAAGGCGGCAAACTATTTAAGTGATTGTCTCAAAGAACTTGGAGTGGAGATGTATCGTTTTAAGACGGGGACGCCGGCGCGGATCGACCGCAATTCTATTGATTTCACAAAGATGGAAGAGCAGTTCGGAGATGAGAGAGTGGTTCCTTTTTCCTTTACGACAGATCCCGAAGAGGTACAGATCGATCAGGTGTCCTGTTGGCTGACTTATACGAATGAAAGGACACATCAGATCATCCGGGAGAACCTGGACCGTTCTCCGTTATTCTCAGGAATGATCGAGGGAACCGGTCCGAGATACTGTCCGTCAATCGAGGATAAGGTTGTAAAGTTTGCAGATAAGGACCGCCATCAGGTGTTTATTGAGCCGGAAGGGCTTGACACAAATGAGATGTATATCGGCGGAATGTCCAGCTCGCTTCCGGAGGATGTCCAGTATGAAATGTACCGGAGTGTACCGGGGCTGGAGCATGCAAAGATTGTCCGCAATGCCTATGCGATCGAATATGACTGTATTGATGCCAGACAGCTCTACGCCACACTGGAATTTAAAAAGATCAGCGGTCTGTTCAGCGGAGGACAATTTAACGGAAGTTCCGGATATGAGGAGGCCGCAGCACAAGGTCTTGTAGCAGGAATCAATGCGGCGAGGAAAGTGCTTGGAAAAGAGCAGATCATCATCGATCGTTCCCAGGGATATGTTGGTGTTCTGATCGATGATCTTGTGACAAAAGAAAGCCATGAACCATACCGGATGATGACATCGAGAGCGGAATACCGCTTACTTCTCCGACAGGATAATGCAGATCAGCGTCTGACTGAGATTGGATATCAGGTTGGGTTGATCGATGAGGAGCGTTATCAGAATCTGAAGAAGAAAGAGCAGCAGATCGAGGAACAGGTAGAGCGGCTGGAGCACACAAATGTAGGTGCATCCAAGCCCGTGCAGGAAGTACTGGAACAATACGGAAGCACTCCGCTAAAAAACGGAATTACGCTGGCAGAGCTGATCCGTCGTCCGGAGTTATCTTATGAAGCACTGGAGGCAATCGATCCGGAAAGAACCGAATTGAGTGAAGAAGTGGTGGAACAGATTAATATTCGCATCAAGTATGATGGTTATATCAAACGTCAGATGAAGCAGGTAGAGCAGTTTAAAAAGTTAGAGACAAAACGGATTCCGGATGCGATCAACTACGATGAAATCGGAAGTCTCCGCATCGAGGCAAAGCAGAAGCTGAATCAATATCGTCCAATTTCAATCGGACAGGCATCGAGAATTTCGGGAGTTTCACCGGCAGATATCTCTGTATTGCTTGTTTATATGGAAAGTTATGGAAGTAAGAGGGAAAAAGATGAGCAGTCATAAATTTGAAGAGAAGTTAAGTGCATTAGGAATCGTATTGGACGAGAGACAGAAAGAACAGTTTGATTTGTTCTATGAGATTCTTGTGGAATGGAATGAGTTTATGAATCTTACCGGAATCACAGAATACGAGGAAGTGAATGAAAAGCATTTTGTAGACTCTGTCTCCATCGTAAAAGCAATGGACATGAAGTCTGTAAAAAGTGTGATTGATGTGGGCACGGGGGCCGGGTTCCCGGGCATTCCACTGAAAATCGTATTTCCAGAGTTGGAAGTTGTGCTGTTAGATTCGTTGAATAAGAGAGTCAAATTTCTCAATGTAGTCATCGAAAAACTGCAGCTGGAAGGAATTAGAGCTATTCACGGAAGGGCAGAGGATTATGCAAAGCAGACGGAGTACAGAGAGCAGTTTGATCTCTGTGTGTCCAGAGCAGTGGCAAATCTGGCGACACTGTCAGAATATTGCCTGCCATATGTGAAAAAAGGAGGCGTGTTCCTTCCATATAAATCGGGAGAGATTGATGAGGAAGTCGCACAGGCAAAGAAAGCAGTTGCGATCCTTGGAGGAAATCTCAGAGAAGTGATCAAATTTCAGCTTCCGGGAAGCGAGATCGGAAGATCCTTTGTGAAAATTGAAAAAGTAAAACCGACTGCGAAGAAGTATCCTAGAAAGGCAGGGCTTCCGGCAAAAGAACCGTTGGGAGTTGAGTAGAAATTGGCGCTGAGATGTGTCTGAAAATAAAAGAAGGACTGAATGGAAGATTGAAATCTCCATTTTGTCCTTCTTTTTATATCTTCTGTAAATTTATTAAGAATCTTCCTCTGCTCCAAGGAACAGATCAATCTGTTCGAGGAGTGCCTGTGGCGTTTCAAGCTGCGGAAAATGTACACTGTCTTTTAGTGTTGCAATTTCAATGGATGGAATGTAATTCCGATATTGTTCTGCAATTGCGATATTTTCTCCGGCACCGGTTGAGGCGATGAGAAAAATACTGTTATTAATATTTTTCAGAGCATGAAATATATTGGCATTTGTGTAGCGCCCCAACAAACTTCCGAGCAGATATCTTCCATGTGAACAATCCAGATGAGATGCTTCGTAGTAAGAGTTTTTGATCTCGGAATCTAAAAATTCTGGATTTTGAAACTTATCTTCAAAAAAGTTCTGCTCTGACAGCCGTTTGCTCATCAGAATATTATACAAGAAAGTTCCGATAAGCGGAGTCAAAAGTAAATAGCGCAAAAATTTTGTACGTTTTGTTGGAATGGTTGCAAGTGTAGACAAATTCATTGGGTTAATCATCATAATCCGGTCAATAATGCTGTTATCGTTCGCGCATGCCATTAAAACAAAAGATGAAGAAGCGCCAGTAGCGATCACATCAGTTTTTTCACGGATGACAGTTTTTATAAAGTCAGTAAGTAACTGGACGTAGAGAAAGTTTGTATAAGTAAGATGCGGCTTTTCAGAATGCCCGCAGCCTAATAAATCGATTGTATAGACGGTGTTTGTTTTTTTCAAAGATTTTAACAGTTTATTCCACTCATGGGAAGAACTATTTACAGTTAAGTCATGAATCAAGAGCAGTGGTTTTCCCTCTCCCTGCTTTCTATAAAATATTTTTCCAAATCTCCAGTCAAAATATTGACCTTCGTCTTTGCAAAGTAAGTTATCGAGTGTAGATGTAAAAGAAATAATTTTGTTGATTGTATAAATGGTTCCGGCTGTCAATGATGCCAGAACGGCTCCTGTTGTAAGCTTCTTTTTCCAACTCATAGAAGAACTCCTTTCGTGGCGGTATTCCTGTAAGGTACTTTGTGATATAATAAAGAATGACATTACAGTATACTTTAATTCAGTTTCTTTTTTTCTATTATACTACACAAAAGAAATCAAGAAAAGCTGAAATAGAAAAATGTTTCACGTGAAACATTAGAACAAAAATAAAATAAATGTTTCACGTGAAACATTGTGTAGATTAAACTTCCTTTTAGTGTTATAATAAAAAAGCAAGAGAAAGGGGACACTAATATGGGAAGAATAATAGCAGTTGCCAATCAGAAGGGCGGCGTAGGAAAAACGACCACAGCTATTAACTTATCCTCATGCTTGAGCGCGTTGGGTAAAAGAGTATTAGCGATAGATATGGACCCACAGGGAAATATGACGAGTGGGTTGGGAGTTGACAAAGATAATGTAGAGAGAACAGTATATGATCTGATCATTGGGCGCGCGAGTGTAGAAGAGTGCCTGTGCAAAGAGGTTTTTGAAAATCTTGACTTACTTCCTACAAACATTGATCTGTCGGCTGCGGAGATTGAATTAATTGGTGTAGAAAACAAGGAATTTATCATTCGCGATGAAGTGGCAAAAATCAGAGAAAATTATGATTTTGTAATTGTAGACTGCCCTCCGTCACTGAGTATGTTGACGATTAATGCAATGACAACAGCAGATACTGTTTTGGTTCCGATCCAGTGTGAGTATTATGCGCTGGAGGGTTTGAGTCAGCTTATGCACACAATTGAATTGGTGAAAGAAAGACTGAACCCGGATTTGGAGATGGAAGGTGTTGTATTTACAATGTATAATGCCAGAACAAATCTGTCGCTTCAGGTAGTGGAAAATGTAAAGGATAATTTGGATCAGACAATTTATAAGACAATTATACCGAGAAATATCAGACTGGCAGAAGCGCCAAGTCATGGATTGCCAATTAATATTTATGACCCAAAATCATCGGGAGCTGAAAGTTATATGCTTTTGGCAGAAGAAGTGATTCATAAAGGAGAAGAGTAATGGCAGTAAAAAGAGGCGGTCTTGGAAAAGGGTTGGACAGCCTGATTCCGGATCATAAACCAAAGGCGAATACGAGCAAAGAAAAGACAAGTGGGCAGGCGTCTGTAAAAGAAAAAGCAACAATGCCTGTACTTGGAGAACAAAAAGTAAAGATAACAAAAGTAGAGCCAAATCGTGCTCAGCCAAGGAAAAATTTTGATGAGGATTCTCTGATTGAACTGGCAGATTCTATTCGGCAATTTGGTGTACTTCAGCCACTTCTTGTTCAAAAAAAAGGTGATTATTATGAAATTATTGCCGGAGAAAGAAGATGGCGTGCTGCAAAAATGGCAGGATTAAAAGAAGTTCCGGTAATTGTCAGAGAATACTCTCATCAGGAAATGGTGGAGATTGCCTTGATCGAAAATATTCAGAGGGAAAACCTCAATCCGATTGAGGAGGCTCAGGCATTCAAGAGGCTGCTGGAAGAATTTCAATTAAAGCAGGACGAAGTGGCAGAACGTGTTTCGAAGAGCAGAACAGCGGTTACAAACTCCATGCGTTTGTTGAAGCTTGATGAAAAAGTGCAGCAGATGATTATTGATGACATGATTTCTACAGGACATGCAAGAACGCTTCTTGCAATAGAAGATAAAGAGCAGCAATATATTCTTGCCAACAAAATTTTCGATGAAAAACTGAGCGTGCGTGACACGGAAAAACTTGTAAAAGCTTTGAAGACACCGAAAAAGGAAAAACCGAAAAAAGATAACAGCAATGATTTTATTTACCGGGATCTGGAAGAAAAAATGAGGACAGTGATCGGAACGAAAGTCAGTGTCAATCAGAAATCAAAGGGAAAAGGAAAAATAGAGATTGAATATTATTCAGACGAAGAGTTGGAACATATATTTGAAATGATCATGTCTATCCATCAGTAGAACCGATACACGAACCATTTGAAAAAGGAGGAAATATGGAAGACAGTTTACTATTTCATCTTGGGTTTGATCCGGTATTTCTTTTCATTGGATTGCTGATTTTGATCGTGATTTTATTTGCACTTGTCATAAGTATTCATATGAAATATAATCGGTTAAAAAGCAGTTACAATGCATTTATGAAAGGCAAAGACGGAAGGTCGATGGAGCAGAGTATTACGGATCGACTGGATGAGATTGATAATTTATCCCATATGGCAAAGTTGAACCGGCAGAATATAAAAGAGATTTACCGGAGGCTGGAGGGAAATTATCAAAAGATTGGAATTGTCAAGTACGACGCATTTCAGGAGATGGGAGGAAATCTCAGCTTTGTGTTGACGCTGCTTGATGCAAATGACAATGGATTTGTGCTAAATGCAATGCATAGCCGGGAAGGCTGCTACAACTATATTAAGGAGATCGTAAAAGGTGAAAGTTATGTAGAACTGTCATCGGAAGAAACGGAATCATTAGAAAAAGCAATTTTCCAGGAAGCATATGCGCTCAAAGACATTGCAGATTTGAAAAAATAAAAGGTATGAGGAGAAAAATAAATGTTAGATATTAAATTTTTAAGAGCGAATCCAGATATTGTAAAGCAGAATATTAAGAACAAATTTCAGGACAGCAAACTTCCGCTTGTGGATGAAGTAATTGCATTGGATCTGAGAAACAGAGAGATTAAGCAGGAAGTAGAAGCGCTTCGTGCGGAGAAAAATAAAATTTCCAAAATGATCGGAGCATGCATGGCTCAAGGGAAAAAGGAAGAAGCAGAAGAGTACAAAAGACAAGTATCAGCTCAGGGAGATACGATTGAGAAGCTTTCAGTGGAAGAAAAAGAAGTAGAAGAGAAGATCAAGACAATCATGATGACGATTCCAAACATCATTGATCCGTCTGTTCCGATTGGAAAAGATGACAGTGAAAATGTGGAATTAGAGAGATATGGGGAACCGGTTGTACCAGATTATGAGATTCCATATCATACAGAAATTATGGAAAAATTTGATGGAATCGATTTGGAAAGTGCAGGAAAAGTGGCCGGAAACGGATTCTACTATCTGATGGGAGATATTGCAAGATTACATTCAGCAGTAATTTCTTATGCGCGTGACTTTATGATCGACCGCGGATTTACTTACTGTATTCCTCCGTTTATGATCCGCAGCAATGTGGTAACAGGCGTTATGAGCTTTGCAGAGATGGATTCTATGATGTACAAGATTGAAGGGGAAGACTTATATCTGATCGGTACAAGTGAACACTCTATGATCGGAAAATTCATCGATACTATGCTTGATGAAAAGACACTGCCAAGAACACTGACTTCCTACTCCCCATGTTTCCGTAAAGAAAAAGGAGCACATGGAATTGAGGAGAGAGGTGTCTACCGCATTCACCAGTTTGAAAAGCAGGAAATGATCGTTGTATGTAAACCGGAAGAGAGTATGAAATGGTATGATGTGATGTGGAAAAATACAGTAGATCTGTTCCGTTCTCTTGATATTCCGGTTCGTACACTGGAATGCTGTTCCGGAGACCTTGCGGATCTGAAAGTGAAATCTGTCGATGTAGAGGCATGGTCACCAAGACAACAGAAATATTTTGAAGTTGGAAGCTGTTCAAACCTCGGAGATGCCCAGGCAAGAAGATTAAATATCAGAGTAAAAGGTGAGGACGGAAAATATTTTGCCCACACATTAAATAACACAGTCGTTGCACCACCTAGAATGCTGATCGCATTTCTGGAGAACAACCTTCAGGCAGACGGTTCTATTAAGATTCCTGCTGCATTACAACCATATATGGGTGGTAAGACTGAGATCAAATAGAGGAAAAAAACGTGCATCAGTATTTAAAAGCAATCGGATTTGACCATCTGAAAACGAAAAAAGAACTGAAAGAAGTTCTGAAAGATACAGAGGAAAATTTCACAAGCCATGAAGAGACAGCGGGCGCGGAAGATGGAATATTTTGTGAATACCGAAAGGAATATTCTGAAGATATGGGGATTATTTTGTGCGGGGACTGTGATGGTGAGAAATTTGAGATGGAATACTACTTCCCTTATTTAAAGGGGAGTGGTATTACTTCTTATGAAGATATCATTGTGGAAAAAAGGATTGACAGGGAAATGTACCTTGGTGTGTGCGAAGATGTCCGGGTCGGGATTACCCTCATTTTCCATCTGATCAACGGCATGGAATACAAACAGATGAAAAATGCCGGCGGAGTTTCTAAAAAGACTACATCGCTCACACTTTCATGTATGGCGCTTTCCGGAAGTATTTTACTTCCGATCAAAAAGAATGATCATCAGGTTCAGAGTCAGCAGGAGGAAGCGAGAAACCGGATGCTCCTGTTAAGTGCAGCAAAAAGTGGTGATGAGAAAGCGATGGAGACGCTGACTTTAGATGACATGGATACTTACTCGAAAGTTTCCAAGAAGTTGATGACAAACGATGTCTATACAATTGTAGATACATACTTTATGCCGTACGGTGCAGAATGTGATCAGTATTCCATTCTGGGAGAAATTTTAAAAATACGGGAATGCAGAAATGAGAGAACCGCAAAGGAGCTCTATGTATTCACAATGGATGTCAATGAGCTGCAGTTTGATGTCTGTGTACCGAAAGACAGTGTCTTTGGGGTGCCGGAAGTGGGACGCAGATTCAAGGCAAACATATGGCTGCAGGGAATGATTAATTTCCGGTAAAAGCGGGAAGGCGAAAAAGTTTTAAAAAGTTTCAAAATAAGTATTTCAAAATGAGAGAATATTTGGTATACTAATAACAGTGTGAAAAAACGTATTGCTTTGTTTCGGCAAAGCAGATGCATGTTCCCTTAGTTAAATGGATATAACAAGTGCCTCCTAAGCACTAGTTGTGAGTTCGATTCTCGCAGGGAACGGTCAGATAAAGCAGGAAATGATTAGCTGGATTAGCTGAGTCATGACCTGCTTTTTCTATTTTCATAAGAAGAATAAAAGGTTAATTATCTCTTCCAGATGTGTGTAGGAAACAAGAGTAGGCGATAGATGAAAGGGTGTTTTGGGGAAATGCATTATGTAACATCAAAAGGGATTTTATCGGCATCCAATGGAATGAATCTATACCGGGGATGCACGCATGGCTGCATTTATTGTGATTCAAGAAGTAATTGCTATCATATGGATCATGCATTTGAAGACATTGAAGTAAAGCGGAATGCACTTGAGCTGCTGGAAGATGTTCTGAAAAGAAAACGGAAGCGGTGCATGATAGGTACCGGAGCAATGACCGATCCATATATTCCATTGGAAAATGACTTGCAGTATGTGAGAAAATCATTGTTACTTGCTGAAAAATATGGGTTTGGATTTACCCTGATCACGAAATCAACCCAAGTGCTTCGTGATTTAGATATTTTAAAAAGAATCAATGAAAAAACGAAATGTGTCGTACAGATGACATTAACTACTTACGATGAACAGTTGTGTCGGAAATTAGAGCCTAATGTGAGCACAACCAAAGAACGGTATGAAGCGTTAAAGATTTTGCATCAAGAGGGCATTCCTACGGTTGTATGGTTGTGTCCGATATTGCCGTTTATCAACGATACTGAAGAAAATCTGCGTGGCATATTAAACTATTGCGTTGAAGCAAAAGTGTATGGGATTATAAATTTTGGTATGGGTTTGACTTTGCGAGAAGGGAATCGTGAATACTTCTATAAACAATTGGATCGTCTGTTTCCCGGGCTGAAAGAAAAATATATTGCCTGTTATGGTAATCAATATATTTTGCCGAGTCCAAATGAAAAAAGACTGTTGAAGATATTCGATCAAACATGTGATAAATATCATATTGTTCATGATAATGATAAAGTGTTTGAATATCTGCATACCTATGAAGAAAAAGATAAGTGTGAGCAACTATCACTTTTTGATTTTATATAGATAGAATTCTTGATCATCTTGATTTCCTGAACAAATGTTGAAATTATTATGAAATAGACTTTTGAAGATGAAAAACAGGATTTAAAATTTGACGGTTGGACTGCACAGATATGTCAGCATGAGCTAGATCATTTGGAGGGCGTATTGATTTAAGTAGAATAAAATTTACAGGAGAGATGGTTTATGGGATCAGAAAGAACAGATGAATTATACAAGGTTTTACTTGCTAAAGGATATCCGAAAGAACTTTGTGCAGAGATAGCCTATAAGAATTTGAATACAGATTATACGGCGACCAGGATGTTAGGATACTTGTATCGTTACACGGAGCCTAGACTGGAAGATGTGATAGACGAAATGATTGCAATTTTAAGTGACCGGGAAGAACTCATAAAGAAAAAAAGATGTTATACCGTAAAGGAAATACAGGAAATATTAGATGTGAGCCGCCCAACGGTCTATGCATTATTAAAGAAAAAAAGAATTCCGTTGGATTCAGTTGGATGGTGGAAAATACAGAATTTCAAAAAAGAGTTTTGATGACTGGCTTGATAATCAGCCGGAGTAAAAAATCTGGAATGTCGGTTGAGAAGAAAACATTGCTGGCTTCGTTGGCGAAGGCGATGAAATAATGAAAAATAGTGAAAAAATAGTGAAATATTAGTGGAAAAATAATTTACGAAACGATATAATATATATTGATGAAATGGAGGTGGATAATGTGATAAAGGTCATGTTAACGAATGAAATTTTAAAAAGGATATCGGAAATTGATGAAAATCGTTTTTCTCTCAGCACGATAGAAATGCCACCTGTTACAAAAAATAAACTTAGAAAAAACTCCAAGAAAAAAAGTTCATATGCTTCTAATAAGATTGAGGGGAATCCATTGACTGAAAAACAGGCAAATGAAGCCATTGATAGTGATCCTCACAAACATTTTTTAAAACCAGAACAAGAAGTTCGTAATTACTTTCTGGCCTTAAATCTTTTGGAAGAAAAGTTGAAAAAGAAAGAAATTTTTTCAAAAGAGATGATTCTTGAAGTGCAGGCAATGGTTGAAAAAGGTGCTTCAAAAGAAAAGATGGGATTAAGAGGACCTATGCCACCAGGCGTATTGTTTGCAGTATATGATTCTGAAACGGGAGTACCAGAATATATCCCACCGGAGTATATAGATATTCCAGTGTTATTGGAGGAACTTGTCGAATATGTAAATACCACAGATGATCATCCGCTGATCATTGCTGCTGTAGTTCATTATCAACTGGTTACTATTCATCCTTTTGAAGACGGAAATGGAAGAACTGCCAGACTGATGTCAGGATATATTCTTGATTATTATGGATACGGTTTTAATGGAATAGGTTCTCTGGAAGAATATTTTGCCTATGATCCAGATGAGTATTATGCATCGCTGCAAATGGGATTACCTGCATTGTATTATTCAGGAAGAGAAAATCCTCCCCATCCGGAAATTTGGATCAATTATTTTTTGAAAATGATGGAATTGTATTCTAAAAAGGTATGTGAGCTATCGAAAGCATCCGAGAACGATGAGTTAGAAGGAAGCCTGTTCTATTTAAATGCAAAAGAAAAAGAATTCTTAGCGTTCCTGTTAAAAAAGCGATTATATGAGTTTACACCAATTGAAGTAAGCAAGATGATTGGTGTAACAAACAAAACGGTTATTAATAGATGTGCGAAACTTGCAAATAATGGTTTTTTGATTCCGCTCATTGTCAAGACAAGAGTTCGCTCCTATCGGTTAAGTGATTTTTCAAGAACAAATGAAAAAAGGATTTTGAAGAAATTGTCGTAGTAGAAACATGAATAATAGAGGAAGGGGATTTTATGCTGAATATTTATTTTGGTGATATGAAAGAAGCTGTATATAATACATCGGCTTATTTTAAATATGATTATGAAGACAGTTGGATTGTAGATCCTTTCGTAAAAGAAATGATTCAGGATGTAGATAAGTCAACAGTTTTGGATAGTGGAGTGATAGATAGTCCGGTTTTGGGGAAGATTCCGCCAATCGGATTATCCGGTGGAGTAAAAATGTTAATCCTCTTTAAGTTTAATAAAGATAAAATTTTTAATGCATCAACTTGCGGAGATAATTGTGCGAAATGGTTGCTTAAAATTGCAGAATCGGAAGACAGGACAGTAAATTTGCGGCATTTGATGGATTTTGGTAAGGATCCTTTTACGATTCGTATTTTGAATACCAACGAAATTGTTCACTCTATGAAAGAACTGGTACCGATTGCCGGAGAATTTGTCTAATGGAGGAGTGGCACGATGAGAGGAAAACATAGAGTTGTTGTATCTACAAAACGGTTAAAATATGATTTTGAAATTCGAAGAAATCTGACAATCATTCGCGGGGACAGCGCTACGGGAAAAACTACTCTTGTAGACATGATTCAGGAATATGTGAACAATCCGACAGGAAGTCCGGTAGATTTGATATGCGATAAGAAATGTTATGTGCTGGAAGGTGCTTTGTGGAAAGGACAACTGGCGGAGATTACGGATAGTATCGTATTTATTGATGAGGGAAATGATTTTATTAAGACTGAGGAGTTCGCCGGAGAAATTCAGAAAACAGATAATTATTATGTGATTGTTACGAGAGAATCGTTGCCGACTTTACCATATAGTGTGGAAGAGATTTATGGGATCCGGTCATCAGGAAAATATGGAACATTGAAGCAGAGTTACCATGAATTTTATCGGATATATGGTACGCTTACTTATGAGAAAGACGTAAAGCCGGAATTGGTGATTACCGAAGACAGTAATTCGGGATACCAGTTTTTCGATCATGTGTGTCGGGAAAATCATTTACAATGCGAAACTATGAATGGGAAATCTAATGTATTCCATTATTTGAGAGAGCATAAGAATGAGAAAATACTTGTCATTGCGGATGGTGCAGCCTTTGGATCAGAAATTGACCGGGTATTGAGGTTAATAGAAGGATGCGAAAATGTGGCATTGTATTTACCGGAGTCTTTTGAGTGGCTGATTTTATCTGCCGGAATTCTGAAAAATAATTATGTAGCTGAAATATTGGATGCTCCATATGATTATGTAGACAGTAAAAAATTTTTCAGTTGGGAAAGATTTTTTACGACAGTTTTAATTGATGAAACGAAAGATACATATCTTGCATATATGAAAAAGAAATTAAATCCCATATATTTACAGGATGTGATTAAGGAGGCAATTCTTCAGAAAATAGAAAAGATTAGTCTGACGTGGAAAAAATAAAAACGACCGCAGTTATAATTTAGTAGTCAAAATACCTTAGATAACCAATCTAAAGTACGGATTAAGTGCAGAAATCAATACAATTTTATATTGCTTATCATTCTCGCAGGGAACGTTTTAATATACTCAAGTGGAAATCAAGTAAAAACAATGCAATAAAATGCGATATAAGGCGTTTTAACATCTATAGGCAATAAATGATTGCCTGAAAAGAAAAACTCTCTTATATCGCAAAATATAGCATTTTAAGGCATGGTAAAAATTAAAAGAGCAAAAAATGCAGAAAAATACGCCTTGGCAGCAAGAAAATCTTCAAAAAGAAAGCGGGAAAGCTTTTGAGGAGAAGAGAGATGCTCTGCCGGGTGTTTTTTTGTGAGGCGGAATACGGATAGAAGCATAATGTGAAGTGACAGGAAGATGATTCGTCCCCAAACGGCAAATATTCTGAAAAACGGTCTGAAAACAGCGGGAGATATTATGGGAATGCTGCCCTGCCTGAAATACGATGTAAATTTCTGATGAAATTTTGCCGCAGAGCTTGGAACGCCTATAGAGTTTTGAAAATGATCTGCTGTAAAAGTATGTATGATAGAAGTGGTATACGGCAGCTGCTTTTTGTCTTGGACAGACAAAGCAGAATGTGGTATGATGAGTGTGTAAGATGCAATCTTTTTCCTGCTTTGCTAAAAAGATACTGACACGAGATGGCTGTATTTTATGGCTGCTTCAAAGTAGTGGAAAAAGACCGGAATAAAGTGTTGCTGCAGAGGTATAGATGAGGGCTTTTTAAAGAAAACAGACGAACGGAGCGACGGATGTTTTCCGGTATAAATAAAATAGAAACATGTAAGACAAACCTACATAATAAGCAACATTACATCTATGTCAATGAAATGAATTTTGATTTGAAAAAGACATAAAAATCGAACAACATCTTGCGGATTTGATATAAAAGATGTAAGATAATATGCAAGAAAACAAGTAAGATAAAGGAGAGTTTTTATGGGAAATTATTACCCGCCATATGAAATTACAGATAAGATGTTACTGTTAGTGGCATCGATCGCGGAGAAGTCCGGGAAGATTATGGAGCACTACAAAGCGGGGGCGCCGGGAACAAACCGGGAAAGCCGGATCCGTGCAATGCATGCTGCTTTAAGGCTGGAAGGGAATCCGCTGTCTGTTCAGGAAGTTAAGGAGATTGTAGAGGGCCGGACTGTATCAGCAAGTGAAAGGGCGGTTCGGGAAGTGCAGAATACTTATGCGGCTTATGAGTACATACAGGAAGCAGATCCGTACAGCATCTCGGAATTCAAGAAGGTGCATGGAATGCTGACAAAGGATATTGCAAGTGAATCCGGAGAGTTCCGTCAGACGGAAAAGGGCATGTTTAACCGCAATCAGTTTTTCATGGCGCCTCCGGCAAGGTTTATTGCAGGGCAGATGGGGGAGCTTTTCGAATGGATGGAAAGTCAGCAGGGGAAAATACACCCGTTGATTTTGTCCTCTATATTTCATTATGAAGTCATATTTCTTCATCCGTTTACAGATGGCAACAGCAGATTGGCGCAGCTGTGGCAGACAGCAATTCTGGCGAAATGGAGACCGTTCTTTTCTGTTTTCCCATTGGAAACCCGGATGGAAAGTGTGCAGGGAGAGTATTATGAAGTGATATCCATCTGCCATATGGAGAGAAAGATCACCGGTTTTATTGAGTTTATGCTGGAACAGATAGAGATTGCGTTAGATGAGGTCAGAATCGAACAGAAGGAACCGGTGGAAAGCATTTCAAAGTATGTGAAAAAACTTCTTGAAGCGATGAAAGAAGATACTCCTTACACTGCGAATGAAATCTTAGAATTGCTTCATTTGAAGTCGAAAGATGCCCTGAGAAAAAATTATCTGAATCCGGCGCTTGAGAGTGGATTGATCCAAATGACAATCCCGGGTGCACCGAAGAGTAAAAATCAGAGATATATAAAAAACGTTTATGAAAAAAAATAGCTGTTACCCGGCGCCGGAACTGTTTCGGTTCCGGACAGCAAGAACAGCAGACCAGTTGTATTTTTGTCAGACGGGATTCTTCACAGACAGGTAATTTGTCTTTTTTATTAGCTGTAAATCTTCTTTTGAGAAAGTCAGGAGATTCATCAGTTTGTCTTTGTTGGTAAGTTCTGTGTTAGAAATTACTGTCTTGAAAGAGATCGGCAGCATCGTGTAATTAGACAGACCGGTGATCAGACCAATCTGTAAGTTTGGATTCACAAGGTTATTTACACAGGAGATCATCACATGTTCCGTCTGGGAAACTTCGTTGTGCAGAAGATAGGTTTCAAGAAAACCATTCTTTGTATGTTCTCCGGTATAAAGTCCGCCGCAGCTGCCGGGGTGTGAAAAGTCTTTGACGTCGTTAAACATCTGGACTTTATAAGTGCCCGGGACAGTCAGGGAAGGATATTGTTCAATCAGACTTTGGACAATGCATTTGCTCTGGCTGTCATAAGTATACATATATAAAACAGAAGCAGAAGAGGCATAGAGCTTCTCGACAGGAGCCTCCGTCTGCTCTCCGTTCAGGAGAAGAAACGGGGAGACTCCCAAAATCTCCGCTGTTTCGATAAAGGTGGGCATATCAAGAGAAATGTCGCCCTTTTCGTATTTGGAAACTGTGGAAATACTCTTATGAAGTTTCTCTGACAGTTCTTTTAAGGTCATATTGCGTGCAGTTCTGTATTTTCTTATATTATTTCCGAGAATCTTATCAATATTCATCATAAAAATCTTTCTTAAAAATCAACATTTTTCTTAAAAGTGAATAACTATCCTCTGCTTTTTTAAAAAACAGGGAATAGAAACAAGTTTTTCTATTCATATAATAATATCATATCTAAAATTTTCGTGTCAAGAAAACAGGGAAGATTTGCCTGGAGGGACGAAAAGAAATACGATAGGGATAGTATAAAATGGCAGGAGGGACAACCATGAAAGTAGAAGAAAGATTATTAAAGTACATTGCAGTCAAGACGCCTTGCGATGAAAGAAGTGAATCCGTACCAACTACAACATGTCAGTTTGATCTGGCAGAGCTTCTTGTAAAAGAGTTGAGGGAGCTTGGTGTGGAAAACGCACAGCTTGACGAGAAGTGCTTTGTATACGGAACAGTTCCGGCGACGGCGGGATATGAAGGGAAGAAAAAAATCGGATTTATCGCTCATATGGATACTGTCGCAGAGTTTACAGAGGGAGAGATCAGACCGGTCTGTACTCCTGATTACGATGGAGGGGATATGGAGCTTGGAACGAGCGGACGAATTCTTTCGACAAAGGATTTCCCGCATCTGAAAGCGTGTAAAGGACGGACGCTGATCACATCTGATGGAACGACCATCCTCGGTGTGGACGATAAAGCGGGGATTGCGGAAATCATGCAGCTGATCCAGATTTTAAGAGATGAAAATATTCCGCACGGACAGATCAGTGTTGCATTTACTCCGGATGAAGAGTGCGGAAGCGGAGCGGCACAGTTTGATTTTGAGAAATTCGATGCGGAGGTCGCGTACACACTTGACGGAGATGGAGAAGGAGAGATTCAGTATCAGAATTTCAATGCCTGTGAAGCAAGATTTGAAATTCAGGGGAAGAGTGTTCATCCGGGTTCTGCAAAAAATGTGATGATCAATGCGGTTTTAATTGCGGCAGACATCAATAATATGCTGCCAAGATATGAGATTCCGGGACGGACCGAAGGATATGAGGGATTCTACCACCTGCTGAGTATTCATGGGGACGAAGGACACGCGGTTTCTGAATATATTATCCGCGACCATGATGCAGGAAGCTTTGAGGCGAGAAAAAAGACACTTCGTCACATTGAAAAGACGCTCAATGAGATCTGGGGCGAAGGAACGGTACGTCTGGAATTGAAAGAGGAATATCAGAACATGGAAGGAATCATCAAGGAGCATATGTATCTGATTGAATATGCGAGAGAGGCATGCAAGGCAGCAGGGGTGGCGGAAGATATTTCTCCGATCCGCGGCGGTACAGATGGATGCAAACTCTCATTTAAAGGACTTCCTTGCCCGAATCTTGGAACAGGCGGACACGGCTATCATGGGCCGATGGAGCATGTGACGGTGGAAGGAATGGAAGCAGCAGTGCAGGTAATTGTAGAGCTTGTCAAAATATTTGCAGAGAAGTAGAGGATGGAGCATATGGAAAAGAAAAAGAAATCGATCTCGTTTCCGACCGCGATTACAGTGTTATTTATCGTTTTGATTTTCGCGGCAATATTAACAGCAGTTGTGCCGGCAGGATTGTATTCAAAGCTGGCATACAATGCAGACAGTAAGATGTTTGAAGTGACAGATCCGGATGGAAAAGTGACAGAGATGGAGCCGACACAGGCATCGTTAGATGAGCTTGGCGTGACGGGAAATCTTGACAAGTTCCTTGATGGAACGATCAGCAAACCGGTAGCGATCCCGGATACTTATGAGCGGGTAGAGCAGAAGCCGCAGGGACCTCTCCAGATTCTGCTCGCTCCGATCAGCGGTGTATACGATACAATTGATATTATTCTCTTCGTATTTATTCTCGGGGGATGTATCGGCGTATTAAATTACATGGGAGCTTTCAATGCGGCAATCGCAGTGCTCTCCAAAGTCACAAAAGGAAAAGAGTATATTTTAATTATTCTGATCACAATTATTATTGCGGCGGGAGGAACGACCTTCGGTCTTGCGGAGGAGACGATCGCACTGTATCCGATCCTTGTACCCGTCTTCCTGGCTGCCGGATATGATGTTATGACATGTATTGCGGCAATTTACATGGGATCTTCTATTGGAACAATGTTCCCGACGATCAACCCGTTTTCTGCAGGAAATGCGTCCAATGCAGCAGGAATCAGTTTGGCAGACGGCATGGGAATCCGTACCGTTGCATTGGTGCTTGGTGTTCTTATTTCTCTTGTATATATTCTCAGATATGCAAAGAAAGTAAAAGACGATCCGACAAAGTCTATCTGTTACGAACAGTATGAATATCATATGCAGAAATTCGGTCATCAGGGAGAAGTGCCGGAATTCACAATAAGAATGAAACTTTCTCTGCTCGTATTTGGTGCTTCTTTTGCAGTGCTTGTGTGGGGACTTGTTTCCCAGGGATGGTGGTTTGACATGATGACAGCGCTGTTCCTCGGATGTTCGATTCTCCTTGCTTTTACATCAGGGATCGGTGAGAAGAATTTTATGGATCAGTTTATCGGCGGAGCAGCGGATCTGATGAGTGTTGCGCTTGTTGTCGGTGTGGCACGCGGTATCAATATCATCCTTGAAAATGGTATGGTATCTGATACGATCCTTGAGTTCTTCTCAGGAGTGATCAGCGGAATGAATCCATTTGTATTTATCATTCTGATGATGCTTGTATTTATCGTACTGGGATTCTTTATCTCCTCCTCTTCTGGTCTGGCTGTGCTGTCTGTGCCGATCATGGCACCGCTTGCGGACACTGTAGGAGTTTCAAGAGCGGCGATTGTTTCTGCGTATGCATATGGATTAGGACTGATTTCATTCATCACACCGACCGGATTGATCCTTGCAACACTTGCGATGGTGGATGTTACCTATGATAAATGGCTGAAATTTATTATGCCGCTTATGGGAATCATGGCTGGATTCAGTGCGGTGATGCTGTTGATCCAGGTAGTGGTGTAATGAAATATCCGGAAGGGACCGGGGAAAGGAGAAAGTCCAATCTTGCTTGTACTTGATTGGATGGTATAAAGATCTATGGATTTTGAAGCAAAGATAAGAGAAGACCGGGAAAGTCTGATTTGCGATATTAAGAAAATGGTATCCATCAACAGCGTGGAGGCAGAGCCGGAAGAAGGGATGCCGTTTGGAAAAGGGGCGGCAGAGGCATTAAAATGTTTCCTTGCCATTGCAGAAGAGATGGGATTTCAGACAGAAAACTTTGATAATTACGCGGGACATGCGGATTATGGCGAAGGGGAAGAGATGGTTGGAATCCTCGGACATGTAGATGTTGTGCCTTGCGGGGACGGATGGGTATGTGATCCGTTCTCGCCGGAGATCATTGACGGGAAGCTGTATGGACGTGGAGTGCTTGATAACAAAGGACCGATGATGGTCTGCCTGCACGCACTGAAGATCTTAAAAGAGATGGGACTTCCACTGACGAAAAAGGTCCGTCTGATTGTCGGAGCAAATGAGGAGACAGACTGGAAGTGTATGGATTACTATTTTAACAAAAAGAAAATCACACCTCCGCAGATTTCTTTTACCCCGGATGCAGAATTTCCGTTGAAGCATGGGGAAAAAGGGGTGTTCCAATATGAACTTGTGACAGACCTAAGCGAGGAAATTGTGCTTGCCGGAGGAAATGCATTTAACTCTGTGCCGGAGTATGCATATGTCATGCTTCCTCAGGAGATGAAGGAACGTATTGAAGAAAAGAGAAACTTCTGGGAAAAAGAAACCGGATGCAGCTATGAAGTAAAGCCGGAAGATGAGAAACTAAAGTTAGAGGTCTTCGGTGTGGCGGCACATGCGGCGAACCCAGAGCGTGGAATAAATGCAGTGACCGGGCTGATGCGTGCACTTTGGGAACTTCATCCCGCAGGAGAGCTTGGCGAGATTGCACAGTTCTATATGGAAAAGATCGGATCGGACCTTCAGGGAAGAAAATTAGGGGTAGATCTGGAAGATGAAGTATCGGGTAAATTAAGCTTCAATGTTGGCAAAGTGGAAGTGGCAGATCAGAAGCTGATCTTCTCTGTCGATAACCGGGTCCCGGTATCTTATCCATGTAAAGAGGCACAGGAGCGTGTCGAGAAAGGGATTGCAGGAACGCGATTCCGCTTTGAGCACCCAGATATTACAGAGTCTATTTACACACCAAAAGACAGCTTCCTTGTAGAAACCTTGATGGATGTTTATAAAGATGTGACCGGGGATACAGACGCCGAACCGCAGGTAGACGGCGCATGCTCTTATGCCAGAGCGCTCGATAACTGCGTCGCATTTGGGGCAATCCTTCCGGGACAGCCGGATCTGATGCATCAGAGAAATGAATATCTGGAACTGGATCAGCTTGAGATGTGGATGAAGATTTATCTGGAGGCGATTTACAGGCTGGCAAAGTAGAGAAAAAATCAGTCAAATGAGAGACGGAGCATAATCAAAAAGAAGAGACACGCTTTAGCAGGAGGAAAACGACCTGGTAAAGCGTGTTTTTTCATTGCGCTAACGGTTGAGGGCGAAATAGGGATATGCTATAATTTACGCAGAAACACGGTAAAAACAGTAAAACAGATAGAAAAGGAAGAAAAAACATGGACAAGCAGGAATTGAAAAAATTGATCGATACGGCAGCAGGAAGAATTCCGGCAGATCTTGTGATCAAAAATTGTAAAGTGGTCAATGTATTTTCGGGAGAAATTATCAGGGGCGATATTGCAGTCAGTGGCTCCCGGATTGCAGGAATTGGAGAATATGAGGGAAGAGAGACTGTGGATGCCAAAGGTTCTTATGCAGTTCCGGGACTGATCGACAGTCATATTCACATAGAATCCTCTTATGTTACACCGGAGGAGATCGGGCGGCTTTTAGTGCCTCATGGAACGACAACGATCATTGCAGACCCGCATGAGATTGTAAATGTGTGCGGGATCAAAGGACTGGATTATATGATGGAGGCGGCGGAGAGGACCGCACTGGATATTCAGTATGTTGTCCCGTCCTGTGTTCCGGCGACACCGTTTGAGCATGCCGGCGCCGTGATCGGTGCAGAAGAGATGGAGGAACCGATTCAGAGAGAGGGAGTTCTCGGGCTTGGAGAATTTATGAACTTTCCGGGAGTGATCGGTGCAGAGGACAGTGTTCTTGAAAAATTACTTGTGGCAAAGCGGGCCGGAAAGGTGATCGACGGGCATGGACCGGGAATCAGCGGCAAGGAGCTGAATGCTTATGCAGCAGCGAGAATTCTTGCGGATCATGAATGCTCCACGGTAGAAGAGATGAACGACAGGCTGGCGAGAGGAATGTACATTTTATTAAGACAGGGTTCTGCGTGCCACAACCTGAGGACACTTCTTTGCGGGGTAAATGAACAGAACAGCAGACGGTGTCTGCTCTGTTCCGATGACCGTCAGCCAAAGACCATCCTGCATGAGGGGCATCTGGATAACCATCTGCAGATCTGCCGCGAGGAAGGAATCGATGCCGTCACGGCAATTCGCATGGCAACATTAAATGCCGCGGAATGCTTCAGCCTGCGGGACAAAGGGGCGATCGCGCCGGGATATCAGGCAGATATTGTGCTGATGAAAGATCTGGAACAATTTGAGGCGGAAAAAGTGTGGATCGGCGGAAAACTGACCGCAGAAGATGGAAATTATCTTCCGGAAACATCGTATGCAGATATTACACCGGTCAGAGGAAGCGTGATTGTCAAAGATTTTTCAAAGGAAAAATTAAAAATGAACTTGAAGACGAACCGGGTAAATGCCATTGAGATTCAGCCGGGAGGGGTTGTGACAAAGAAGACAGTCGAGGAGATCAAGGTAGATGAAAACGGAGAATTTATCCGGGAGCCGGAAAAAGATCTCGTGAAGATTGCCGTTGTTGAGAGACATCAGGGAACCGGCAATGTGGCATGCGGCTTCTTAAAAGGATATGGAATCAAAGAAGGGGCAGTGGCACTTTCCGTGGCGCACGATTCCCACAACATCATCGCGGTCGGTGTAAACGACGAGGAGATTGCATTCGCGGTAGAAAGTCTGATCAGGCAGGAAGGCGGCATTGTCCTTGTAAAAGAGGGAAAAGTCATCGAAGGAATGCCTATGCCGATCGCAGGACTGATGAGTGATAAGAGCGGTAAATGGGTTGACCGGAAACTGACAGAGATTCATGAGAAAGCGTATGCAGAACTTGGAATCTGCGGAGAAGTAGAGCCGGTTATGACGCTCTGCTTTATGTCACTTGCAGTGATTCCGGAGATCAAATTGACGGATATGGGACTGTTCGATGTGACAACGTTCCGGTTTATTCCGGTGGAAGCGGAATAGAAATATATGAGAGCTGAAGAAGTAAAGTTCAGTTCAATTCTCAGCTATTAAACTTATGAATTGGTGCAAAAATTAAAAAATAAGATTGGCATATAAAAATAAAAAAATATATAATGCCTGTCTTTTGAAGTTAAAGTAAAAGAATAGTGCTAAGCCATAGGTTAGAACTTGTGACTTAGCATTTTATTTATGTCTTCATTTCCAAGAAAGTAAGAAGTAAGTGGCAATCCAGTTCGCGCAGTTAAATCCTTAATAAACGAAGAACTTCGAGTTAAATTATATACTTCCTGTCAGAGATTTTAGCAATTCTGAAATGACGGATAAAGTCAAAACTCTCTTCTGTACTATATTCATCTTTCAAGATATGGATTTGAAATAATCTTGTCAGAAGTACGGAAAGATAACATACAAGGAAATGCCCTGTAATCGTTTCCTGCTTTTGTATAAAAACCGATCTTGCATCAAGCTGAGATTTCATGATACAGAAGGACTCTTCAATTCTCCAAAGATTATGGTATGCAGCATAAATCGCAGATGCAGACCTTCTAAATTTGGAATCTGAGTAGGGAACACTACAGGAACAGCCATATTTGCGAATGGCAAGTGGACAGCGAAACTTTAATCGTGCTTTGGATGATTCAGAACCATCATGATTTATTTTCCGCCCTGCCTTGCAGATGGGAACGCCATCTTTTCCAATGGTAAAATCATCCTTATAGTTCATACTGATTTCACGTTTTTCATTTAAGACAATAAAGGGCTGGATGCTGCTTTCTATAAGTCATAGCCATGAAAAAAGCGGTCTCTGGAAGAGTCATAATCGATGTCGCAGTCCGGTTGAGAAAAGTAACGGTCACAGTCACAGGAAGTGAGGAAGCATTTGATGATCCCTATGTGGAACAGTTACAGCAATTCATCCGCGGAATTAAAGGGAGCCGGGAAATGGAGGAACGCTTTATGATTTTTGAAGAGATGCTAAAAGAAGAGCGTGCAGCAGGAGATAGCAGTACTAAAAACCTGGATGCAGACCGCTTTCCAGTCAAAAATATTGGAAGAATTTATACAGAAGATGTAATACATATTTGAAAAGTAAATGTATTTTTTATTGGAAGAAGAACAAGAATATGTTATAATACCGCTTATGATGTTTTGGAGGAAATACAGATGAAATTGAGATATAGATTAGCCGCATTCCTGCTGGCAGCAGGACTTGCTTTTTCAAATACAGCGATGCCGGCGGCACACGCAGCTGAGGTAGAGGGAGCAGCGGCAGCGGCTACAGACGAAGAGAGGGCAGTGTATGAGATGCCTGTGGAATCGAATGAGTTGAAGAATTGGCCAGAGGGACCGGGGATCTTTGCGGAAGCGGGAATTATCATGGACATGAACAGCGGAGCGATCCTCTATGCAAAGAATATTGATGAGAAGGAATTTCCCGCGAGTATTACGAAGATTATGACGGCGCTGGTGGCGCTGGAAAACAGTAAACTGACAGATAAGGTTCATTTTACTGAAGAGTCAGTGGCATTTCTTGAGTATGGAGATGCAAGTATCGGAATGCAGCCGGGAGAAGAGATCACGATGGAAGATGCCTTATATGGGATGCTGTTGGCGTCTGCCAATGAGGTTGCATATGCGATTGCGGACACCGTTGGAAATGGATATGATAATTTTATCCGCATGATGAATGAGAAGGCAGAGGAGCTTGGATGCACCAATACGCATTTTACAAATCCGCACGGGCTTCACGATGAGGATCACTATGTTTCTGCACGGGATATGGCGCTCATTGCATCGGCGGCATTTCAGTATGAGGAATTCCGGAAGATCACGAACACATATGAATATCGGATTCCACCGACCAATCTTGTCAATGAAGAGCGTGTGTTCCAACAATACCATCAGATGCTCTATGATGGTACTGATACATTCTATGAGAATTGTGTCGGAGGAAAAACCGGATACACAGATCAGGCATTGTCGACGCTTGTCTCTTATCTTGACAATGGGGAATTGCAGCTTGTCTCTGTGAATTTGAAAACACATGGCGTCCATGTTTATCCGGACACGAAAAATATGGCAGAATATGTCTTTAATAATTTTAAGAAGATTCCTTTAGAGGGAGAGGATCTTCCAAAGGCTGTGAAAGAGACAGAGGAAGATGCTTACATTGTCGTGCCGGAGAATGTGGAATTTCAAGATGTAAAAGCGGAGATTGTCCCGGAGGATAAAAGAGGGAAAGCAAAGAAAGGAACTTTGACGTATACTTACGATGGACAGACGGTCGGAACTGCGGAAGTTGTTCTGAAAGATTCGTATTTTAAGACAAGCGCATCAGATACCAAGGCAGAAAAAGCAGAGGCGGATCAGGAAAAACAGAAATCGCTTTTTACGGTTTCACCGAAAGCCAAGATGGTCATCGGTGTATCTGCGGCAGTTGTTGTCGCAGCCGGATTGATTTTTGGCGCATTTGTTTATAGAAGAAGGCAGCGGAGAAGACAGAGAAGACTAATGGAGCAGAAGCGCCGCCGCCAGATGAAGGAGAAACAGATGAGGCAGGAACAGGTGCACGCAAGAAGAAGCCGGCAGTATAATAATCAGAGAGAAGATACACATCGAAAAGGAGAGGATCACAGACTTCCGAGAAGGTAGGAGGTTGTAGGATAAGAAATTTTAAGAGGCTGCCGAGAAGTCGGCAGCCCTTGTTTGCATATGAGTTTTTTACATTTAAATGTGGCCGGCATACATTTGCTTTTACGATTATCCGGCTATTCTTCAATTAACGAAACCCAGCGTCTTGGGTGTTCCCCATATAAGTTGATTAATAGTAGATTTCCAAACAAATTGAATTTGTAGAAGTCATCACTGTAGGATCCGGACAAGACTTGATATTCTGTTCCGTCCACAGTAATAGTTTTTGCTGTATTTGCGCGGCTTCTCATAAAGTGTGTTTTGATTTGCTCACTGTTATAGGAATAGGAGTAGTGATTTTCGCTGAAGGTGTTACTCCAATGTTCCGATAGCTTCCTAACGGCAGCAGACTCATTTTCTTCCAGTTCTTTACTGGCATCGAATGTAAAACCATAGATCAGCTTCTCTGCCAGATTATCCCAGCTCATGTCCGCAGAAAGATTTGGATAAGTTTGCCTTAGATAGGTATAAAGTTCCCGACAAGCAGTAATAAATGTCGCAGTATTGCTCCGCATATGATTGCAAAGGGTACCGTCCATAGAAGTATATTCCATCTCAAAACTGAGATGAGATAAGTCTGGGACGTGACCGATTGCCATATGTCCAATCAATGGGAGTTTTGTTTGGATTACCTCTTCAATGGAAGAAATCCATTTTTCAATCCAGTAACGGTAGTGTTCTGTTTCATCACATTGTGTCACATTATTAAAGACACTTACAATTTTCACTGAATTTGTTTTGTCAGAATATCCAGTAAAAAGTTGATGCGCATAGGTATCTGCAAATGTGTGGAATAACATTCCTATTTTCATAAGAGCATCATTTTCGTCTATACGTGTTTCGAGTATGTCAGATTTGAGGGTGTTGAGCATGTTTGAAATATAGGAATCATCGTTTAAAGTAGCTGGAACGGTTCTACGATCATGACAGGACACACTGTGTGGGTTCTGCGGGATAAAATGAAATGGTGATACTGTAAATTTCTGTGAGCGGTCTAAGATGAGTGTTGCCATATCAGATATTGTAGAGAAACCGGTCGTTACGGGATTAATAAGGTTATTGGAAAGGTCGATGTCAAGTTGAGGATCCCGTATGTAGGAAGGAATGTTTTCAGCTTCAAAATAGACGTACCAATTATAATCATCAATAAACTGTGAAAATTCTGCTAGCCTCTGTGCCTTAGATTCTGAGAGACCTGCAGCCAGAGCCACGGATTTTACAGCAAAATAGTGAAAACTAATATCCATATGTTTTTATCCTTTCTTTGCCCATCCGACAATATTTATATAAACATCATTAAAATCGTCATCATTTTGGTCTTCAATGCAGAAATCATAGACGTAGCCTACTTTTTTTGCCCGTAAATCATTGATTGCACCAGATGTAAAACTTTGTTTAAGTTTTTCGGATTCCTTCACTGTAATGGTAAGTATCGGTGTCCCTTTGCGGTCGTGTGTGCGGGATGATTGGGCGATAAGTTGCAGTTTGGTTTCAGAGTTCTTTTTGTCAGCTTGAAAATAGATTGTGTCTCCTACTCTTAAAGTAACGTTCACGGTATTTTGACATTGTGTCATGACATTCCATGCCAAAAAGTAATTGTTTGGAAATTGTTCCAGTTCAAAAGTTAAGGTAGCCATAATAGATCCTCCTCTCGTCAGGCTGTTTGAGTGTCAGAATGTTTTTGTAGCAAAAGTATATAACAGAGTATATGAAAAATCCCGAAATAAATTGTGACTTTAATGGGAATTTAGATGGAAATCAAGAGGTTTCATTTTATTTGGAAAACAAAAATGTTAAGGAAAATTGTGTAAAATAATCCGCGATTTCCCTTAACATTTCTAGATAACATATTTGAGGACAAACACTTTGTGCGAAAAAGATTTCGGTTTAGTTTTTTTCTGTGATGATTTATTGGTCGAAATTTTTTATCCCCAGTTTTTTCTGTTTTTTGTAATAGTAGATGATAAACAATACTGCAGTGATTCCCCATGAGATCGGATAGCTCAGCGTGATCATCTCGATCGTAGGTGATTTTGGTACAAGCAGGAATACCCACAGTGTACGGAATACGCACACACCGCAGCATGTCATGATCGTCGGGATGATCACATCGCCGATTCCGCGCAGTGCACCGGAGTAGATTTCGATAAATACGAACAGTGCGTAAGCCGGTGCCATGTAGTTCAGAATCTGGATTCCGATGCGGATGACTTCCGGATCACTCGTAAACAGGTGGAACAGATATTTTCCGGCGGTCATCAGAAATGCGCTCATCGCGATGGAGGAGGCAAGTGTCATTCCGAGGCAGACACGCACACTTTTTCTTACGCGGTCATACTTTCCGGCCCCGTAATTTTGTCCGACGAAAGTTGTTGCGGAAATTCCGAAGGCAGAGATGACCATCCAGCAGAAGGCATCCATTTTTCCGAAAGAAGTCCATGCTGCTACGGTGTCAGTTCCAAGTGCATTTAAAGCAGTCTGGATAATGATATTTGACAGGCTGTACATGGCTGCCTGAAGTCCGGCAGGAATCCCGATACGAAGGATCGAGGACAGGGATCCTTTGAAGAAGCGGACTTTTTTCAGATGCAGTTTGTAAATATCGGATGTCCGCATCAGGGCGAGCAGCACGAGGATGGCGCTGACTGCCTGGGACATTACCGTTGCGATCGCAGCTCCGGCAATTCCCATATGGAACACAAGGACAAACAAAAGATCCAGCCCGATGTTCAAAAAGCAGCAGACGATGAGATAGTACAGCGGCCGTTTGGAATCTCCGACAGAGCGAAGGACACTGGAACCGATGTTATAGATAAAAGTAAATAAGATCCCGAGGAAGAAAATCCGAAGGTATGTGACGGAATCTGCCATCATGCTTTCCGGAGTGTTCATCATGCGCAGGAGTGCCGGTGCCAGGAAATAGCCGGCTCCCATGAGGATGATACTGGATACTGTTGAGAAAGCAATTGCCGTGTGCAGTGCATGGGACAGTGCGGTTTCATTTTTGGAACCGTAATGCTGGGCGATGATCACAGTTGCTCCCGAAGACACACCGACAAAGAATCCGATGATCAGGTTGATGATCTGATTGGAAGAACCGCCGACAGCGGCAAGCGCCTCTTTTCCCACGAAACGTCCGACGATCATTGCGTCGGCAGTGTTATAAAGCTGTTGGAAGAATGTACCGAGAACAATAGGAAAAAAGAAAATCAAAAGCTGCCTCCAGATAATTCCTTCCGTAATTGCGTTTGTTGCCGCAGGTGCGGACTTTTTCTGATTGTTCATAATGTTACCCCTCATAAAGTAAAATATTGTTTGTTTCCAATGTATCATAACATAGAGAGGGAAAGTGGGAAATAGCGGATGAAAAATTTTTATAGAGACCTATTTCTGTTTCAATTTCTTTGTATATTGTTCCTGCTCTGTTTTTGGAATTTTCAGGGCATTCATTGCTTCTTCCATTGTAAAATTCATAGTTTCCATGAGAGATTGAATAGAAAACAGAATTCCTTCTTTCTTACCTTCTCTTTTACCTTCCCTGATACCAATTTCTTCAATTCCTTTGCTCAAATTACACATGATGGAAACCTCCTTTTCTAATTTCCTGGTCATTTCAATATGAAAATCATCTTGCAAAATTTGCTTTTTTTCTGCTGCCTCCCGGGTAGGGGAGAGCAGTACTTCTAATAATTTTAACACGCCGCCGTCAGCCTCCTGCTCAGAATCACTCAGGCAGATTATGATTGCAGAGAGAAGATCATAGTTTTGGGGAATTTCGTGCACATTGCCGACTATATTTTCCTCATGGATGGAGTAGCGGGTGATCGTATTTCTCCGGTTTTCCGGAGGATTCATACAGATCCAGATGGAGTAAACTTTTTTGATCTGATCATATTGGGAAGATGAGAATTCTGTACCATATTGGGAGGAAATCATCCGGCTGCAATAATATAATCCTCTTTTGATAATAGGATATCCCGGATAGAAATCATTTTGAGCTTCCAGGTTGATAAAAAGACGAATCTGATGTGTGGAAGACAGGATTGTGGCAAAGAAACGGATATCATAAGTAATTGTTCCTTCCGTAATCGTAGCGTCTTCCGTTGCCATTCCGGTAATCTGTTCTGTATCGGAAGATTCATCTGGATTGACAGTTATGCTGGAAATCTGAGGTTCTCCTTCAATGTAACATTCTGCAATTTCCTTTACATCACAGTCTTTATATTCAACCAGACAACTTTTCATGATCCATGCCAGAATAATCTTATTGGCAAGAAGGCGCTTGCAGGCAGCATCGTAAGAGGACTTCCTGCCTGCTGCTGAAATATTTTTAGCGAGTATATTTTCTGCTTGCATTGTGAGCCACCTTTCAAATATTCTTTTGGAATTCTGATTGTTGCAACAAAGAATGTGATTGTGGGGAGTTAACTTCCGCAAGTTTTTAAGTTATTATGATTCTACCATGAAAACGTCAGAGAATCTATAAACAGAATATGAAAAAATGGTAAAGAAAAGTTGGGAAAAACATCGCAAACAACCCTTGACGGCGGCAGAAAATGTTCCTATAATGGAATTTGTATAGACAAAGACGTTGACGAAGACAGTAGGATATACTGGAAAATCAAAGCGAGCCGGGGATGGTGGAAGCCTGGTATGAGTAAAGTATATTTGAATATCGCTTCTGAGTTGCAGGGGCTGAACATTTTTTTGGAAAAATAAGTAAGCACTGACGGGATTCCGCCGTTATCGGGAGCGCATATGCTGGTATGTTGTAACAGGTGGTAAAACGAAAGATAATGCTTCCGTCCTTTTACAGGGCGGGAGCTTTTTTTACATAGGAAAATCCTATGTTGCATTTTTAGAGATTACTTTGCAACCGGGCCGGCAGGACCGCATTTGTGAAATATAGAAAGTAAAGGAGAATCAGTATGTATCAGAAAGTATCTACGGACTTAAAATTTGTTGACCGTGAGAAGAAAACAGAAAAATTCTGGGAAGAGAATGATATCTTCCGAAAAAGTATGGAAAACCGCAAAGAAGGGGAGACATATACATTTTATGATGGCCCTCCGACTGCAAACGGAAAACCGCACATCGGACATGTGCTGACTCGTGTCATCAAGGATATGATTCCAAGATACCGTACCATGAAAGGATATATGGTACCAAGAAAAGCAGGATGGGATACTCATGGACTTCCGGTGGAACTGGAAGTAGAAAAGCTGCTTGGACTGGATGGAAAAGAGCAGATCGAGGAATATGGTCTGGAACCGTTTATCAAACACTGTAAAGAGAGTGTATGGAAGTACAAAGGAATGTGGGAAGATTTCTCTGCGACAGTTGGATTCTGGGCAGATATGGATAACCCATATGTCACTTATGACAACAACTTTATCGAGTCTGAGTGGTGGGCATTAAAACAGATCTGGGACAAAGGGCTGTTATACAAAGGATATAAGATCGTACCTTACTGCCCTCGTTGCGGAACACCGCTTTCCAGCCACGAAGTTGCACAGGGCTACAAGGACGTCAAGGAACGCTCTGCGATCGTAAGATTCAAAGTAAAAGGAGAGGATGCTTACTTCCTCGCATGGACAACAACTCCATGGACACTTCCTTCTAACGTTGCACTCTGTGTCAATCCGAAGGAAGCCTATGTGAAAGTAAAAAATGACGGATACACATACTATATGGCACAGGCACTTGTGGATACGGTGCTCGAAGGTGATGTGGAAGTTGTAGAAACTTATGTTGGAAAAGATCTGGAAAACAAAGAATACGAACCGTTATTCCCGTTTGTAGAGTTGAATAAGCGGGCATACTATGTGACATGCGCCGACTATGTTACACTTACAGATGGTACCGGTGTTGTTCACATTGCACCTGCATTTGGTGAGGACGATGCCCAGGTAGGACGCAGATATGATCTTCCATTCCTTCAGTTAGTAGATGAGAAGGGTGAGATGACAGAGGAGACACCTTGGGCAGGGACTTTCTGTAAGAAAGTAGATCCGATGGTACTGGAAGATCTGGAGAAGAGAGGACTTCTGTTTGCTGCACCGAACTTTGAGCACAGCTATCCGCACTGCTGGAGATGTGATACACCACTGATCTACTATGCGCGTGAGTCATGGTTCATCAAGATGACAGAAGTCAAAGAGGATCTGATCAGAAATAACAATACGATCAACTGGATTCCGGAAAGCATCGGAAAAGGACGTTTCGGAGACTGGCTTGAGAATGTGCAGGACTGGGGAATCAGCCGTAACCGTTACTGGGGAACACCACTCAACGTATGGGAGTGTGAATGCGGACATATGCATGCGATCGGAAGTATCGAAGAGCTGAAATCCATGTCAGACAACTGTCCGGATGACATCGAACTGCATCGTCCATTCATCGACGCGGTGACGATCAAGTGTCCGCATTGTGGAAAGGAAATGCACCGTGTGCCGGAAGTCATCGACTGCTGGTTTGACAGCGGGGCAATGCCGTTTGCACAGCACCATTATCCGTTTGAAAATAAAGACTTATTTGAACAGCAGTTCCCGGCAGACTTTATTTCCGAGGCGGTAGACCAGACAAGAGGATGGTTCTATTCCTTACTTGCGATCTCTACACTTGTATTTAACAAGGCTCCATATAAGAATGTCATTGTTCTCGGCCATGTACAGGATGAAAAGGGACAGAAGATGAGTAAGTCCAAAGGAAATGCAGTCGATCCGTTCGATGCACTGGAACAGTATGGAGCAGATGCGATCCGCTGGTATTTCTACATCAACAGTGCACCGTGGCTTCCAAATCGTTTCCACGGCAAGATCGTGACGGAAGGACAGCGCAAATTTATGGGAACACTCTGGAATACTTACGCATTCTTCGTATTGTATGCAGAGATCGATCAGTTTGACGCGACAAAATATCAGTTAGAGTACGAGAAACTTCCGGTTATGGATAAATGGCTGTTGTCTAAACTGAATACGCTGATCAAGACGGTAGATAATAACCTGGAAAATTACCGGATTCCGGAGAGTGCAAGAGCGCTTCAGGAATTTGTAGATGATATGAGTAACTGGTATGTCAGAAGAAGCCGTGAGCGTTTCTGGGCAAAAGGAATGCCGCAGGATAAGATCAACGCGTATATGACACTTTACACAGCACTTGTGACTGTGGCAAAGGTAGCTGCGCCAATGATTCCGTTTATGACAGAAGACATCTATCAGAACCTTGTCAGAAGCATCGATAAAGAAGCTCCGGAAAGTATCCACTTATGTGACTTCCCGGTTGCAGATGAAGCATTGATCGACAGCGAGTTAGAAGAGAATATGGATGAAGTGCTGAAACTGGTTGTGATGGGACGTGCGTGCAGAAATACGGCAAACATCAAGAACCGTCAGCCGATCGGAAAAATGTTTGTGAAATCTTCTGTAACTTTACCGGAATTTTACCAGGAGATCGTGGAAGAAGAGTTAAATGTAAAAGAAATGGAATTTACAGACGATGTCCGCGCATTTACTTCATATACATTTAAACCACAGTTGAAGACAGTGGGACCAAAATACGGTAAACTGTTAGGTGGAATCAAGGCTGCACTTGAGAATCTGGATGGAAATCAGGCGATGGATGAACTCAATGAGACAGGATCTCTGAAGCTGGATGTGAACGGACAGGAAGTCACATTATTTAAAGAAGACCTGCTGATCGATATGGCACAGATGGAAGGATATGTTTCTGAGAGTGACAATGGTGTGACAGTCGTGCTGGACACAAATCTGACAGAAGAACTTCTGGAAGAAGGATTTGTAAGAGAGATCATCAGCAAGATCCAGACAATGAGAAAAGAAGCGGATTTTGAGGTGACAGACAAGATTACGGTATACTACGAAGGTACCGAGAAGGCCAACGAAGTATTCGCAAAATATCAGACAGAGATCATGGACGAAGTGCTTGCGACAGAGATGAAGCAGGAGATTCCGGCAGGATATGTCAAAGAGTGGAACATCAATGGTGAAAAAGTAAATATGGGTGTACAGCGTTAATCCGGGAGAAATTCCGCAAGATACGAAAGATACGGTACACGTTCATTATCCCCGCATGTCAGAAGAGGTGCGGGGATAAAAAAAAGAGAGGAGAGAGAAAGTGTCGGATTTTAAATTTGATAAAGAAGCGTTTAAGAAAGAAGTCAAGAACAATGTGAAGACTTTATACAGAAGAACGATAGATGAGGCAACGCCGCAGCAGACCTTTCAGGCGGTGTCTTACGCAGTAAAAGAATATATTATTGACAACTGGCTTGCGACTCAGGAAGTATACGAAAAGGAATCACCGAAGACAGTGTATTATCTGTCGATGGAATTTTTGATGGGGAGGGCACTTGGAAATAACCTGATCAATTTAACTGCTTATCAGGATGTGAAAGAGGCTCTGGAAGAAATGGGGATCGATCTGAATGCAGTGGAAGATCAGGAACCAGATCCGGCGCTTGGAAACGGTGGTCTCGGACGTCTTGCGGCCTGCTTTTTGGACTCTCTTACTTCTCTTGGATATCCGGCATATGGATGCGGGATCCGTTACCATTATGGAATGTTCAAACAGAAAATAGAAAACGGATATCAGGTGGAGACTCCGGACAACTGGTTAAAGAACGGGAATCCGTTTGAGATCCGCAGAGATGAATATGCAAAAGAGGTCCGTTTTGGCGGGACAATCCGCATGCAGCACAACTATGAGACCGGGCGGGATGAATTTATCCAAGAGAATTTTGAGTCCGTTCTTGCGATCCCATACGACATGCCGATTGTCGGATATGGAAATCATGTTGTGAACACGCTGCGGATCTGGGATGCGAAAGCCATCACTTCCTTCCGGTTAGATTCTTTTGACCGCGGGGAATACCACAAAGCGGTAGAGCAGGAGAATCTGGCGAAGATGATCGTGGAGGTACTCTATCCGAATGACAATCATTATGCGGGGAAAGAGCTCCGCTTAAAACAGCAGTATTTCTTCATCTCTGCAAGTCTTCAGGAGGCAATTGAGAAATACAAACGCTCCAACGACGATATCCGCCGTCTGCATGAGAAAGTGATCTTCCAGATGAATGACACGCATCCGACAGTGGCAGTTGCAGAATTGATGCGTCTTCTGATGGATCAGGAAGGATTAAGCTGGGATGACGCGTGGGATGTCACGACGAAATGTTGTGCATATACAAATCATACGATCATGTCGGAAGCACTTGAGAAATGGCCGATCGATCTCTTCTCCAGACTGCTTCCGCGTGTATACCAGATCGTGGAGGAGATCAACCGCCGCTTCGTAGAGAAAGTGCGCCAGATGTATCCGGGCAATGAAGAGAAAGTGAAGAAGATGGCGATTCTCTATGACGGTCAGGTGAAGATGGCGCACCTTGCGATCGTTGCAGGGTTCTCCGTCAATGGTGTTGCAAAACTTCACACAGAGATTTTAAAGCACGAAGAGCTGAAAGATTTCTATGAGATGATGCCTGAGAAATTTAACAACAAAACAAACGGAATCACACAGAGACGATTCTTGCTGCACGGAAACCCGCTGCTTGCAGACTGGGTGACAGAGCATATCGGCGACAAGTGGATCACAGATCTCTCAGAGATGGCAAAATTAAAACCGCTGGCAGACGATCCGAAAGCAAGAAAAGAATTTATGGAGATCAAGTATCAGAACAAAGTCCGGCTTGCGAAATATATCAGGGAGCACAATGGAATCGAGGTAGATCCGGAGTCGATCTTCGATGTTCAGGTAAAAAGGCTTCACGAGTACAAACGGCAGCTGTTGAACATTCTCCATGTAATGTATCTGTACAACCAGATGAAAGAACATCCGGAGATCACATTCTACCCGAGAACATTTATTTTCGGGGCGAAGGCGGCGGCCGGCTATAAGCGTGCAAAGCAGACGATCAAGCTGATCAATTCTGTGGCGGATGTGATCAACAATGACAGAAGCATCAACGGAAAGATCAAAGTTGTCTTCATTGAGGACTACCGTGTATCCAACGCAGAGCTGATCTTCGCGGCTGCGGATGTCAGCGAACAGATTTCTACAGCTTCCAAGGAGGCATCCGGAACCGGAAATATGAAATTCATGTTAAACGGTGCTCCGACGCTTGGAACAATGGACGGCGCCAATGTAGAGATCGTGGACGAAGTCGGAATGGAAAATGCATTTATCTTCGGACTCAGTTCAGATGAAGTCATTCACTACGAGAACAACGGCGGCTACAATCCAATGGATGTCTACAACAGCGACTGGGAGTTAAAGAGAGTTGTTGATCAGCTTGTGGACGGAACTTATGCAAACGGAGACCACGAACTGTACCGTGATCTGTACAACTCACTGTTAAATACAAAGAGCAGCGACAGAGCGGACACTTACTTTATCCTCAAGGATTTCCGCTCTTATGCGGATGCACAGAAGCGCGTTGAGGCCGCATACCGCGATCAGGATCGTTGGGCAAAGATGGCGCTGTTAAACACCGCGTCCTGCGGCAAGTTCACTTCCGACAGAACGATCGAAGAGTACGTTGCAGATATCTGGAAACTGAAAAAAGTGACGGTAAATCCGGATCCGCAGCTGTAAAGCGCGGCTGGAAAAGCAGAATCAAGTGATTGGTCTTTTATAAAAGATGGCGGTATAGTTTCTCTGCTCCCTCCATACATTGTAGAGGAGGGACGAAGAGATGCGAAGAAAAGTCAGAGAATTATTTTCCATGTTGGTCATCATATTTCTTTTGCCGTATGTGGTAACACTTTTTATGAATGGTTCCCACATCAAGACAAGCAGCCGGATAAAGGAAGATTACGTGAAAGTGCAGGTGGGCACGAGAATCGAGGAGATTGTATGGGAAGAGTATCTTGCAGGTGTTCTTGCAAAAGAGATGACAGCCGATTCGGAGCCGGAAGCGCTGAAGGCACAGGCGGTAATTCTTCGGTCCGGCTTTTATGAAAAATTAGATCACGATAAAAAAACGATTTTCACCGATGATTTTTACAGCATGGAAGAGCTGGAGCAGGAGTGGGGTGAGGATGCAGAAGCCTGCAAAGAAAATTTGAAAAAAGCAGTGCAGGAGACGGACAAAATGATCTTGCAGTATCAGGATCAATATGTGACGCTGCCATATCACAAGCTGAGTGCGGGAAAGACAAGAACCGGGCAGGAAGCATTCGGAAGCGAGTCCTATCCATATCTTCCGGCAAGAGATTGTCCAAAAGATGTGGAAGCAAAAGAGCAGCTTCAGGAGTGTGTGCTGTCGTATGACAAGGTAAAACAGAAATGCCGGAAATTTCTGACCGCAGTCGAAAATCCAGAAGCAGTCAGGGAAGACAAAAAAACAACATTTGAAGATTTTGAAATACAAGGGACGGATGCGGCAGGATATGTGACAACTGTGCGGATTGGGCAGGCAACCTGCACCGGGGAAGAATTTCGGGAAGCATTGGAATTGCCTTCCAGCCATTTTTCTTTTCAGGAGCAGAAAGGGAAGCTGCAGATTACTTCCGGCGGGATCGGCCACGGAGTCGGCATGAGTCAGTATACTGCGAATCAGATGGCAAAAGAAGGAAAAGGATATGAAGAAATCCTTCAATATTTCTATGAAGGCGCGCAGCTGAAAGATGGCGGGGAAATATTTTTAAAATTGGAATAAGCACATCGCTTTCTGGCAAAAATAAAGTCAGAGGTGATGAAGATGAAGAAAAATGAAGAGCCATTCCAAATGAAGGGGAAAGGCATGGCAGCAGCAATCGCAATATGTTTTATCGCAGTTGTCGCACTGGTAGGGGCTTATACATTCAGCAGCTACAAAAGTGAGATGAAAGAGCAGCTCGCCAAGGCCGAAAAGGAACAGAAAGAAAAAGAGCGAGAGGCAGAAGAAAAAGAGCAGTCGGAAGCGGCCAACACAGATAAGATCGTACTTCCGGAGCAGGAAGAAGCGGAACAGGCCGACGGAACAGAAGAACAGCAGAAAGCAGGAGAAGCTGCCGAAAATGCAGAGGAAACTCCGGCACAGACTGATGCGGGGGCAGAACAGACAGCAGGAACCGGCACGGCAGCTTATTTCAGCGAGGAAGACACGCTTCTGTGGCCGGTAGACGGAAATGTCATTATGAATTACAGTATGGATCAGAGCATTTATTTTGCGACACTTGATCAGTACAAGTATAATCCGGCAGTTGTGATCAGCGGGGAAGTCGGTGCAGAAGTAAAAGCAGCAGCTGCTGGAACTGTCTCAGCAGTCGACACAAACGCCCAGACCGGAACGACCGTAAGTATTGATATGGGAAATGGCTATGCAGCCATTTACGGACAGCTCAAAGAAGTGCCGGTACAGCCAGGGGAGTATGTGGCGGAGAACAGTGTGATCGGCTATGTGAGCGAGCCCACCAAGTATTACAGTGTAGAAGGTCCAAACTTATATTTCCAGCTGTTAAAGGACGGACAGCCAGTCAACCCGATGGACCATATTGCATACGAATAGAAAATAGAAGAAAAAGAAAAGATCCTGAAGAAATGTTTTTCGTGAACTGCTTTGGGATCTTTTCAGTGATATTGCCGAGACAGTAAATGAAAATGCGAAGGAGAGAGAAGATCCATGAACTATACATACATCGTAAAATGCAGTGACGGCACGTTTTACACCGGCTGGACAAATGATCTTACCCGCCGCATGGAGGCTCACAATCAGGGCAGAGGCGCGAAATATACAAAGGTGAGACGCCCGGTCACACTCATCTATTATGAGGCATTTGAAACAAAAGAAGAAGCGATGAAAAGAGAATATGCGATAAAGCGGCTGAGCCGGAAGGAAAAAGAAGAACTGATCCGATGAGTGGGTTGGTTCTTCCTTTTTTTAGATTCTATGCAGAATCGTGTCGGAGCTTTTCACAGAATGGACACATAACTGTCACAGAATAAACGAGTTTGTTTTATAAAATAAAAAAATCAGAGCGTGTTTTTGGCAACAGTGTACAAAGTATCCAGCGGGGTATGCAAAAGAACTTAGAAAAGTCGAAGGCATGATCCAGAGAAACACATTTTGTCGGGAGGGTAAAAAGTTGATAGAAGTTAAAAATCTGGTAAAACGCTATGGCAGTCATCTGGCGGTAGATCATCTCAACTTTACGGTGGAGAGTGGTCAGATCTATGGATTTCTCGGACCAAACGGTGCGGGAAAATCGACAACAATGAATATTATGACAGGGTATCTCGGTGCCACGGAAGGAGAAGTGCTCATCAACGGGCATAACATCCTCGAGGAACCGGAAGATGCAAAGAGAAGCATCGGGTATCTCCCGGAGATTCCGCCGCTGTATCTGGATATGACCGTAAAAGAATATCTTGATTTTGCGGCAGAGCTGAAAAAGGTAAAGAAAAAAGACAGAAAAGCAGAAGTGGAAAAAGTCATTCAGCTTGTCAAACTGGAGGAGGTAGAAGGACGTCTGATTAAAAATCTGTCAAAAGGATACAAGCAAAGAGTCGGGCTTGCACAGGCAGTTCTTGGATTTCCGGAAGTGATCATCTTAGACGAACCGACTGTCGGACTGGATCCGAAGCAGATCATCGAAATCCGGGAGCTGATCAAGGAACTTTCCAAAAATCACACGATCATCTTAAGTTCCCACATTCTGGCGGAAGTGCAGGCAGTCTGTGACTATGTCATGATCATTGCGCATGGAAAGCTGGTAGCAAGTGACACCCCGGAGAATCTGGAGCGGCTTTTAAATGGTTCCGAAACGATTGAACTGACAGCCAAAGCGGAAGAGACAAGAGTAAGAGAGATTCTCGACAAGATAGAAGAGATTGAGACCGCAGAGTATAAACAGCAAAATGACGGAACGACGGATATTTTCATTAAGACTGTGAACCAGAAGGACATTCGGGAGAAGCTCTTCCATATATTTGCAGAGGAGAAGTGTCCGCTGCTGAAGCTGAATCTGTCAAGAATCACGCTGGAAGATGTCTTCTTAAAACTGACACAGGATGAAACAAGAGACTCCGAGCCGAACGTTTCTGCAGATGAGGAAGGGGGAGACGAAGATGAAAGCAATTTATAAGAGGGAATTAAAATCGTATTTCGATTCGATGATCGGGTATGTATTTATTGCGTTTCTCGTGGCGATCACCGGAATTTATTTCATGGTGTATAACCTGAACATGGGATATCCGTACTTTTCTTATGCGTTAAACTCCATATTATTTATCATGCTTGTGGCAGTCCCGGTGCTTACGATGAAATGTTTTGCGGAGGAAAAGCGAAGCAGGACAGACCAGCTCCTGTTGACTGCACCGGTAAGTCTTGGACAGATCGTGCTTGGAAAATATTTTGCAATGGTTACAGTCTTTGCTGTTCCGTGCGCAATCTATACGGTGTTTCCGCTGATCATTGAAAGCCAGGGAGAGGCACATATCGGTATTGACTACATGGCGATTCTGGCATTTTTCCTTCTTGGATGTGTCTATATTGCAATTGGAATGTTTTTATCTGCTCTGACAGAGAGCCAGATCATCGCTGCGATCAGCACATTTGGAGTACTTCTCGTTCTGTATTTGTGGGAAGGACTTGTTGACTTCCTGCCGACATCGGCAATGGGAGGTCTGATGGGAATTCTTGCGATCCTGACAGTTCTGGTCATCGGCATTTACCAGATGACAAAAAACTGGGTAATTGCAGCAGGTGTGGAAGTGTTAGGCGCTGCCGCGGCGATCGGGACATATATTGCAAAATCCAGCTTGTTCGACAACCTGCTTCCGGATCTGTTTGGAAAATTTATTTTGACAGAGCCGTTTACAAACATTGCATTTACCCATATCATTGACATCAGTGGAGTCATACTCTATTTTTCTTTGATTTTCCTATGTGTCTTTCTGACCGTGCAGGTAATTCAGAAAAGGCGTTGGAGTTAGGAGGGCAGTATTGTGGAAAAATTGAAAAAACTATTTGGAACTATTCATACGAAAAGGGGTGCATACAGTCTGGGACTGACAGCGATCGCAGTTGCAGTAGTGATCGTGATCAATCTCGTGGCAGGAAGGCTCCCGGAATCTGTGAGAAATATTGATATCAGCGACAATAAGATCTATGAAATCACAGATACATCGAAAAAGATGTTGAAAAAACTGGATAAAAAAGTAGAGATCAAAGTGCTGGCGGAGAAATCTTCGACCGATGAGAGAATCAAGACATTTTTGAGCAAATATGCGGCATTGTCAGGGAAGATTTCTGTCGAGTGGATCGATCCGGTGCTCCATCCTGCGGCACTGACTGAGTATGACGCATCCTCAAATACGATCGTGGTATCCTGCCCGGATACGGAGAAGACAACTACCATTCCATTTACAGACATCATCGTCTATGACCAGTCCTCTTACTATATGACCGGACAGATGCAGGAATCTGAATTTGATGCGGAGGGACAGCTCACAAGTGCAGTCAACTATGTGACAAGCGAAGAGACAAAGAAAATTTACCGGACGAGCGGACATGGAGAAAGTACAGTATCTACAAGTCTGTCAGAACTGTTTGAGAAGGCGAATTTATCGACGGAAGAGCTGAATCTTCTTATGAACAGCGAGATTCCGGAAGACTGTGATCTTCTGTTTATGTATGCACCGACCACAGATATTACAGAAGATGAAAAAAATACACTTTCCGAGTATTTGCAAAACGGTGGAAAAATGATTCTTATCCCCGGTGCAGAAGATAAGGACACACCAAATCTTGATGCATTTATGGAAGAATACGGACTTCAGATGGCAGATGGATACATCGCGGATACTGAGCGTGCGTACCAGGGAAATCCATATTCCTTCTTCCCGGAAATCAGTGCATCCGGGGAACTTGGCGAAGGAATGTCAAGCAATATGGTACTGCTTTTAAATGCACGCGGAATGATCGAGACAGATCCGGCAAGGGATACGATCAGTGTCACTCCGTTTATGACAACTTCCGAGAACGGATTTGCGGTGACCGAGGATAAACAGGAACAAGGAGAATATATACTTGGTGCAGTGGCGACAGAAGGCGAGGGAAGACTGACGGTGATCTCAGCGCCGATGATGATTGACAGCCAGTTGACAGATGCCTTTACGACGGTAGAGAACCTCAAATTGTTTATGAACGCAGTGACAAGTAACTTTGATGATGTAGAAAATACAGCGATCGAGCCAAAGAGTCTTGCAGTGACCTACAACACCGTACAGTATGCCGGCGGATTCAGCCTGCTGATGATCTTTGGAGTGCCGGTGATCATTTTGATCTCTGGATTTGCAAGATGGATGAAGAGAAGAAAAGCATAGCAGGAGGTCAGATATGAAAAAGCATAGATCACTATTGATTTTGACCGGAGTTCTGGCAGTGCTTGTCATTGTCTACCTTGGACTTGGAAGTTACAATGAGAAGCAGGAGCAAAAGCAGGCATCGGAGGCTGAGAAGAACGCAGTTACCGTGACAGATATTTCTGATATTCGGGAAATCTCTTATCAGTATGAAGGAAATGACTTTGCATTTGCAAAGAACGACGACGTGTGGTATTACACAAAAGACAAAGAATTTCCGGTTGCTCAGAGCTATATTGATGCGATGGCGACAGCCTTTGGAAATATTACGGCCGTGCGCGAACTAAAAGAGACCGACCAGCTTTCCGACTACGGTCTGGAAGATCCAAAATACACCATACATCTGAAAGACAGTGAAGGAACAGAGACAACACTTTACTTTGGAAATGCAGTGGAAGATAATTATTATATGACACTGAATGACAAAGAAAAAGTGTATACCGTCTCCGGGACAATTTTGGATACAATTTCTTATGAACTGAATGATTTCCTCCAGAAAGAAACACTGCCGAGTATCGGAAGTACGAACCTGAAAAAAGTGACGATTACAGAAAACGGCAAGCAGACTGTATACGATTCCGAGGAAGAGAGCCAGAAAGAAGATCTGACGGCAATTGCAGGAGGATTTGGAGCAGCATCCTTTGGAACTTGCGTGGAATATGCGGTGAAAGATGAAAAACTGGCATCGTATGGACTGGATGAAGCCAATAAGATCAAAATTGAAGCAGTGTATGAAGACGATGATAAGAAAGAGCAGACACTTACATTGAATATTGGTAAGCTGGATGAGAGCGGGTCATACTACTATGTACAGTTAGATGGCTCCAAGATGGTCTATCAGATGGGAAAAGAAGTCGTGGAAAATATGCTGAATAAGGGAGAGTAAGAACGTGTTCCCAAAAGGCAGAAAGAAAAAATAAAAAAACAGAAGATACAAAATAGAAGATGAAAAGAAGGCTGAAAACTTGAAAGAAAGTTTCCGGTCTTCTTTTTTTGAAAAGCAATGAGAACAGGATATACAATATGTTTTGGAAAAAGGGAAAGCAGAGCTGAAAATTGGTAAAAACACACAAAAAAAGGACCTCGATTTTATAAAAATCGTTAATTGACGGAAAAATACACGAAGTATATAATACAAGTATGTAATGTAAGTGCTTACAAGGAAAATTATTCTATATTATTAGAATATTTATTTTTTTATCAGAAAATGTAAACGCTTACAAATTGAACGAAAATTGAGAGTAGAAAGGAAGAAAGCGATGAAAAAGAAATGGATAGCAGTTTTGCTTGCAGCAACAATGGCATTTGGAGCGACAGCCTGTTCTTCTGGAAATGAGGAGAAGGACAGCAGTAAAAAGGCAGACAGCGGTGAGATTGAACCGTGTACGATTAATTTTAAGTATTGGGCGGACAATACGGAATATTCACAGCTGATGCAGGAAATCATTGAAAAATTTAACAAGGAAAACGGAAAAGGGATTGAAGTAGTCGGAGAGGAAGTTCCATGGGACGGAGGAGCCTACTCAGAGAATCTGTTTAACGCATGTATGGGAGGAGGTTCGCCGGACGTAGCAACATGGAAGCTGACATCTACCCCATTATTTGTAAATAATGATTTACTTACAGACCTGACTCCATATATTGACAAATGGGAAGATAAGGATGACATTCCGGAGAATATTTATAATATTATGAAGGAAGCCGGGGGATCCGAGGAAGAGATGTATGTAATGCCTTGGAATGTGCAGGTGTTATATGTATATTACAGACCGTCTATTTTTGAAAAAGCAGGAGTGGAAGTACCGAAAACTTACGATGAATTTCTGGAAGCGATTAAAAAATGTACGATGGATACAGACGGGGACGGAGAGACGGATGTTTATGGATTCGGAATGCGAGGAGCAAAAGGTGGCCAGGAACCGTGGGGAAGTTTCATTTACGGGGAAGGCGGAGATTTTGAAGATCTGACAAGCAAGGAATCTGTAAAGGGAATGCAGGATTTTATTGATCTCTATGAAAACGGATATGTTCCGCCGACAGCAGTCAGTGATGGCTTCCAGGAGACAGTTGCAAATTTCCAGTCAGGTCTTACGGCAATGTTTATCCACCATACGGGTTCTTCCGCAGATATGGAGGAGGTACTTGGAGATGATGTGGCAGCATTTCCATTCCCGGCAGGCAAGGGACAGTGGACATCTATGGGTGATACAGAGACTGTAATTTTTGAAAGCTGTGAAAACAAAGCAGCGGCATTTGAATGGGTATCTTATCTTGCAACAGGGGAAGGACAGAAAATGTGGTGCGAAGGAACCGGTCAGGTGCCTGTAAGCCAGACAGTACAGGAAGGAGAGTACTTCCAGAATAACAAATTTATGAAGGCTTCTATTGAGGGAATGGATTATGCGGGAATCATTCCGATTAAAGATACGACAACAGAGTGGATTTCGACCGTATGGCCAAGTACCGTAGGACAGGCACTCACGGGAGAAATCAGTGCGAAGGAATGTATGGAGATCTTGCAGGAAGAACTTTATAAATAGGAAATAATACAACAGAAGTGACAAGTATTTTTAGACTTAAAGGAGTGGAAAAGAAATGGTAAAGAAAAAAAGTATTTACCCATATCTATTAGTGGCTCCTGCACTGCTCATTATTTTATGTGTAGTCTTCATCCCGGTCGTGAATGCGATTGGGATGAGCTTCCAGAGTTATGATCTTAGAAGACCGCAAGATATCCAGTTTATCGGACTACAGAATTATGTAGAGGCATTTCAGGATAAATTATTTTGGCGGGCACTTGGGAAGACAGTGATCTGGGTAGTGGCAGGTGTAGGATTTCAGTTTCTATTTGGATTTATTCTAGCGCTTTTGCTGAATAAGAAATTTAGAGGACGGGGAGTAGTCCGTGCGGTCAGTCTGATTCCGTGGGTAACACCGGGAGTGCTGATCGGTCTGATGTGGAGATGGATGTATGATGGAAATTTTGGAGTGATCAATGATCTTTTAAAAAAGATGCATCTGATCACAGAGAACATTCCGTTCCTTTCTCAGACAAATACTGCTTTTCCGAGTGTGATTCTGACGATAGTCTGGCAGGGAATTCCATTCTTTGCATTGATGCTTTTGGCAGGGCTGCAGGGGATCCCGGAAGAACTATACGAGGCAGCGGATATTGACGGAGCTACAAGATTACAGAAATTGTTTCGGATTACAATTCCTTCCATTAAAAATACGATTTACATTACGGCGCTTCTCAGAATCATCTGGGTTGCAAATTCAGTGGATGTCATTTTCAATATGACAGAAGGCGGACCGGCATATTCCAGCCAGACACTGAGTGTATATATTTTCAACAAAGGAAACGCACTGAATCTTGGATATGCTTCGGCGATGGCAATCCTGTTGGCACTGGTGCTTTCGGTTGTCGCAATTCCATACTTGATATCAACATTCAGAGAGGAGGATGCATAGGATGAGGAGCAGAGAAACATTTCTCAGACGACTGTTTACATTATATATTCCATTGCTTTTGATTCTGCTTTTTATTTTATTTCCTTTTTACTGGACGTTTATCACATCCATAAAGCCGGAAGCAGAATTGTATGGTGCAGTCACATACTGGCCGAAAGAGGTTGTATGGGATTCCTATAAGAATTTGTTTACGACAACGGTCAACTTTTTAGATGCAATGAAAAACAGTTTTGTTGTTGCAGCTGCGACGACAATTGTATCACTTACAACATCAACACTGGCGGCGTATGCTTTTTCGAGATACCGTTTCGCGGGAAGACGTGCGATGATGGCATTATTTTTAAGCAACAATATGTTTCCGACGGTGTTACTTTTGATTCCACTGTATTCTATCATGAGAAAGATGGGACTTTTGTACACACCGGGTTCATTGATTTTAGCTTATACAACATTTACGATTCCATTTTCCGTATGGCTTTTGAATGGATTTTTAAATGATCTTCCACTGACTTTGGAGGAGGCGGCACTGGTAGATGGATGTAACCGGAGAACCGCATTTTCAAAAATTATCCTTCCGATTCTCGGTCCGTGTCTTGTGGCAACCGGTGTATACATTTTTATGACTTCCTGGAATGAGTATACATTTGCAGTGATGTTTACGAATACACAGACAAGAACGATTCCGGTGGCATTAAAAAGCTTGATCGGACAGCTTGGAGTACAGTGGGATCTTCTGACGGCAGGTGGAATTATTACGATCATCCCGGTATGTATTATGTTCTTCTTCGCACAGAAGAGGCTGGTAGAAGGACTGACAGCGGGAGCAGTAAAGGGTTAACGTGGTTGAAAAATAAAGGAGGAAGAAAGAAATGAACTATGAACAAAAAGCAAAAGAGTTAAGGGCAGAAATTTTGAAAATGTTATTTGCCTGCCAGTCAGGGCACCCGGGAGGATCATTATCCTGTACAGAGATGCTGATGTCACTCTATTATGAGGTGATGAATATTGATCCGAAAAATCCTCAAAAGGAAGACAGAGACCGTTTTGTGTTGAGCAAAGGACATGCATGCCCGACACTTTATGCAATTCTTGCGGATCTCGGGTATTTTCCGAAAGAAGATCTGGCAGGATTGAGACAGATTGACAGCCATCTGCAGGGACATCCGGACTGCAATAAGACACCTGGGGTAGATATGAATACAGGATCGCTCGGACAGGGAATTGCACTTGCGATGGGACTTGCGCTTGCAGCAAAACATGCAAATGCAGACTATAAAGTATATACCGTAGTCGGTGACGGAGAATGCCAGGAAGGACTTGTGTGGGAAGCTGCGATGGCGGCGGCACATTACAAACTGGACAATTTTACAGTGATGCTTGATTATAACAAGCTGCAGATTGATGGAAATAATGACGAAGTCATGGGACTTGGAAATATTACAGAGAAGTTCAGGGCATTTGGGTTTGAGTGTTTTGAAGTAGATGGACACAATATAGAAGAGATTACAAAGGCACTGAAGGCTCCGGTTAGCGGCAAGCCGAAATTCATTTGCTGCAATACCATCAAGGGAAAAGGAGTTTCCTTTATGGAAAATCAGGTGGGATGGCATGGAAGACCGATGACAGAAGAAGAATTTCAAATTGCAATGAAAGAATTGGAGGCGTAAAACATGGGAAAATCACTGAGAGTTGCTTACGGAGAAGCATTAGTAAAACTGGGTGCAAAAAATGAAAAAGTAGTAGCTTTGGATGCGGATCTCGCACACGCAACAATGTCTGCAACATTTGCAGCGGCATATCCGGACCGTTTCTATAACATGGGAATTGCCGAGGCCAATATGATGTGTGCGGCGGCAGGATTTGCACATACGGGATACATACCGTTTGCAAGTACATTTGCGCTGTTCGGTTCTGGAAGGGCATATGAACAGATCAGAAATTCGATCTGTTATACAAATGCAAATGTAAAATTTGCATTCTCACATTCGGGGTTATCTGTCGGGGAAGACGGAGGAAGTCATCAGTCAATCGAAGATATTGCGCTGATGCGGGAGATGCCGAATATGACCGTTTTTGTTCCGTGTGATCCAAAAGAGACGGAGAAAGCGGTTATGGCAGCTGCGGAGATAGATGGACCAGTCTATATCCGTGTGGCAAGACCGGTATGTGAGGATATTACAGAGGAAGATACTCCGTTTATTCCGGGAAAGGCAAATATTATGAGAGACGGAAACGATGTCTGCATTATCACGGCAGGACTGATGGTTCCAATCGCTCTGAAAGCAGCAGAAGAACTGGAAAAAGAAGGAATTTCTGCGGCAGTTGTAAATATGCATACGATCAAACCGATTGATGCAGAAATCATTTTAGAGATGAATAAGAAATGCAAAGGAATCGTGACCGCTGAGGAACATTCCGTGATCGGAGGATTAGGTTCTGCAGTTGCAGAGGTGCTTGCAGGGAATGCCGGTGCAAAATTTGAAAGAGTCGGAATCCAGGATAAATTCGGCAAATCAGGAAAGCCTGATCAGCTTTTTGCAGCATACGGTCTGACTGCAGAAAATATCATAGCAAAATGTAAAGCAACATTGGCATAGAAAACTGTTAAAAAAATCGGAGGAAGAAAAAATGAAAATAGAAAATTATGCATTTGAAGGCGAAGGAATGCAGAGAGTATTTGAAAATGAAAAGTGGACGGTCGGTATCAAGAACTGGAAACCGGCAAATGATATCACCGGGATCGACTGCTTGGAACGGCACAACAAGACCGATGAACTGTTCGTCCTTGTGGAAGGTTCCTGTACACTGATCTATGCAAATGAGACAGAGAATGGATTGGAACTTGGAGCAGTAAAAATGGAGCCAGACAAAGTCTATAACATTCCTGCAACGCTGTGGCACAATACAGTTACTTGTAAAGATACGAAAATGATCCTGATTGAAGATTCTAACACATCTATGGAAAACAGTGATATTCTTTCATTAAATGAGAGTCAGATCGCCAAAGTAAAGGAACTCGTGTAGGCAGGCAGCAGACGGAGGTGTGCGGAAATGAAATTTTTTATTGACACAGCAAAGGTAGAAGATATTAGAAAAGCAAGTGATATGGGAGTCATCTGCGGGGTGACGACAAATCCGTCATTGATCGCTAAGGAAGGCCGGGTATTTGAAGAAGTGATCCGGGAGATTACCGCAATTGTAGATGGTCCGATCAGCGGAGAAGTAAAAGCAACAACCACAGATGCAGAAGGAATGATCGCAGAAGGAAAGAACATTGCGGAGATTCACCCGAACATGGTCGTAAAAATTCCGATGACTGCAGAAGGGCTGAAAGCATGTAAGGCATTGGCTGCGGAAGGTATCAAGGTAAATATGACATTGATCTTCACAGCAAATCAGGCACTCTTGGCAGCAAGGGCAGGAGCGGCGTATGTTTCTCCGTTCTTAGGAAGACTGGATGATATTTCAGTACGGGGAATTGACCTGATCCGGGAAATTTCAGAGATTTTTGCTGTTGCAGAGCTGGATACGGAGATTATTGCAGCAAGTGTACGCAACCCGATTCATGTGACGGACTGTGCGCTTGCAGGTGCTGATATTGCAACAGTACCGTATAAGGTCATTGAGCAGATGATCAAACATCCACTCACAGATCAGGGAATTGAGAAATTTCAGGCAGATTACAGAGCTGTTTTTGGCGACTAAAATCAGAGGAAGGGGAAAGGATTCATGAAACAATTTATGGATAAAGAGTTTTTGTTATCGACAGAAACTGCACAGAATCTATTTCATAAGTATGCAGAAGCAACACCGGTACTGGATTATCATTGCCATATTGCTCCAAAAGAAATTGCAGAAGACAGAAAATTTGAAAATATCACACAGGTATGGCTGGGAGGCGATCACTATAAATGGCGTCAGATGCGCTCTAACGGCATTGATGAATATTATATTACAGGAAATGCCACAGACAGGGAAAAGTTTCAGAAATGGGCAGAGACTCTGGAGAAAGCGATTGGAAATCCGCTATACCATTGGAGCCACTTAGAGCTGCAGAGATATTTTGGATATACAGGAGCGTTAAACGGAGAAACGGCAGAGGAAGTCTGGAATTTGTGCAATAAAAAATTACAGGAAGATTCGATGAGTGTAAGAAATATCATCAGAAAATCCAATGTAAAATTAATTTGTACAACCGATGATCCGGTTGATTCATTGGAATGGCATAAGGTTATCGCAGAAGATGAGACGTTTGATGTGCAGGTGCTTCCGGCATGGCGTCCGGATAAGGCAATGAATATTGAAAAACCAGATTATTTGGATTATCTGAAGAAACTGGAGGAAGCCAGCCAGAGAGAGATAAAGACATTTGAGGATCTGAAGGAAGCACTGAAAGTAAGGATGGAGCATTTTGCGTCCTATGGCTGCAGGGCATCCGATCATGCACTGGAATTTGTTATGTACAGACCTGCTTCCGATGGGGAACTGGAACAGATCTTTGAGAAAAGAATGAGAGGCGAATTTGTCTCCAAGGAAGAAGAATTAAAGTATAAAACAGCATTTATGCTTTTTGTTGGAAGGGAATACCATAAGCGCGGATGGGCTATGCAGCTGCACTATGGATGTAAGAGGGACAACAATGTTCTTCAATATCGGGAGCTTGGACCAGATACCGGATATGATTGCATCAACAATTATGCGCCGTCTTCAGAAATGGCTGATTTTCTAAATGCACTGAATCAGACAGATGAACTTCCGAAAACAATTATTTATAGTTTAAATCCAAACGATAACGCTGCGATCGGAACGATTCTTGGATGTTTTCAAGACCAGAGTGCAGTCGGAAAAATTCAACAGGGATCAGCATGGTGGTTTAACGATCACAAGACAGGAATGACAGAGCAGATGACATCTCTGGCAAATCTTGGTCTTCTCGGAAATTTTGTCGGAATGCTTACAGATTCCAGAAGCTTCCTTTCCTATACCAGACATGAATATTTTAGACGAATTTTATGTGAACTGATTGGGAACTGGGTAGAAAACGGGGAATATCCGGCCGATGAGCAGAGGCTTGGAAAAATGATAGAAGATATTTCTTACAACAATGCGGTAAATTATTTCGGATTTGATCTGCCTTTGACACAGCAGAAATAGAAAATTGTCGCCGAATAAAGATTCATTTCTTTTGATATGCGCCCTTTTAAGAGGACAAGTAGAAAAATCAAAGCTTGTCGCCGGAAAGGGCGCATATCCTTTCTATGAGTGATAGAGATCATCTCAACAGGAACACATACATCACAATAAAGTGGCAGACGCTTCCGCCCATCACAAACAGATGGAAGATCTCATGGCTTCCGAAGTTCTTATGCTTGTTGTTGAAGATCGGAAGTTTCAGTGCGTAAATAATTCCGCCGATGGTATAGATGATACCGCCTGCCAAAAGCCATCCGAATCCGCCCGGGGACATCGCATCGAGAAGTTTTGTAAATGCCAGAACACAGGTCCATCCCATTCCGATATAGAGAACAGAGGAGAACCATTTCGGACAGTTTACCCAGAATGCTTTCACAAGAATTCCCACAATGGCAATGCCCCACACAATTGCAAGCATGGTATAGCCGACAGGTCCTTTCAAGGTGATCAGGCAGATAGGCGTGTAGCTTCCTGCGATCAGCACTGAAATCATCATGTGGTCAAATTTCTTCAGACATTTATTGACTTTCTCGGAAATATCAAGGGAGTGATATAAGGTACTCGCGGTATATAATAAGATCATACTTCCAATGAAGATTGCAAGGGAAATCACATAAATGGGATCTCCTTTGTGTGCTGCTTTTATCAACAGTGGTGTTGCGGAAAAGATGGCCATCAGCATTGCGATAAAATGGGTAATGGCGCTTCCCGGATCTTTTAAATGTTTTTGTTTCATAAGAATGCCTCCTGACTAACTATGGATAAAACAACAAGTGGTTTTTAATACTACATTAAGTATATGCTAATGTTACTACTTCTATTACGAAAATTCAAGGGGAAATTCATAGAGATAAAGTGAAAAACGGCAAACAGCAGCAGATATAAATTTTTGAAAATGTAAATAATTAAGTGGAAGTTATCAGGAGTTTATGATATAATTATAAAAACTATAGATGAATACAGAATAAAACTAAATAAAGTACATAAAAATTATATGATTTAAAAATGTATTTTTAAACAGATTATCTATATAATGAAGCTTTGAGATCTGATGTTTTGTATGTATTTGTTTTTAGTAAAGGTTATTTAAAAGATACGAAAGATATGAGGGAAAGCGTATGAGAAGAGTAAAAAGAGCAATGGCAGTGTTATTAGTGGTATCTGTGATGGTCCTTTCTGGATGTTCGGCATTTCAAAAGTTTGATGCAGCCGGGTATACGAAGGCATGTCTTGATGCAAGTTATAAGGGAGAGTTTGATGAATATATCAAACTTACAAAGTCAACAAAAGAAGAGGCGGAAAAGGAATATAATAAAAATCTGGAACTTGCCATGAATCAACTTACATCGGCTGGGATTTCAGATGAATCAACAGAGAAATATAAAGATCTTTATGTTGAAATATTCAAGAAACTAAAATATGATGTGAAAGAAGCAAAAGAGAATGAGGACAAGAATTTTACAGTCCAGGTAGAAGTGCAGCCAGCAAAGATTTTTGATGGGGTGATGGAAGCTGCACAGACAGAGATGGAGGAGTTTGTTACATCGAAGATGGAAAGTGGTGAGATGCCTTCGGAAGAAGAGATCATGGAACAGACTTTTGTGATTCTACATGATAAAATGTCCGAGAATCTGGAGAACCTTACCTATGGAGAAAAGCAGACGATTGAGATTAGTGTTACAAAAGATTCTAACAACGTATATTCAATTTCAGATGAGGATCTTCTGAAAATAGACGAAGCAATGTATGATAAAAGTGGATTGACATTTTAATGACAGTCAGATAAGCGCTATAGATAGTAGTCGTTTATCATGGATAAGAGATTGGGAATAAAAATAAATAGCTGGCAAAAAGATAGACAAATTTCAAGGCATCTGTTATGATGGGAAGCGTGTATTCTATGAGTGGGGCTGTTGCAAAGTTCATTTTGCACCAGTCTCATTTTTGTGGACAGAAATAGTAGTCAGAGACTGTAGGATAAACAAGTATACATGACAGCATGAATAAATACAGAAGGAACGGAAAGGAAACAGATCATGGAAACATTAAGATTTGAAGAGCTTGGAATCTGCCCTGAGATTCAGAAAGCGGTAAAACATATGGGATTTGAGGAGGCATCTCCGATTCAGAGCAAGGCGATCCCGGTTATGATGACAGGAAGGGATATCATCGGACAGGCACAGACAGGAACAGGAAAGACAGCGGCATTTGGAATTCCGATGCTTGAAAAAATTGATCCGAAGAATAAGAAATTACAGGGGATTGTTCTCTGCCCGACAAGAGAACTTGCCATTCAGGTGGCAGAAGAGATTCGGAATCTGGCGAAGTATATGCACGGAATCAAAGTACTCCCGATTTACGGAGGTCAGGAAATTGTAAAGCAGATCCGTTCCTTAAAGAGTGGAACGCAGCTGATCATTGGAACCCCGGGACGTGTGATGGACCATATGAGAAGAAAGACGATTAAAATGGAGCAGGTGCACACAGTGATCCTGGACGAGGCGGATGAGATGTTGAACATGGGATTCCGTGAGGATATCGAGACGATTCTGGAGGGAGTTCCGGAGGAGCGGCAGACCGTATTGTTTTCAGCAACCATGCCGAAGGCGATCATGGAAATCACGAAGAAATTCCAGAAGAATGCCGAAGTGATCAAAGTGACGAAAAAAGAACTGACTGTGCCGAATATTGAGCAGTTCTACTATGAAGTGAAACCGAAGAACAAGGAAGAAGTGCTGACACGTCTGCTTGACATTTATGCACCGAAGCTTTCCGTGATCTTCTGTAATACGAAGAAGCAGGTGGATCTGCTTGTAACTGCATTGTTAGGGCGTGGATACTTTGCGGCAGGGCTTCATGGAGATATGAAGCAGGCACAGAGAGACCGTGTGATGCAGGGATTCAGAAGTGGAAAGACAGATATCCTTGTAGCGACAGATGTGGCTGCAAGAGGAATTGATGTCGATGAAGTGGAGGCGGTATTTAACTATGATCTGCCTCAGGATGAGGAGTATTATGTACACCGGATCGGAAGAACGGGAAGAGCCGGAAGAGTTGGGCGTTCCTTTTCTTTTGTTTCGGGAAAGGAAGTGTATAAGCTCAAAGAGATCCAGCGTTACTGCAAGACAAAGGTCTATGCACAGAAAGTACCGTCACTGAACGATGTTGCCAATACAAAGATTGACAACGTGTTAGAAGAAATTGAGAAGATGATCGAAAAAGAAGATCTGACCATGATGATCAATGCGATCGAAGAGAAAGTCAATACTTCTGACTACACAGCAATGGATATGGCAGCTGCATTTTTGAAGCTGTACACGGGTATGAAAGATGAGAGTGGTTCCGAAGATGAGTTTGATTTCGGAGATACCGGAGCGGAAGAGCCTGGTATGGTCCGTCTGTTCATCAACATCGGAAAGAAGCAAAAAGCAAGACCGGGAGACATTCTCGGGGCGCTTGCGGGAGAAAGCGGAATGCCGGGAAAACTGATTGGAACGATCGATATGTTTGATAAATATACATTTGTAGAAGTGCCGAGAGAGTATGCAAGAGACGTTCTTCACGCAATGCAGAATGTGAAGATTAAAGGAAAATCCATCGCGATCGAGCCGGCAAATCAGAAGTAAAAAATAAGAAGAATGCGGAAATCTAATGATTCAAAATCAATGAATTCATATCCCGATAGTCTTTCGGGGAGATTCCGTATTCTTTTTTAAATGCCCGGTAAAAGCTGGAGTAATCCCGAAATCCGAATAACTGGTAGATTTCAGTAATGCTCATATTCCCAAGAATTGCCTCCCGGCACTGGTCCAACCGCTTCTTTGTGATGTACTGGTGCACGGAGATTCCGATGTTGTCCTTGAAGATGTGGGCAATATGATACTTGCTCACATAAAATTCTCTGGCAAGGCGGTCCAGTGACAAGTCTTCATTTAGGTGCTCCTCAATATACTGGGAGATATTCTGGTACAGGGCAAGTCCTTCGTGCTGTCTTGCGGGATGCAGACGTTCGTAGATCATCCGGTTCAGATGAAGGATCAGATCGTTGACAGACAGAGGGATCTGCGCTTCTTTTCCGAACTTATCCGACTGCATTTCCTCAATTAGTCGAAGCGCCTTGGACTGCACAGCATTGAAGGATACCCGGTCGTTGTGGTACAGATAGGTGTGTGTCGCCTGTACATGATGCATAAGATATACATAATCCGGCGAAATTTGGGCAAGATAATTACAATATTCCTGACTGATCCAGAAGATAAATCTCCGGTAAGGAACTTTAGAACTGTGGATGATCGAGTGATGGTAAATGTGCGGTGGGATCAGCATAATGTCACCGAATTGAACCGGATAGATGTCAGAGCCGATCTGGATACTGACATCACCTTCCAGAAAAAAATAAAATTCATAGTAATTGTGGGCATGATTTTCTACTTTTAAGAGATTCGTGTCACTGTAATAGTAAATCTCAAAATCCTTCGACACCATATGCTGGCGTGTAAGAAACTGTGTGCGGAGTTCTTTCTTCATGGGGAGTCCTTTCTGCTTTTCAGTGAGATTTTCGTGTTTTATTTTGCTATAATACTACAAAACAACAAGAAATGCAATGTATACAACAAATACGCCAATGGTGCTTTTTGTTGTTTTTTTGTAAGATGAAGAGAAGAAACTCAAATAAAAGAGGCAATGAAAGGAAACAAGAAAATCATGGAAATGACATTAAGATGGTATGGTTCAAAATTTGATACAGTGACATTACAGCAGATCCGCCAGATTCCGGGTGTGACAGGAGTCATCACAACATTATATGACACAACACCGGGAGAGGTGTGGAGCAGAGAGAGAATCCGTGAGATGAAGGCGGAAGTGGAAGCAGCAGGTCTTCGTGTGGCAGGTATCGAAAGTGTCAACGTGCACGATGCGATCAAGACAGGTGCGGCAGACAGAGACAAATACATCGATAATTACATCGAGACACTGGAAAATCTCGGACAGGAAGATATTCATCTTGTATGTTACAACTTCATGCCGGTATTTGACTGGACAAGAACAGAGCTTGCAAGAATGAGACCGGATGGATCTACAGTACTTGCATATACACAGGAAGCAGTAGATGCAATCAATCCGGAAAACATGTTCGAGTCAATCGCCGGAGATATGAACGGAACAGTGATGCCGGGATGGGAACCGGAGCGTATGGAGAAAGTAAAAGAGCTGTTTGAGATGTACAAAGACATCGATGATGAAAAATTATTTGAAAATCTCAAATATTTCCTGGAGAGAATTATGCCGGTATGTGACAAATATGACATCAACATGGCAATTCATCCGGACGATCCTGCATGGAGTGTATTTGGACTTCCTAGAATTATCATCAATAAGACAAACATCTTAAGACTGATGAGCATGGTAGACAACCCGCACAATGGTGTGACATTCTGTTCCGGATCTTATGGAACAAACTTGAAAAATGACCTTCCGGATATGATCCGTTCTCTGAAAGGAAGAATCCATTTTGCACATGTGCGTAACTTAAAATTCAACTCTCCGACAGATTTTGAGGAGGCTGCACACCTTTCTTCTGACGGAACATTTGATATGTATGAGATCATGAAGGCACTCTATGAGATCGGATTTACAGGACCGATCAGACCGGACCACGGCCGTATGATCTGGGGAGAAGTGGCAATGCCTGGATACGGACTGTATGACAGAGCGCTTGGAGCAACTTACTTAAACGGACTCTGGGAAGCAATTGAGAAAGGGGCAAAATAGGATGCAGTTAAGCAAAGCCGGATTGGCAGACAGAAAACAGTGGGAGGAAAAAGGATACAGACTTCCGCAGTTTGACCGCGAGCAAATGGCAGCAGCGACAAAAGAAGCACCATTTTGGGTACACTTTGGAGCAGGAAATCTTTTCCGTGCATTTCAGGCAAATGTGGCACAGAACCTCTTAAATGAAGGAGTGCTCGACAGAGGAATTGTTGTGGCGGAAGGATACGATTATGAAATCGTGGAAAAAATGAACCGTCCACACGATGATTACAGCATTCTTGTGACATTAAAAGCAGACGGCAGTGTAGAGAAAACCGTGGTGGGAAGTGTTGCAGAATCCCTTGCACTGGATTCTGACAATGAGACAGATTTTGGAAGACTCAAAGAAATCTTCACAACAGATTCCCTTCAGATGGCAAGTTTTACGATCACAGAGAAGGGATACAGTCTTGTAAACGGAAAAGGGGAAACACTTGCAGATGTGGCAGAGGATTTTGCGGCAGGACCTGAGAAGGCAAGAAGCTATATCGGAAAGGTAGCTGCACTTCTGTATGCAAGATACCAGGCAGGAGAAAAGCCGGTGGCAATGGTAAGTATGGACAACTGTTCTCACAATGGAACGAAGTTATACGATGCCGTCCACACATTTGCAGAAACATGGGTAAAAAATGGTGTTGCCGAGGCCGGATTTGCGGCTTACATCGAAAATCCTGACAAGGTTTCCTTCCCGTGGACGATGATCGATAAGATCACTCCTCGCCCGGACAGTTCCGTGGAAGAGATCTTAAAGAATGACGGGGTGGAAGAACTTGATCCGGTGATCACTTCCAAGAACTCCTACGTGGCGCCGTTTGTCAATGCGGAAGAGTGCGAATACCTTGTCATTGAAGACAGATTCCCGAACGGAAGACCGGCACTGGAAAAAGGCGGACTGATGTTTACAACACGCGAGACTGTAGACAAAGTAGAAAAGATGAAAGTCTGCACTTGCTTAAATCCGCTTCACACAACACTGGCAGTGTTTGGATGTCTGCTCGGATATGATTTGATCTCCAAGGAAATGAAGGATGATGTATTAAAGAAACTCGTAGAGGGAATCGGATATGTGGAAGGACTTCCGGTCGTAGTAAATCCGGGAATCCTTGACCCGAAAGAATTTATCGACACGGTTTTAAATGTGCGTATTCCAAATCCGTTTATGCCGGATACTCCGCAGAGAATCGCAACAGATACTTCCCAGAAGCTTGCGATTCGTTTCGGGGAGACGATCAAAGCATATGAGGCAGACGAGAACTTAAATACAGCAGATCTGAAATTGATTCCGCTTGTATTTGCAGGATGGCTCCGCTATCTGATGGGTGTGGATGACAATGGAAAAACATTTGACTTAAGCCCGGATCCGCTTCTTGAGACAGTTTGCCCATATGTGGCAGGATTCAAACTCGGAGAAGAGACAGATGTGGAAGCTTCTGTAAGACCGGTATTAGAGAACAAAGCAATTTTTGGTGTGAACTTGTACGAAGTGAACATGGCAGAAACAGTATGCGGTTACCTGAAAGAAATGCTTGCAGGAACCGGTGCAGTGAGAAGTACACTGGAGAAATATGTAAGATAAAAGAAAGAGGACTTGGAAGGGGATTACCCTTTCAAGTCCTTTGTGATTAAGAGGCAAGGCATTCGCGCATAACTTCATAAGTACCTTTTTCTTCTATTTCTTCTAAGTATCGGCATACATCCGCTTCAAATCCTTCCAGTCTGCTGAGGTCTTCTCCCCAGAACTGTTCGTTGGTGCAGACTGCGTGTGCGAGGTCTTTTGCACTGTCGTTTCTGTGGGTAAAGAAGAAGTCGAGAACATCCCGGTCATCTTTGATCAGATATTCGGTATCGTTTCTCATTCCCACAAGTCCGTCTTCGGTAAGCTTTTCTCCGCGGAAGAAGGCGATATAAAATGCAAAAGAAGCAGTGATGCAGGAAGGAAGCTTTCCGGTTTCTTTGAGATATCCTTTCAGAGAAGGCATCACACGGGCTTTCCACTTCGATGTAGAGTTCAGCGAGATGGAAAGAAGTGCATGATCAATAAACGGATTGCGGAATCGCTCTGTCACAGACGCAGCGAATTCTTCCAGCTCTTCCTTTGGTAAAGTTAATGTAGGAATAATCTCTTCGTAGATTGTCTTGTTCATAAATTTCTGGATGACTTCATCCTCCATACAGTCACGCACGATGTCCTGTCCGGCAAGGTAGGCGCCCAGAACGAAAGAAGTGTGTGCACCGTTGAGAATGCGCACCTTGCGCTGTTTGTAAGGCTTATGGTCATCTGTGATCAGGACGGGGAGACCTGCTTCTTCAAATGGAAGTTCCTTTTTCAGAGACTGTGGACCTTCAATGACCCAGAATCCAAAGATCTCTCCGGTATCGATCAACTGATCGATGTAGCCGTTCTCCTTGTTGATCTCGTCTGCCTCCGCTCTCGGATATCCGGTTACGATTCGATCTACCAATGTGGAGCAGAAGAGATTTTCCCGGCGGATCCAGTCAGAGAAGTCCTCGCCGAGATTCCACTGTGCTGCATAATTTAACACACATTTCTCCAGTTCTTTTCCGTTGTTGTCGATCAGTTCACATGCAAGGATCACAAATCCTTTTCCTGCTTCTGCACCAAATTTCTGGAAACGGCGGTATAAGAACTGTGTGAGCTTTGCCGGATAGCTGGAAGCAGGAGTATCCGTAAACTGGCAGGAAGGGTCGTAGACGATCCCGGCCTCTGTCGTATTGCAGGCGATGTAGCGAAGATCCGGGTTATCTGCGCAGGCAAGTACTTCCTCATAATCTTTGTACGGGTTTAAGCATCTGCTCACGCAGGAAATGACACGTTTCTGATTTACTTTCTGCCCATTCTGGAAGCCGCGCAGATAGAGAGTGTAGAGTCCTTCCTGTTCGTTGATCAGATCGGCAAGTCCCGGCGCGATCGGCTGGCATAAGACAACCTTTGACTGGAATCCGGTCTTTTCGTTTAAGACATCAATAAAATAGTCCACAAATGCCCGGAGAAAATTCCCCTCTCCGAACTGGAGTACACGTTCCGGTGCATCCGGAAGCAGGTAGCCGTCATAATTTTGCTCGCGCAGAGTCTGGTAACTTAGTTTTTTCATATAAATATCCTCACTTTCTGATTGATATATTGTTTTTTGTTTGATTGCAAAGGCAGGTTCATCTACAATGTAACGCCCTGCTTAAAGATAGCCATATCATGGAAGCCGGCTGCCTCTGATTTCACTTTTTCGCCGGAGGCGATGCGGATGACATGATCAAATAATTGTGCGGCGAGTTCTTCTAAGGAAGAATCTTCTACCATTGTTCCACAGTTAAAATCAATCCAGTTTGATTTCTTCTGATAGAGTGCGGAGTTGCTGGAAATCTTCATGGTTGGAACCGGGGAGGCAAACGGTGTCCCGCGTCCGGTTGTAAACAGAACGATGTGTGCCCCGGAAGCTGCAAGTGCAGTGGAGGCAACAAGGTCATTGCCGGGAGCGCTTAAAAGATTCAGGCCGCGGCAGGAGACCGGTTCTCCGTATGCAAGGACTCCCCGGACCGGCGCATGTCCGGATTTTTGTGTACATCCGAGGGATTTGTCTTCCAGTGTGGAGATTCCGCCTTTTTTATTTCCAGGAGACGGATTTTCATAGATCGTCTGTCCGTGTTCCTTGAAGTAATTCTTAAAATCGTTGATCAGACAGACTGTCTGGTCAAACAGCTCTTCGGTCTCGCACCGGTTCATCAGCAGCGTCTCTGCACCGAACATTTCCGGAACTTCCGTAAGAATGGTTGTCCCCCCTTTGGAAATAAGCATATCGGAAAATGCGCCGACAACAGGATTGGCAGTGATTCCCGAAAGCCCGTCAGAACCTCCACATTTCATGCCGATGATCAGTTCCCGGCAGCTGATCGGTTCCCGGTGAAACTGACCTGCATAATCGACAAGTTCCTGAATGATGTGCAAAGCTTCCTCGATCTCATCTTCACAGTCCTGAGCCACAAGAAAGCGGACACGTTTCTCATCGTAATCGCCGATATAGGATTTCAGGACATCGATATTGCTGTTTTCACATCCGAGTCCGAGGACAAGGACCGCTCCGGCATTGGGGTGGTTGATCAGATCTGCCAGGATCTTTCTGGTATGCTCCTGGTCATCGCCCATCTGGGAGCAGCCGTACGGATGGGAAAATGCGAGGATCTCCTCCACCGATCCCGAGATCAGAGACTGAGCCTGCCGTTCGATCGCAGAAGCGACGTTGTTGACACAGCCGACAGTGGGAATGATCCAGATGCCATTGCGGATTCCGACCTTTCCGTTCTCTCTGCGGTACCCTTGAAATGTACGGTCAGACGAAGGAGGAAGGGGTACCGCCTGCCTGTCGTAAGTATAGGTCAGAAGCTGGTCCAGGTTTGTATGAAGATTATGTGTGTGGATCCAGGCACCTGCCGGAATCTCTTTTGTGGCAGTTCCGATCCGGGAACCATATTTTATGACGGGAGCGCCCGCCGGGAGATCACAAAGTGCAAATTTATGTCCCTGCGGGATATCTTCTGTCAATGTGAGCATACCGGAAGGTAATGGCAGCTCCGAATGGGCAGCCAAAGGTTCCAGTGCCACTGCGACATTGTCACTTGAATGAATTTTTATAAATTTCTGCATAAGTACGTCCTTTCAAAAAAACAAAATTGTAAGCGTTTACATTACCATACGATATTTTGAAAAAACAGTCAACAGAAAATAGGAAAAACTTTATACTTCGTTGAAATATACAAAAAATTGGGATAAAAATTGGGAGGAAACACAATAGATTTTGACTTGAACAAAGGAAGAAAAACGAGTATGATAGAATGAGAATGAAAGAGCTTTCATAGAATGCGGAAAGATATGGAAGTCTGACCGTGATCTGTGGTACAATGAAGGAGAGAAAGTTGGTGAAAATATGGACGAATTAAAGGGAGATAAGATGAATATCTATGATATAGCGAAGCTTTCGGGGGTTTCGATCGCTACGGTTTCGAGAGTGGTAAACGGAAGTCCCAATGTAAGTGAGAAGACAAAAGAAAAAGTGCTTGCGGTCATTAAAAAATCAGAATATACGCCAAATGTATTTGCCCGCGGTCTGGGATTGAATTCCATGAAGATGATAGGAATTCTGTGTCCGGATATTTCTGACCTTTATATGGCACAGGCGGTCTCCTATCTGGAAAAAAGGCTTCATGAATATGGTTATGATTGTATTTTAGGATGCAGCGGGCATGAACAGAAGTCCAAGGAGCATCATACAAAGCTGTTGCTGTCAAAAAGAATTGATACACTGATCATGGTCGGTTCCACTTACGCAGGGGTTGGTAATGATCCCAGAGAAACAGAGTATGTCAGAGCGGCAGCAAAACAAGTTCCGGTCTTTATGGTGAATGGTTATATTCTGGGCGAGAACATTTTCTGCTCCTATGGCGATGATTTTCAGGGAGCATATGATGTGACAACCGCATTGATCCGGAGAGGAAAGAAGAGAATTCTATTTTTGAGTGATTCGCGTACATACAGTGCGGAGCAGAAGTTAAAGGGATATGAAGCCGCCCTCTCGGATGCTGGATATCCGATCATGGGAGATTTGAAATTTTACACGAAAAATGACATACACTATATTCAGGATATTTTGCTGGCTTACCGCACATTAGAATTTGACAGCGTACTGGCATGTAATGACAGCCTTGGAGTAGGTGCACTGAAATATGCAAAAGCAAGAGGAATCAAGGTGCCGGAGGAGTTAAGTGTAACCGGCTATAACAATTCGGGGATGGCTGTGTGCAGTGAACCGGAATTAACTTCCGTCGATAATCATTTAGAGCAAATCTGCTACGATACGATTGAAAATATGGTGAAAGTGCTTCAAGGGGAGAAAAATGTGGAGCAAAATAATAAGATTCCATGCCAGATCGTAAAAAGATGTTCTACTGATTTTTAAAAGTCACAGAGCAGCCAAGGAATAAGATTGTAAATATTTTTCGAATGTGGTAGTGTATAAAAGAAGATAGAACAAATTCAGGAGGATAAAAGAATGAAAGATCAGAATTGTGCATACTGTGTAGAAGGCGAACTGCTGGATGCATTTGGGATTAAGATTTGTGAACTGGAAAGTTCAAAAGTGTATTTATTTAAAGAGCAGAGCCACTTAGGCCGGGTGATCGTCGCTCACAAAAAACATGTGAGTGAACTGGTAGAGTTATCTCAGGAAGAACTTCATTTATATTTTGATGAGGTTGCAAAGGTTGCCAATGTACTTCACAAATTATTTCAGCCGGAGAAAGTGAACTATGGCGCATACGGAGATACCGGACATCATCTGCATTTCCACCTGGTTCCGAAATATAAAGACGGATATGAGTGGGGCGGTGTATTCGCAATGAACCCGGGAGAGAAATATCTCACCGAGGAAGAATATACAGAATTAGTAGAAAAGATCAAAAACGAGTTATAAGATGACAGGGCGCTGTCTGGAGTGGTCAAAAATCATAAAACTGGCTGTTTTTACATAACCACTCTTGTGCTAGGATAAAGCTGTAAAGAAAATATAGAAAAGAGCTGTGTCACGAAAAACGAATCGAGAAATGGTACAGCAAAGAAAGCATGAGAGGATGAGACGTATGAAAATGAAAAACCAGACGGTTATGAAGTTGGCACAGACAGCATTGCTGGCAGCACTTTGTTTTGTATCATTTACTTTTTTACAAATTAAGATTCCGATGCCTGGAGGAGATGCAACATCCCTTCATATTGGAAATGCATTTTGTGTACTGGGCGCTTTGATGCTGGGAGGATGGTATGGAGGTCTGGCAGGAGCGATTGGAATGACGGTTGCGGATTTGATTGATCCAATTTATATTGTAGGAGCGCCAAAGACATTTGTTTTAAAACTGTGTATCGGTCTTATCACAGGTCTGGTTGCACACAGAATTGCCAGAATCAATGAAAGCAGTGATAAGAAATACGTTTTTAAATGGAGCATGATTGCTTCGATTGCCGGGCTGGGATTTAATGTAATCGCGGATCCGGTTGCCGGGTATTTTTATAAGCAATATATTCTCGGACAGCCGCAGAAGATGGCAGAGGTTCTTGCAAAATGGAGTGCGGCTACAACGTTTGTCAATGCAGTAGTATCTACAATTCTTGTAGTGGTTATCTATAATGCAGTCAGGCCGGTACTGCTTCGGAGCGGACTGCTCACACTAGAAAAATAAGAATAAAAGACAGAAAAACAGACCAGAGTATAGAAGAAAATATAGGAATGAAAATACGTTCTGCGCCGGAAAGGGAATGCAGAGCGTATTTTTATTGTTAGGGCATAGCCCTGTTTACCATTGTGTAGTTTTTCGTGTTCCGAAAAACG
>URCR01000007.1 GCA_900546325.1 uncultured Lachnospiraceae bacterium | reverse complement strand
GTCAAGCGGTTAAGACATCGCCCTTTCACGGCGGTAACACGGGTTCGATTCCCGTAGGAGTCATTTAAAAATACTTGCATATTTTATATATATGTAAGTATAATATAGTATATGGCGCCATAGCCAAGTGGTAAGGCAAAGGTCTGCAACACCTCTATCACCAGTTCAAATCTGGTTGGCGCCTTAGAAAGTATCGAAGTGATTCGGTACTTTTTTTGTTGTAAACGGATAACTTTCAAATATTTTTTAACGGTGGAACAATGTGACTATATCTTATAAATATATAGAATATCCCATGTTTTTACGGGAAAACAGAGAATCTCTTGTAGAAGAAACGAGTTTTTGTTATACTAATCGCAATCAAACTGTATTGGAAATGTAAGAAGAGGAGTTGAATTAGTGTGAAACGTTCAAAGATTAATCAATGCATCAAGGATATGGAGAGTCTTGCGAAGAAGCATGGTTTTGAGCTTCCACCATTCTGTTCATGGAGTCCTAAGGAATGGGAGACAAAGTCAGAAGAATATGATGAGATCCGGGATAACATGCTTGGATGGGACATTACAGATTATGGACTGGGGGATTTTGATAAGGTAGGATTTGCTCTTGTCACAATCCGTAATGGGAATCAGAATAATCCAAAGTACAAGAAAGTATATGCGGAGAAGCTTTTGATGTTAAAAGAGGGACAGCACTCACCAATGCATTTCCATTGGAAAAAATCAGAGGATATCATCAACCGTGGCGGTGGAACATTGATTATCCATCTCTATAACGATAAAGGAGACGGAAGTTTTGATGACAGCGATGTTCTTGTGAATTCCGATGGGCGCTCTTACTATGTGAGTGCAGGAACCGGAGTGGAACTGAGACCGGGAGAGAGCATTACGTTGTGGCCGCATCAATATCATGATTTTGATGTAAAGGAAGGAACTGGAGATGTCTTGATCGGGGAAGTTTCTATGTGCAATGATGACAATACGGACAACCGGTTTTATGAGGAAGTGGGAAGATTTCCGGAGATTGAGGAGGATGAGGCACCTTACCGTTTGTTGTGCAATGAATATCCGGAGGCGAAACATGAATCATAAAAAGTACGATGTAATTGCGTTGGGAGAACTGTTGATTGATTTTACGTCCTCGGGGAAAAGTGAACAGGGTAATGAACTGTTTGAGGCAAACCCGGGAGGAGCTCCGTGCAATGTTCTGGCAATGCTGCAGAAGATGGGAAGAAAGACTGCATTTATCGGGAAAGTCGGGAAAGATGAATTTGGATGGCGGCTGAAGGAAACAATCCGTTCTGTTGGAATTGAAAGCTCCCATGTCCGAATGGATCCGACAGTACATACTACACTGGCTTTTGTACATAAGCTGGCAAATGGAGACAGAGATTTTTCCTTCTATCGCAATCCCGGGGCAGATATCTGTCTGACGGAGAAGGAAGTGGAGGAGGATTTTCTGAGAGAAGGGAAGATCTTTCATTTTGGAACTTTGTCCATGACACATGAAAATGTGAGAAAGGCAACGGAGAAAGCGATCGCAATCGCAGAAAAATATAACATTCTTCGTTCCTTTGATCCGAATTTGAGAGAACCACTGTGGGAGAATCTGGAGCAGGCAAAGGTGCAGATGCGGTATGGATTTGCCCACTGTGATATTTTAAAAATTTCAGATAATGAAGTGCAGTTTGTGACAGGAAAAAAAGATCTCAATGAGGGAATGAGACAGATTCTTGCGGAGTATCCGAACATTGTACTCGCCTGCTTGACAATGGGAAAAGAGGGAAGCCGGGCATTTTATAAAGAGCATGTTGTAGAAAAGCCAGGATTCTGCTGTAACAGTATTGAGACGACAGGAGCCGGAGATACCTTTTGCGGCAGCATGCTGCATGATGTACTGCAGTATGGCATAGAGGGGTTTGATGAGAACAAGCTAGAAGAAATGTTAGTCTTTGCAAATGCCGCGGCAGCTCTTGTGACGACGAGAAAAGGAGCGCTTTGCTCCATGCCTGATAGAGAAGAAGTAGAAGAATTGATTCGGAGAGGGACAGCCTGATGAGGCGCCCTCTCCTTTTTATGTTGGATAAGATTTTTAGAACCCAAGTCCAAAATTCATTTCATAATAATTTCCTTCGCTGTCCCGGTAAGCGTATGCTTTGCCGTTCTCGTCTTTCATTTCTTTCGGCATATAGAAGTCTTTGTCATATCCCGGCACGTCGTTGCGGGATACGCATACACCATCGGCGCTTACAGCAAGAACATTGTCATCTTTTGGAAGGGTGATCGGCATTTTTCCGGTTGGAGCAGATACACCGGTGATAATGTCGATCGTCGCTTTCGGGAAGGTATCGAATCCGGCGAGCAGCGCGTCGGAATAACGTTCTACATTTCCTACCATCCATGCGAGTGTAAAGTTGATGTTGGAAATCACCTTTCCGCCGTTTGCATGAACGGCTTCTGAAATCACGCGGATCTCGTCAGTGCCAAGAAGCGTTGTCTCTTCGTGTGTCGCCTCGGCAGGTCTTCCGAGATCATCAACATCGTGGACAGTTTTGTTTTCGCAGATATCCAGTTCGAGATATCCTTTTGTTGCGTTAAAGTATTCTCCGGAGCTAGGACTTGCGAAGAGGAGTGCATAGTCAGCTTCCCCGTAATTGTCTGTCAGTGTCACACCGGCGGTCTCAGCTAAGATGCTGTGAAGTTTTTCGGTAAGAGCTTTGGCAGTTTCCTCTTTTGACGCGAATCCTTTTGCAAAGATTTTTTTGTCTGCGAGTTTTTCTGCTGTCAGTGGAAGGAGCTGATCCTTATTCTTCAGAAGCACGACAGATTTTCTGTGCACGTCATCGGCATTTTTCCAGTGAACCGGATTGGCAACGACATCTTTTGCGGTCTGTGGATCGCGGTATGGATTTTCAAATACGCCAAGTTCGAACATTTCTTTTAAGGTGTGTGCGGCTGCAGTTGTGAGAGCTTCTTCAGACAATGTGATCTGCTCTAATGTATAGCCGTCAGGAATCTTGTGCCCGCCGTCTGTATAGTAGCCGTTTGTTCTTCTCTCCAGAGCTTCTTTTGCGGCAAATACATCGAAGGAACCGCTGATGATATCGACACCGGAGTTGACTGCCAGTGCGATTCTCTCAGGAATGTCGAGCTCTTCCACACCCCATGCCATATTGATCGTGATACCGGAATCACTGTTGATATAGCCTTGGAAGTTCATCTGGTTTTGCAGAAGTTCTTTTAAGAAAAACTGATTAAATGCAAATCCAACCGGGATCATCTCAATCGGATTTCCGTTCATGTCATACTGGATACCGCTCTTTTCGGCAGCAGGCTTTGCATAGTACGGCATGATGGAGGAGACGTGGTTTGCAATAGAAGATTGGAATCCCGGCAGGTGGTATTTCTGTAAGCTGTTCTCTGTCTGGTAGACATTCCACTGACCTTGTTTGTAGTGCGGGTCAAATCCATTTTCACGAGCACCGCCGCCCGGGAAATGTTTGACAGTCATTGCAACACCATCTGTTGTCACACCGTCTTTGCTTCCCTGTACGCCCGGCACAAGGCGGTCAAAAATGTTGTTGATCAGTTCCGGATCTTCGCCGAACGTACCGTAAGTACGCTGCCATCTCGGATCAGACACGACGTCTGCCATATACATATATCCTTTTTTCATTCCGGTTGCATCCCATTCTTCACGGATACATTCTGCAAAATCGTCGATCAGGTCAAGGCTGCTTCCTTTTACGGCAGCGGCGATCCCCATCGTTCCCGGCCATGTGGCAAATACACCGGCAGCATCGTTCATACCGAAGACGATCTCCCCATTTTCATTTCGGGAGTTTGATGCCATGAGAACCGGGATCGCATGTGTCTCGCCTTCCGCAAGTGCATTCAGTTCGTTCATCCAGTCTACAAGCTCGTCCGGCTTTGGATTCTCACGCAGGATAAAGTGGCGGATTCCCATATCCTTTACCGTATAAGTTGTTCCGTGATATTTTTCTGCGTTAAAGATCGTAGTGTCTTTTTCAATCACTTTCTCGTCGAGAAGTCCGGTTGCATCAACTGCTTCTTTATCTTCCTGGTAAGCTCCCATTTTCAAGGAGTTGATGAAGAGCAGGCCGATCTTTTCCTCGGAGGAAAGTTCCTCTGCAAGTGCTCTGGCGCGCTCTGAAGGAGTCTTTCTCCAGTCTTTGTAAGTATTTAATGTTCCGTCACCGTTTAAGTCTTTGAAATAAAGACCGTCGGATTCGATCACATCTTTGGCGGTCACACCAATCGTAGGACCGTTCGGGTTTTTATAGTAGCGAATCATTTCTGTTGCTTTTTTTGCTGACATTGTTTCTTCTCCAATCTTATGAATTTATCCTTTCAGAAATGTTAGCGGCAAGCTTCTTCCGACTGGAAACCGCTTGGGAAATTCTGAATGACATAAATTTATTTTATCGCATTTTTTGAGATAAGATATTAAGAAATATGCTATAATATTATTAAAATATGCTGTGAGATAAAAATAGCAGACAGTAAGAGAAGGAGAGAAAAAAGATGAAAACAAAGGAAGAACTGGTGCAGACTGCCAGAGTGCTGCACAAGGCGCTGAAGGTGGACCTGACGCTCTATGACAGTGACAGAAACTGTATTGTGAAATTCACAAAAAACCCATATCCGGAGGAATTGTGTGGAAAACTTTGTGATCATCCGGAGAAAATGTGGAAATATCTTGGGAAAGCGAAGGAGGACAGTGTTTTTTATCGGTATTTGCCGGAATTTCATCTTGTCTGTATGGATCTGAAGGTGGCAGAGGAGGAAGAGAGTTATTATCTGTCAGCAGGACCATTTCTGACGGAGCATTATGCAGAGCAGCTTGTCCTGAAAATTCTTCATAGCCAGAAGTTGTCACTTTCCAGAAAAGGAAAATATGAGCTATTGTATTCACAGCTTCCATATTTTTCAAACCAGGTAAAGTCGATGGCAGATGTCCTCTTGTATCTGATCAAGGTTTGCCCTGAGTGGAAACAGATCCCGGTCATTTATGAGGAGCTGTCCGGGCAGGAGGAATGCGTGAAGGAGACGAAGCGGGAGCGGGAAGATCTGCTTGAGAAGACAGATGTTCTGCTTAATTACGAGACGGAACGGCGATGGAGAACGGCGGTGGAGGAGGGGGATTTTCAGACAGCAAGGCGGGTGATCTCTCAGATGAGCAAAGGGGAATTTTTCTATCGGACACCGGACAACCCGCTTCGCTCACAGAAGAATCTCCTGTTTACGGTCAATACGATCTGCCGGATCGCCGCGGTGGATGGGGGAGCGGATGTTGTGAGAGTACACGGGCTCAGCGATCTGTTTGCGATCCGCATCGAGCAGGCGAGAACCGGGCTGGAGGCAACGATGTTAGAAGAGGAGATGCTGCGCGCATACTGCCGGATTGTGATGGAGACGAAGACAAGGGGGCATTCAGCGCCGGTGGCAAAGGCGATCCAGTATATGTATGCGTATTTTGACCAGCCCCTTACGATGGAGAAAATTGCGGAGGCGATCCATTTCAGCCCGGGGTACTTGTCGAGAACTTTTAAAGCAGAGATGCAAGTGACAGTCGGAGAATATTTGAATCGTCTTCGCGTTGAGAAGGCGGCAGGGATCCTAAAGACAGGAGATTTCCCGGTTACGGAGGTTGCGATCATGACCGGGTTTTCCAGTTATGCAAAGTTCAGTGTCGAGTTTAAAAAATATACGGGAAAAACGGCGCGGGAATATGTGGCAGCGATTCATTGACTATCGAAAGAGAGTCTGCTATGATTGCATAAAATAAACTGACAGAGGAGGATACTATGAGACAAAAGATAAAGGACCGGATGCGGGCGCTGCAAATGGAGATCCGGGAGCACAAGAGTTCTTTCATAGTGTATGTGACACTTCGTGTACTTGTGATTCTTGTGCTGGTACTTCAGATATTGAACCGGAATTATGAGGGAGTTTTTTATTGTGTGCTGACATTGATTCTTTTGATGATTCCAAGCTTCATTCAGATGGAGCTGAAAATAGAACTTCCGACCACACTGGAGATTTTTATATTGATCTTCATTTTTGCGGCGGAGATACTGGGAGAAATCGGCTCCTATTATACAAAGGTGGCAAACTGGGATACGATGCTCCACACGATTAATGGATTTCTTGCGGCGGCGATCGGATTTTCCCTTGTAGATATTCTGAATCAGAATGAAAAAGTGAAAGTGCAGTTATCACCGATTTTTATGGCAGTTGTGGCATTTTGCTTTTCCATGACGATCGGTGTCATGTGGGAGTTCTGGGAGTGCGGAATGGATTTGTTTTTGGGTATGGATATGCAGAAAGACACGATCGTACACAGCATTTCCACCGTGATGCTGGATCCGACCGGAGGGAATCGGGTGGTGCATATCGATCAGATTAAAAATACTGCCGTCAACGGCATGGAACTGGGACTTGGAGGGTATCTGGATATCGGACTGATCGATACGATGAAAGATTTATTTGTCAATTTCATCGGTGCGGTTGTATTCTCGATCATCGGGTTCTTCTATGTAAAGCAGAGAGGAAAGGGGAAATTTGCCAACCGCTTTATACCGCGGATCAAAGATGAGAATGCAGATTTCCTGAAAATTGTGGAAGAGGACAGAAAAACTGCAAAAGACCAGAAAGAGGATTCCGGCAGCACCTCATAGAATAGAATGGTGGCAAAAAGGGAATAGACTGAAAAGGGAACGGGAAAACTGAAAGAAAGTTCCAAGATGCATATAAGAAGCGAAAGCGGCATAGAAAAATTAAGATAAGAAAAGAAGCGGTAATCGAATGAGAAAGAGAGTGTGGAAAAAAAGAGGAAGCATATTTATCATTTTGACAATGTGTGCAGGCATGTTAGCGGGAAACACGTTCCTGACGGGGGAAGGAAGCAGTGGAAATGTATTCGCACAGAGGATCGAGGAAAACCAGGGAACTGGATCCGGGGAAGCCGGGCAGGATGACGGCGCTCAGGACAGCGATGTTCAGGAGGGAAGTGAGCAGGGGGATAATGCTCAGGATGGCGGTGTTCAGGATGGCAGCGAGCAGGAGGATGATACTCAGGACAGTGGTGTTAAGGATGGCGGAGAGGAAGATGATGCTAACAGAACGCAGGAAGAGATTCTTGTAAAGGATGTGCTGGAAGAACTCACCTATATGAGAGTGAGGCTTGGACGGCGTTATCTCGGGCGGGAGGCAGAGTATGATATTTACGGAGAGAGGACGATCGTGCAGCCAAACGAGGGGGAGAAGCAGATTGTGATCCGGGATGGAGACCGAGCAGAGATTTTCTACGGGACCTACAGAGGTGTGAAAGAATATGAAGCTTACACGGAATTGTCGGATATGCTGGATGCGCAGTTCTTTTTACTGCCGATCGCCAATCTGGAGCTGACGGATCAGATGATCAAAGAACAGAATTATGAGATGGAATTTACAGAGACAGAACAGCTCGAAGGGTTTCTGACGGCACTCTCCTATGTGGGGGCAGTGGACATTGAAGCAGTACAGCTTGCGGCAGTACGAATCCGGTTTGATGAGAGTTACCGGCCGGAGTCTGTGCAGTTTCACCTGCAGTCAGAGACGATCGCCGAGGAGGATCTGCGGACTGTGGAGCAGGAGCTGCAGCAGCAGTATGCTTACGATGATGTTGTGGAAGAGTCCTCCTTTGAGGACAGATACAATGAGATTTTGCTGAAGATTCAGGAGATTGTCCCGGAGGAGGATGTGACGGCAGAACAATATATAGAAGATCTGTCAAATGTGGCGCGGGCAGCAGATGAAAGTTTTCTTGCTATTTTAAAGGAACAGTCAGAGGAACTGATAAAGAAGGATGGCTGGGACCGCCGCGCAGTGTTTGCCTATCTGGAAGCGATCGATGCAAGGTTCGGGGAATTCCGGGAAGATTCCCTGACGGAGATTCCTCAGGAGACCTATTTAAAAGAGCTGGAAGATACGTTTGCGGAAGTGCACAAGGTCGGTTCGGATGTCTACACATATATGTTTGAAGTCAGCGGTCTGAAAGCGAAAGAGAAGGCGCTGCTTGTCATCTCTCAGATGGGCGGCTACATTGACGGGAATGAAATGCTTCAGCTGGCGGGTGACTATCAGTTTGACAGTGAGATGCCGCCGCATGCGGAATTTCTCGAATCCTATGCTGCCTGTGTGCGGACAGCATGGCAGAAGAAGAGCGGTGCGTATAAAATACTGGATAATCAGAAAGTACACCAGTTCCGGATGTATATTGACAGGCAGAATGTCCAGTATGTGAGAAGTCATTTTGAGGGGAAGACAGACTATGAGAAGCTGAAAAATTATGCGAAGCAGTATGAGTTCTCTCTATACTATGGGGAACCTTCCAGACATCACAATAAGATTCTGCGCAAAGGAAGATTTGAAGCGCAGGAATATGACAAGGTGCTGACGCCGAACAGGCTGTCGGAATTTATTATCGACGTGCAGACCGGGGCGTTTATTACGGAATGGGATATTTTGAAAGTCGATGAAGTGACGGGAATTGTGAGTACCCCGGAGGCATATCCAAAGCAGAAGACAATCGAGGGGAAGACAATCGTTGATACAGAGTCCTTTAACTATGCACCCGCGAACTATCAGGAGGCCCACCAATGCCTGGATGTACTGCCTGCCTCCCCGGACAAGAAAAAGGGCAGTTCTGTCTATCTTGAGAATCAAGTGAAAAAGGCGATGAAAAAAGTGTGGAAGAGTCCTGAAAAATACCAGTACAGAGAGCGGTACCGTTCCGCGAAGGATTACCAAAAGGAAGGAAAATAAAAGGTCAGCAGGAGGAAACATCAATGAAAAAGGAGAGAAAGTGGCTGTGCGGCATACTGGCCGCAGTGATATTGGGCAGCATGACCGGATGTGCAGAGCAGATTCCGGGCAAGACGACCGTAAATAGTATTCTGGCAAAAGAACCTTATATTAATGTCATACTTGGAGAGGGATATCATCAGCAGGAGGTGCGGTTTGATCTGAAAAATGACAGGGCAGTTGTTCCGAAAGATGTGCAGTGGGGGATGCAAAGCTACCGAAACGGGACCGAGGTCGGAATTTCCTATGGAGAGAGCGAAGGGAGCGAGATCTATGAGTCGGATCCGGAAGTCAATCCAGAATTGTATGCGGACTCCTATTTGGATTCTATCCGGAAGTTAAACCTGAAAGTGTCGGATATCCGAAAGAATAATTATAACATCAAGGTTGTCAAGAAAAAGGAGCTGGAAGCATTCGAACAGGAACTCGCATTGATGTCGGGAGTTGTGATCAAGGGAGAATATGAGCTGACGGGAGTCAATATTGAATTTGACCGGAGGTTCCGTCCGGTCAGGAAGTCGTTCCGGCTTCAGGCGTTTGATGATTCGCAAATGCACGAGGAGAAAAAAGATGAGAAAAAATGTATCCAGGAATTTGGATATAATATAGGAAAAGTCCGGTTTCAGACTTCTTACCGCGATGTAGAGAAAAAGATACAGAAAGAGTGGAAGAAATTTTGGAGTCTGAGGGAACGGAGTAGAGAAGAGGCAGGTATTTTACCTGCCTTTTACATAGGTTTGATATTTGCAGGATAGATAGCATTTTCAGAGCCCGGTATAATAAACCTGTCTGAATAAAAAACGAATGAAAATCAATATAGAAGCGGATACAAAGGATGCCGCGGAAAGGAACTGAAAATGCTGAAACTGGAAAATATTAAAAAATCATACGATAACGTAACAATTTTAGATCAGATCAATCTTGACATCGAAGAAGGGGAAATCGTATCCATTCTCGGACCGTCCGGATGTGGAAAGACCACGCTGCTGAATATGATCCTCGGGATTACGGATGCCGACAGCGGGAAGATTGAGTTTCAAGGGGAAGACCTTACAAATGTTCCTATGGAAAAAAGAGGATTTAACATTGTATTTCAGGATTATGCGCTGTTCCCGAACTTAAATGTATACAGCAATATTACATATGGCTTGAGAAATAAGCCGCATATTTCAACAAAAAAAGAAGTAGATGAGCTGATCGAGCTGCTCGGACTGAAAGAACACTTGTATAAGAAGATTGAACAGCTTTCCGGAGGACAGAAACAGAGAGTTGCGCTTGCGAGAACGATGGTGATGAAGCCGCGCATTCTTCTGCTGGATGAGCCATTGAGTGCGCTTGACGGCGTGATCAAGGAGTCGATCAAAGACCGGATCAAAAAAATTGCAAGGGAATATCATCTGACGACCATCATTGTCACACATGACCCGGAGGAAGCGCTGACATTGTCCGATAAAGTGCTGATTTTAAACAAAGGGGGAATTGCACAGTTCGGAACACCGGACGAGATTGTTCATGCTCCGAAAGATCCGTTTGTGCAGGACTTTATTCTGAACCAGCTGGAAATCAAGAGAAACAATATCTTCACACTGTTTGACAGACAGCCGTCGGAAGGACTTCTGGAGAGTGTCGCATGTTAAGGGATGCAAAAAACGGACAGAAGAGGCAAAGGTCGATGAAGAAATGGAAAAACCGGGAGATCACGGTAATATTTGTGGCGGTACTTCTTCTGTTTTCTGTGTTTTTAATCGTTCCGGCTGTGCGTCTGCTCGGGAAATCTTTCTGGGGAGAGCAGGGGATTACCTTCACATTTTATAAGGAAGTTCTGCAGGGAGACGGATTTGGGCAGGTGTTGCTTAACAGTTTTCAAGTGTCTTCTCTGGCGGCAGGACTGACAACGGCAATCGCATTTCTGATCGCCTACACGATCCATTACACAAAAGTACCGGGGGTGCTTAAGAAGACTTTGCGGGCAGTGACGATACTCCCGATGTTTCTTCCGACGATCACGTATGGCTTTGCGATCATTTACTCATTTGGAAAGGAAGGGTTCCTGACAAGACTGGCAGGGAAACAATTATTTGAAATCTATGGGATGAACGGTCTGCTGCTCGGCTATGTGATCTATACACTTCCGGTCTGCTTTCTGCTGATTTTCAACGCGATGAGTTATATTGATAAGAAATATATTGTCGTGTCGAGGATCATGGGCGACAAGCCTTATGTGACATTCTGGATCACGCTGGTCCGTCCGCTGCTTGGAACGCTGGCGGCATCCTTTGTCCAGTCCTTTTTCTTAAGCTTTACGGACTTTGGAATCCCGGCGGCAGTCGGAGGACGATATGAGGTACTGTCAGGTGTGCTGTATGACCGGATGCTTGGGAGCGTTCCTGACTTTAACAGAGGTGCGGTTGTGGCGATGCTGATGCTGGTTCCGTCGGTCATCAGTATCCTTGTCCTGCGTTTTCTTGAAAAATACAATGTGCGGTACAACAAAATTTCCACTGTAGAGCTTCGGAAGAACAACATAAGAGACATCGGATGCGGGGTGGCAGGCAGCCTGATCTGCCTCGGAGTGGTGTCAATCTTTCTTGTGATCTTCCTCGTCCCGTTTGTGGAGGAATGGCCGTATCACATCGGATTTACGCTCGAGCATATCAAAGCGGTGCTGGCGGATCATGAATTGTTCGGTGTGTACCGGAATTCGCTGTATGTGGCACTGCTCACAGCGTTTGCGGGAACGGTGACCGTGTATGGAAGTGCACTTGTCACGGCGAGGAGCAAGATGGATACGAAGTGGAAGAATCTGATTGAAGGGGCAGCGATGATCACAAATACGATTCCGGGGATGGTACTCGGTCTGGCATTCTTATTCTGCTTTTCAGGCACCGGACTTCAGGGGACTTTTACGATCCTGGTCATCTGTAATGTCATTCATTTTTTTGCGACTCCATATTTGATGATGAAAGAATCGCTGACGAAGTTAAATGCCTCCTGGGAGACAACCGCAATGCTGATGGGGGACAGCTGGATCAAAACGATCTTCCGCATCGTGACGCCGAATGTAATGTCGACGATCATAGAAGTGTTCAGTTACTACTTTATCAATGCGATGGTAACGATCAGTGCAGTAATCTTCATTGCCGGAGCGCGGACGATGGTGATCACGACGAAGATCAAGCAGCTCCAGTATTACAATAAATACAATGAAATCTTTGTGCTGTCCCTGTTACTGCTTTTGACAAACCTCGCGTTCAAAGGGATTTTCCACTGTCTTGCACAGAAGAGCAGCCAGGAAGAAACGGAAAAGAAAGACGCAAAAACAGTCAGAAAAATCCGAAATCAGAAGTTCTGCAAAAGAGGAAGTGCTGTTGTGCTGGCGGCGGCAGTTCTGACGGTTGGAATCTCTGTCATGGCAGATGGCGGCAGCCGGGAACTTGTCGTGATCTATTCCAATGCAGACGATGAGGCGATCACAGCGATGAAAAAGACGCTGGATGAGAACGGATTTGCAGGAGACTATATTTTACAGTCCTTTGGAACTTCCGAACTGGGAGGTAAGCTTCTCGCGGAAGGAACGAATCTGGAAGCAGATTTGATCACGATGAGTACATTTTACATCGATAGTGCACAGAAGGAACATCAGATGTTCGCAGACCTTACGTTTCCGTGCAGCGCGCTGGAGGAACGGGAAGCGTATTATGCACCGATCACGAAGCAGGAAGGCGCTCTGGTAGTCAACACGGAAGTCCTGAAAGAACACGGTCTTTTGGCTCCGGAGTCGTTGAAAGATCTGACAGATTCGGCTTACAAAAATCTTGTATCCGTGACAGATATCTCGTCATCTTCGACTGCGTGGCTGATGATCCAGGCATTGATATCCGAATACGGGGAAGAAGAGGGAGCCGAGATTCTTGAGAAAATCTATGAAAATGCAGGGCCGCATATCGAGGATTCCGGTTCCGGTCCGCTGAAGAAAGTGCGTGCAGGGGAAGTGGCAGTCGGATTCGGGCTTCGCCATCAGGCGGTGGCAGACAAGGAAGATGGACTTCCGGTAGACTATGTGGATCCGCTGGAGGGAAATTTCTCTCTGACAGAGTCTCTTGCCGTGTTAGACCGGGATACTTCGCGGAAAGAGAAGGCGATGGAGATGGCAGAATGTCTGATCCAAAACGGTCGGGAAGAGCTGCAGAAGACCTATCCGCTTCCGATCTATGAGGGAGAACATCTGGATCTTGCGAACGCATCAGCCTATCCGGAAGTATTTTCAGAGCCGCTGACGGTGGATCTTCTGAAAAAGCATCAGGAATTCTCTGAGCGCTGCAAATAGAAAGAAATAGAATCGACAGAGAAATGGAAAAGAAAAAATCAGAAATTGATAAAGAGAGGGAAATAAAAATGAAAAACTACAAATTACTGACACCGGGACCATTGACAACGACAGAAACCGTGAGAAAAGAGATGATGTTTGACCACTGTACATGGGATGACGACTATAAAGTGATCACACAGACTATCCGAAAGAAACTGTTAGAACTTGCACATGTAAGTGAGGACGATTATACTGTCGTGCTGATGCAGGGAAGCGGCACATTTGGAGTGGAATCTGTGCTGACAAGTGTGATCGGGGATGAGGATAAGCTTCTGCTCATCACAAACGGGGCATATGGAGAGAGAATGGAAGACATTGCAGAACATGCAGATATTCCGTATATTTCTTATCATCAGGTATATTACCAGGTGCCGGATGCAGAGAAGGTGAGAGAGATCCTAGACAAGGATCCGGCAGTGACACATGTGGCAATGGTACACGGAGAGACAACATCCGGCATTTTGAATGACATCGAGGCGGTCGGAAAGGTTGTAAAAGAAAAAGGACTGACATTTATCGTGGATGCGATGAGCAGCTTCGGAGGGGTGGACATCCCGGTCAAAGAGTGGGGCATTGATTTTATCGTGAGCAGCGCAAATAAATGTATTCAGGGAGTTCCGGGATTTTCCTTTGTCATTGCAAACAGGGAAAAATTGCTGGCGAGCAAAGGAAAGGCCAGAAGCTTATCCTTAGATCTCTATGATCAGTGGAAGACAATGGAAAAGGACGGAAAATGGAGATTTACATCCCCGACGCATGTGGTGCTGGCATTTGCAAAGGCATTGGAAGAGATGGAGGAAGAAGGCGGAATCAAGGCGAGAAGCAAGCGGTATTATGACAACAACCGTCTTCTGATCCAGAGGATGAAAGAGATTGGGATCAAGACTTATATCGATGAGGAGTATCAGGGACCGATCATCACAACGTTTTTATATCCGGAAAATCACACATTTTCTTTCGCAGAAATGTATGCTTACATTAAAGACAGAGGATATGCGATCTATCCTGGAAAAGTGACGGAGGCAGACACTTTCCGTATCGGAAATATCGGAGAAATCTATACAGAGGATATTGAGAAAGTATCTGCGATCATCAAAGAGTTTTTGGAGGAAAAATAATATGGGAAAGATAGAAGCAGTTATTTTTGACTGGGCAGGAACGACAGTAGACTACGGATGCTTTGCACCGGTGCAGGCATTTGTGGAAGTATTTTGTCACTTTGGAGTCGAGCCGACGACAGAGGAAGTAAGAGAGCCGATGGGAATGCTAAAGAGAGATCATATTAAGACGATGCTTCAGATGGAGCGGATCCATGATCTCTGGGTGGAAAAATACAAAAGAGAAGCAGATGAGGCGGACATTGACAAGATGTATGGAATGTTTGAGGAAAAACTGATGGGAATCCTGGACCGGTTTACAGAGCCGAAGCCGTATGTGCTTGAAGCTGTGGCAGAACTTCGCGGGATGGGAATCAAAATCGGATCGACAACCGGCTATACAGATGAGATGATGAAGATTGTGACGGAGGGGGCAAAGGAAGCAGGATATGAACCGGATGCATGGTTCAGCCCGAATGCTGTCGGAGACGCGGGACGCCCGTATCCATATATGATTTTCAAAAATATGGAAGTGCTGGGGATTTCGTCCACTGCAAATGTGATCAAAGTCGGCGATACCGTGTCGGACATCAAAGAAGGAAAAAATGCAGGTGTTCTCTCTGTCGGAGTGATCGAGGGAAGCTCTGAGATGGCCTTATCAGAAGAAGAGTACCGGTCACTTTCGGATCAGGAAAGAGAAGCGCGGATCGAAAAAGTGAGAGAGACATTTAAGAATGCGGGGGCAGACTATGTGATCCGGAATATGGGAGAGCTGACCTCGCTGGTAAAAGAGATCGAAAAATAAAACCGGATTGTCTGACAAAAGAAACAGACGGATTTTCTTTCAGAGAGAAAGATATGATTTCCTGGAAATCCTGAAAGTGCCTGATGCAAAAGAAGGCGCTTCCGGGATTTTTGTTGTTTTTGGGAAAAGACCGGATCCGGCTTTATCGGCAGGCTGAAATAAATCAGAGAGCGGAAGTCCATCCGGCAATCAATAATTGCAATCAAGCCCTGAATGTGCTACACTCCAACTATATGAACGAACCCCCGGCAATCGAGAGGTGAGAAGGAAGAGGTTATGGCGAGAAGGAAGGAAAGATCACGAGAAAAGGGAACGAAGAAAAGATCAGGATTGCTGAGCAATCTTATTTTGATGCTGGCAGTGTGCGTATTTTTATTTTCAGGATACCAGCTTTACCAGATTTTCTCAGAGTACCAGGAAGGGAAGAAAGAATACGAGGAGATCAGAGAACTTGTCATTGAAGAAGAACCGGAGCAAGAGCAGACGGAGACAGAAGCAGAAGCTTTGCCGCGCTTTACGGTTGATTTTGCAACACTGCAGCAGATGAATCCGGATACCGTTGGATGGATCCGGTTTGAGGAGCCGGCAGAGATCAGTTACCCGGTCGTCCAAGGGCAGGATAACGAAGAATATCTGACAAGAACTTTTGAGGCAAATGACAATAAGCTTGGGACAATTTTTGTGGATAAAGATAATACCGGCACTTTTACAGACCGCAATACGATCATCTACGGTCACAACATGAAAAACGGAACGATGTTTGCCCAGCTGTTAAAATACAAAGAACAGGATTTCTTTGAGAAGTATCCGTACTTCTATATTTATACTCCGGACGGGAAGGAATTAAAATATCAGATTTTTGTGGCGGGAGTTGTAGAGGAGACTGCCGTGAATTATCAGTTCGCGTTTTCGTCTGATGAAGAATTTTTAAATTACATCGAGACGATCAAAGGAACGTCACTGTATACTCCGGATGTGGAAATCAGTGCAGCGTCTCAGATCGTGACGCTTTCCACCTGCACAAATGTGGCCGATGAGGAGCGGTTTGTCGTGCAGGCAGTAAAAGTCAGTGAGCAGTAAGGCGGACAACGAAAGAGCAGAGGAGGGATAACATATGGCGAATGTATATGAGGTCGGGGACATCATCCGCATGAAGAAAAAGCATCCTTGCGGCAGCTTTGAATGGGAAATCCTGCGGGTCGGAGCAGATTTCCGGTTAAAATGCGCAGGGTGCGGTCATCAGATTATGATCGCAAGAAAACTGGTGGAAAAAAATACAAAAGAAATTAGGAAAAATGCTTGAAATAAAGGAAAAATTGTGGTAGAGTATTGACTTGTGATATATTGTTGTTTGCAGACGGAAGTCCGCGAACGATATTTCCTTGTTCCTGACAAGGTTCAGGGACCAAGAGACCATAAGGAGGTGCAAGAACATGAACAAGTATGAATTAGCTGTTGTAGTCAGCGCAAAAGTTGAAGATGACGTTAGAGCAGGAGTAATCGAAAAAGTAAAAGAGCTTATCGCTCGTTTCGGTGGAAATGTGACAGACGTTGATGAATGGGGTAAGAAAAGATTAGCTTACGAAATTCAGAAAATGAAAGAAGGATATTACTATTTCATCCACTTCGAATCTGATTCTACTGTTCCGGCAGAGCTTGAGAGCAGAATGCGTATCATGGAAAACGTTATCAGATTCTTATGCGTAAAACAAGAAGCATAGAGAAAAGAGGATAAATCGTATGAATAAAGTAATTTTGATGGGACGTCTGACAAGAGATCCAGAAGTGAGATATTCACAGGGCGACAGCGCAACTGCTGTTGCAAGATATACATTAGCAGTAGACCGCCGCTTTAAGCGTGACGGAGAGGCAAGTGCCGACTTTATCAACTGCGTAGTTTTCGGAAAATCAGCAGAGTTTGCAGAGAGATATTTCCGCCAGGGATTAAAAGTGGTTGTAAGCGGCCGTATTCAGACAGGAAGCTACACAAACAGAGATGGCGTGAAAGTTTATACAACAGACGTTGTTGTAGAAGATCAGGAATTTGCTGAGAGCAAGGCTGCAAGCGAAAGCAGCATGGGAAGCTACCGTCAGGCAAGTCCAAGTCCATCACCAGCTCCAAGTGCAGATATTGGAGATGGATTCATGAACATTCCAGATGGAATTGATGAAGAATTACCATTCAGTTAGACGATACAATGAGTAGATTTGTATAAATATAGGAGGTAATACCACAATGGCTTACGATAAAGGTAACAAAGCTGATTCTCCAATGAAGAGAAGAGGCGGACGCAGAAGAAAAAAAGTTTGTGTATTCTGCGGTAAAGAAAACAACGAAATCGATTACAAAGACGTAGCAAAATTAAGAAAATATGTTTCTGAAAGAGGAAAAATTCTTCCGAGAAGAATCACAGGAAACTGTGCAAAACATCAGAGAGCTCTTACAGTAGCAATCAAGAGAGCAAGACATATCGCTTTAATGCCATACGTTCAGGACTAAGAAATACAGAGACTGAAATCTCAGGAATGAGGTTTTGGTCTCTTTTCTATTATCTAAATAATATTCGCTATTGAAATGAATGACAGATAAGTCTATAATAAATCCATATAACTCGAAAAAATCAGACAACTGTACAACATACAGGAGGTGCTGCGTATGGTGAAATTATATAATCAGGGAGTGTATCTGCTAAATGGAGCAGAGATTGTGGAGGATGGAGCGGATGCTGCAAGAATGGTGGAAGGCAGAATGGGACATGCTGTCTCCAAAGAGGAAGCCACAAAGCAGACCATTGCATACCGTATCCTGGAGGCGCACAATACGTCTCCGGATATGGAGAATCTCAGGATCAAATTTGACAAGCTGACTTCGCATGACATCACTTTTGTGGGAATTATCCAGACAGCGAGGGCATCGGGGCTGGAGCGTTTTCCGATTCCGTATGTACTGACAAACTGCCATAACAGTCTTTGTGCGGTCGGCGGGACGATTAATGAAGATGATCACATGTTTGGACTGACCTGTGCGAAGAAATATGGCGGGGTGTATGTTCCGCCGCATCAGGCGGTCATTCACCAGTATGCAAGGGAGATGCTTGCAGGCGGAGGAAAGATGATCCTTGGCTCTGACAGCCACACGCGCTACGGTGCGCTTGGAACAATGGCGATCGGGGAAGGTGGCCCGGAACTTGTGAAGCAGCTGCTGAACAAGACGTATGACATCCGCATGCCGGAGGTGATCGCGGTGTATCTGGACGGACAGCCGTCAATCGGTGTAGGACCGCAGGATGTTGCGCTCGCGATTATCAAGGCGACTTTTGCAAACGGATATGTAAATAACAAAGTCATGGAATTTGTGGGACCGGGAGTGGAAAGATTAAGCGCCGATTTCCGGATCGGAATAGATGTGATGACAACGGAAACGACCTGTCTGTCTTCCATCTGGAAGACGGATGCAGTCATCGAAGAGTTTTTTGAGATTCATGGAAGAAAAGAGGAGTTTGAGGAGCTCGCACCGGGGGCTGCAGCCTACTATGACGGAATGGTATATGTAGATCTCGGCAAGATTGAGCCAATGATCGCTATGCCGTTCCATCCAAGCAATGCTTATACGATCAGGGAACTGAATCAGAATCTGAGGGACGTTCTCCATGATGTGGAGCAGAAAGCGCTGGTCAGCCTTGGAGGGAATGTGAATTTCACATTGCAGGATAAGGTGCGGAACGGAAAACTCTATGTGGAGCAGGGAATCATCGCCGGATGTGCGGGCGGAGGATTTGAAAATATATGCGCTGCTTCTGAGATTCTCTCGGGACGGGGGATCGGGGCGGATGAATTCACATTGAGCGTGTATCCGGCAAGTACACCGATCTACATGGAACTGGTGAAAAACGGGGCTGCTGCAAAGCTGCTGGAAGCAGGGGCCGTTGTGAAGACGGCATTTTGCGGCCCGTGCTTCGGCGCAGGGGACACCCCGGCAGACGGAGCGCTCAGCATCCGGCATTCCACAAGAAACTTCCCGAACCGGGAGGGATCGAAGTTACAGAGCGGGCAGATTGCTTCTGTGGCATTGATGGATGCAAGGTCGATTGCGGCAACCGCGGCGAACAAAGGGTATCTCACATCGGCGGCAGACATGATGGACAGAGAATATCAGATGCCGAAGTATCATTTTGACGGCAATATTTATGCGAACCGCGTCTTTGACAGCAAAGGGATTGCGGATCCTTCGGTGAAGATCAAGCTTGGTCCGAACATCAAAGACTGGCCAAAGATGCCGCCGCTTCCGGAACATCTGCTTCTGAAGGTGGTATCGGAGATCCATGATCCAGTAACGACTACCGATGAACTGATTCCATCCGGAGAGACTTCCTCCTACCGCTCCAATCCGCTTGGACTGGCAGAGTTTGCCTTATCGAGAAAAGATCCGGCATATGTAGGCAGGGCAAAGGAAGTGCAGAAGGCGCAAAAAGCGATTGAGCGGGGACAATGTCCGCTGGAAGTGCTGGAAGAGTTAAAAGCAGTGATGGAAGTTGTCGGCAGGAGATACCCGCAGGCAGGTAAGGGAACACTTGGAATCGGAAGTACGATATTTGCGGTGAAGCCGGGGGACGGATCGGCGAGAGAGCAGGCAGCATCCTGTCAGAAGGTTCTTGGCGGATGGGCAAATATTGCAGAAGAGTACGCCACCAAACGTTACCGCTCTAATCTGATCAACTGGGGGATGCTCCCGCTTCTGACGGATGAGAAAGAAGAAGAATTATCGTTTCACAATGGGGACTATATTTTCTTCCCGGATATTTTAGAGAAAATCAAACAAAAAGAAGACCGGATCACAGCCTATATTGTAAAAGATGATCTGCGAGAGATTGTGTTCCGCCTGGGAGAACTGACGGAAAATGAGCGGGAGATCATAAAGAGAGGCTGTCTGATCAATTATTACAGGGAACAGAACCGTTAGCGGTTGTATCCCGCTATATTATGAGGAGAGAACAGATGAAGGAGAAGCTATATACAATTCCGGTAAATGATGCGTTTCAGGAGGACTGTGAATGTCCTCTCTGCAGCATTTATCATAAACTGGAGCAGGATGCGCTTGACTATACACTGCGTCCATCCACTTATATGGTAAGTGAGCGCAGAGAGGAGAGCGATAAAGTCGGATTTTGTGAAAGACATGCGGCGATGTTAAATGAGATGCCGGACCGGCTGGGGCTTGCGCTGATCTACAAGACCCATATGAATCATTTTATCAAGGAGATTGAGCAAAGGCAGAAGGAACCGGTAAAGCAGGCATCTTTTTTCAAGAAAAAGACAGAAGCCTCAGGGTTGACTGCATATATCGGTCAGCTGGAGAAATCCTGCTTTGTCTGTGATAAGATTGAGAAGACCTTCCATGATTATCTAGGCACGATCTTTCATCTGTATAAGAAGGAGGAAGAATTCCGGAAATTGTTCGCTTCTTCGAAAGGATTTTGTACAAAACATTATGGGATGCTGTATGAGATGGCGCCGGAAAGACTTGGCGGCGCCTTGCTGGATTCTTTTATCAGTGAATTGAATCAGCTCTATCTGGAAAATATGAAGCGCGTGCGGGACGACCTTAGCTGGTTTGTCGATAAATTTGATTATCGATTTAAGGACGAACCGTGGAAGAATTCCAAAGACGCGCTTCCAAGGACATTGACAAAAGTAAATGGTTTATAAAAGCTGGTTTTTCAACCGCTTCTGAATGGTAAGACCGACAAAGAGGGCGCTCAGCATTTTTGCAATGTCAAAGAAAAGATATGGAACTACCCCGATCATCAGACCTTCTGCAAAGGAAAGGTGAAGCTGCATGCAGAGCCAGGTGGTTCCGAACAGATAATTTACTGCGGAACCGAGCAGCATTCCGATAAAGATGAGCACCGGTTTTTTGGAGAATCGTTCTGCGATCCAGCCGGAGAGAATTGTGAGAAAGATCATTCCCACAAGGTAGCCTCCGGTCGGCCCTGCAAGTTTTCCGAGACCGCCTGCGAAGCCGGAGAAGACCGGCAGACCGACGGTTCCAAGGAGAAGATAGACGAGGTAGCTTACCGTGGCGGATTTCCATCCCAGCACAAAGATGCTGATGTATAAGACCAGATTGGTCAAGGAGAGGGGAACCGGGCTGAATGGCAGCGGGATAGAAAGCGGTGCCAGAATACAGGTGATCGCCGTGACAAGTGCGATCCGCACAAGCAGGCGGGTGCTGGTCTGTGTGTGTTTGGTAGTGGTTGTAGATGATGAGTTCATAAGTGTTGGAATTTCCTTTCTTTTATTAAAATTTGCGTAGCAAAAAACTGGCGCATGCTCCATATGAAGCATATTATAATTTGAGAAAAGATAAATGTCAACTTATTTAAATTAATAGTTAACAATTTGAAGTGCAAACGAAAGCAGAGACGACTCCGCAGGCATGGTACCTTTCGCGTGCGGTGTTGCTTCTGCTTTTGATTCATAAATTGATGAATAATATACCTACAAATCAATAGAAAACAGATAATAATAGTATATAAAAAGAAAAAAATAAAAATATAGAAAAAACAGTTGACAAAACAGAAAACATATTGTATTATAAATTCAACAAAAGAAATCCAAAGAAATTTAAAAAAGTAATTTTCATACAAAATTTTCTAAAGATTCCAGAAGAATTTGAATATGACAAGTAGAAGTGAAAAGAACTTTTGAAGAGACTTAAAAGAACCGGAAGCGGATACTTGAATATAAAAGAAAAAGTGAGAGTTTTGATTTATGAAGACTTTAAGAGATTTCAGAGGATAGATGATCGGAAGGAGGCTGTTACCATTGGATATGACATCGTTTACAATTCAATATGTGAGTGGTCGGGCAAATAAAAGTTCCTGCGAGAACGGCCTTTATCATAGATAGTTCGATGATGAAAAATAATGAAGAAAGTAATCGGAGAAAGAGAAGCTACTATATGATTTAGATTTGCAGAACATATTGAATCAAGGAAACAGACCACAGAAGTTCGGAGATTTTGGAAGATGTGTAAAGGAACATCTAATAAAAAATCGGAAAATGTATATGTAATCGGTAAAGAGAGAATTGATTTTATATGAGTAGCGAAAAAGGTATTGATATGAAATGATTTGAAGGAGGAAAGCAATCCGATTATAAGAAGCGAACGAAAAATGGTATCGAAGATTTGGAAATCGGAGACCTTAAGAAAAATCGAAATCAATCAGAGATTGATTATAAAAAGAATGAAGGCCGGCAGGAACAGAGAATGTGCTTCTCCGCTGAGAATAAATAGGATGAATAAGGATAAGATTTAGATAGTCATTATAATTTGAAACAAAATTATAATGGCTATTTTTTTGACAGAATGGAGTTGGTGTGATAAACTATGATAGTATTGGAGTGAGTAAATATAAGAATGGGAAGTAAATTATAATAGATGAGGTGATTGCATTGGATAAATATGAATATCGCGTAAAAACAGAGCAGATGCTCGAGTATATGGAACAAAAAGCATATGGGAAGGCGATGGAGATTGCAGATACGATTGATTGGCGTAAAGTAAAAAATGCGTCTATGCTCTGTTCTGTGAGTGAGATTTACGAGCAGAATGAAAAGTATGAAAAAAGCCGCGATGTCCTATTCATCGCATATGATCGCACCCCGGGAAGCAGAAAGATTATATACCGGCTTGGAATTCTGGCATTGAAGCTGGGGGAGATTTCAGAAGCAGTAGAGTGCTACGAGGAATTTATGACAGTTGCTCCCAAAGATCCTAATCAGTATATTTTACATTATAAAATATTGAAAGCTCAGCAGGCTCCAATTGCAGAGCAGATAGAATTATTAGAAGAGTTCAAAAAGGTAGAGTATATAGAAAAGTGGGCATATGAGCTTGCAAGGCTATATGATGAGGCGGGGATGATTACAGAGTGTCTAGAAGAGTGTGACGATCTGATTCTCTGGTTCAGCGAAGGAAAGTATGTCTATCAGGCGATGGAACTGAAGATGAAGTATAAGCCGCTCACGCCGTTGCAACAGGAGAAGTATGATCAGAAACCAGGAGGACCGATGACTCCGAGTCAGAAGTTTGTGCAGAAGTTAAGAGAGAATCAGCTAGATACTTCTACTGGAAGCATTCCCGTGGGAGAAGTCAGTGCCACTGCAGATGAGCCACAATTCCAAAAGCAGGTAACAGGCCAGATGAAGATTGAAGAGATTCTTGCAAGCTGGGAAGAGAAGCAGAAAGAAGTTATGGAGGTCATTGAGCAGAAGCGTCAGGAAGCGGAGGCAGACAGAGCGGTTATAGAGTTAAAGGCCGAACCGGAAACTGCAACACCGGAAGATGTACGCCGTCTGATGGAGGAACTTGAAGGAGGTAGCGAGGAAGAAGTTTTTGAGGAAGTCATTGAGGCAGAAGTTTTTGAGGAAGTCATTGAGGCAGAAGGACCGGCGATTTCTGAGGAAGTGGACGGAGAGCAGACCTTTGATGAGGAAGATTTTGAAGAGTGCTTTGACGATGAGATCGATGAGGAATTAGAAGAGTTTGAGGAACTGGGTATTCCTGAGCTGAATGAAGAGGAAGTCTGGATGATGACAGAAGCTCCGAACGAAGTTAGTGAGGAATCGCAGAAAGAGATTATTGGAGAGTCGGAATATGATTTGGTGGGAACTGTCGAAGAAGAATTGAAGGAAGACATTTCCAAGGAGATGGAAGAAGTGGCCCCACAGGTTCGGACAGAGATGGAATCATATGAGGAGGAAGAAAAATTTTCTGGATTTTCTGCAAATCCAAATCTGGAAGAGGAAGCGGAGCATTTGGAAAATGTAGAGGATGAGTTTGACCCGAATGATTTTGAAGAAGTAGAAGATGGATATGACATCAGTGATTTTGAGGAAGAGATTGCTGCTTTTGAGCGAGAGAAGCAGGGTGTGGAAGAAGATGATGACGATGAGTTTGATCTTCTGAATGAGACGATTCCTCTCTCAAGAATCGAAGTGGCAAAAGCGGCAGCGACAGGTAAGACAGGCAAAATTCCGGTAGATGAGATTGCGAATGCACTGGGTACAACAGGAACATTCGGTCAGGGAACAACCGGATTTACCGTTCAGGCAAAATATGATCTGGAGGCACAGAGTGAAGTGGGACTTCGCGCCGGGCTGACAGAGGAGCAAAAGAAATTATTCTCCTATTTTGTGCCGGTAAGAGGTATGAGTGAGCAGCTTGTAGATGTTCTGGAGCAGGATAAGCAGTGTACGAATCGCCAGGGAACATCAAAGACAGGAAACTTGCTGATCATCGGACGAAAAGGTTCCGGTAAGACCGTTCTGGCTGTGGATGTCGTAAAGGCAATCCAGAAACAGAGAAAATTGAAACAGGGAAAAGTAGCGATCATCACCGGAGATTCCCTGAATAAGAAAAAGATCAAAGAGATTGTATCGAAGTTATACGGCGGTGCGCTGATCATCGAGAAGGCCGGAAGGATGAATGAAAAGACTGTTCAGCGGCTGAATAAAGCGATGGAGAGAGATACCGGAGAACTTCTGATCGTTCTGGAAGAGCAGAGAAAGCCTCTGGATCGTCTGTTATCTTCCAACAAGGAGTTCAGAAGAAAGTTCACATCCCGACTGGAAGTGCCGATCTTTATCAATGATGAGCTTGTGACATTCGGGCAGACATATGCAAAGGAAAATGGATTCAAGATTGATGAAGTAGGTATCCTTGCGCTGTACAGCAGAATCGACATGCTCCAGAGAGAGGATCATGTTGTGACGGTATCAGAAGTGAAGGAGATTATGGATGAGGCAATCGAGCATGTGCAGAAGACAAATGTGAAGAAGATCGTGAAGAAAGTGCTCGGGAAAGGAAGAGATGATGCAGACCGCGTGATCTTATCCGAGAAGGATTTTAACATCTAAACAGAAAAGATTTTTGGAGAAAAATCACAAAAAAAGAGTTTTGGCAAGGTGAAAAATTGTCAAAACTCTTTCTTTTTATGTGGGTGTAAAGTATAATGAAAGAAATATCAGTAAATGGACTGGAAAGGTGAATGATATGGAAAAAGCGATGAAAAAGAATGTGAAAATGTCATATGAAATAGGAGAGCTGGATCAATATCTGTTTGGACAGGGGACACACTATGAGATTTATAAAAAGCTGGGCGCTCACAAAGCAAGGAAGGGAAAGAAAGAAGGAATTTATTTTGCGGTGTGGGCACCTCATGCACAGGAGGTATCTGTCATTGGTGAGTTTAATCAGTGGGATATAACGGCCAGTCCGATGAAGCGGCAGGAACCTCTTGGAATCTATGACTGTTTTGTGCCGGAAGCGAAGGAAGGAATGTTATATAAGTTCTGTATCCGGACACAACAAGGAGAGTATTTATACAAGGCAGATCCATTTGCAAATTATGCGGAAGTAAGACCGGGCACGGCTTCCAGAATCGTGAATATCGAAGACCTGAAATGGACAGACAGTAAGTGGATGAAAGATCGGGAAACCTGGGACCACAATCATGAACCGGTGTCGATCTATGAGGCGCATATCGGTTCGTGGAAGCGTCATCCGAGGGAGAATGAGGATGGATTTTACACTTACCGGGAATTTGCCCATGAGGCAGCCGCTTACATAAAAGAGATGGGATATACACATATTGAACTGATGGGGATTGCGGAGCATCCGTATGATGGTTCCTGGGGGTATCAGGTGACAGGCTATTATGCGCCGACTTCCCGCTATGGAACACCGGAAGATTTCGCCTATATGATCAACTATTTCCATAAGAATAAAATTGGAGTGATCCTCGACTGGGTTCCGGCCCATTTCCCGAAAGATGCGCATGGACTTGCCAATTTCGACGGAGCAGCATTATTTGAATATGCGGATCCAAGGCAGGGAGAACATCCGGACTGGGGCACGAAGATCTTTGATTATGGCAAGGCGGAAGTGAAGAATTTCCTGATTGCAAATGCCTTGTTCTGGGTGGAGAAGTTCCATGTGGACGGGCTCAGAGTCGATGCGGTTGCCTCGATGCTTTATCTTGATTACGGAAAGGAAGACGGGCAGTGGATCGCCAATCAGTACGGTGGCAATCAGAATCTGGAGGCAGTCGAGTTCTTCAAGCATTTGAATTCTGTCGTGCTGGGAAGGAATAAAGGGGCGATGATGATCGCAGAAGAGTCTACGGCATGGCCGAAAGTGACCGCAGAACCGGAGTATGACGGTCTTGGATTCAGCCTGAAATGGAATATGGGATGGATGCATGATTTTACGGAATATATGAAGCTGGATCCATATTTTCGAAAAGGGTGCCACAATCAGATGACATTTGCGATGAGTTATGCGTACAGTGAGAAATATGTGCTTGTCCTCTCTCACGATGAAGTAGTTCACCTGAAATGTTCCATGATCAATAAGATGCCGGGACTTGGCTTTGACAAGTTTGCAAACTTAAAGGCAGGATATGCATTTATGATGGGACATTCCGGTAAAAAACTGCTGTTTATGGGACAGGATTTCGCACAGCTGCGGGAGTGGAGTGAAGAAAGAGAGCTGGATTGGTATCTGCTTGCGGAGGAAGAACACAGACAGATCCAGGCGTTTGCAAAAGATCTGCTTCACCTGTACAAGAAGAATAAAGCGCTGTACGAATGTGATGTCATGCCGGAGGGATTTGAGTGGATCAATGCGGACGACAGAGAACGGAGTATTTTCAGTTTTGTCAGACATTCCAAGGAGCAGAAGAAAAATCTTCTGTTTGTCTGCAACTTCACACCGGTTGCGAGACCGGATTACCGCGTGGGGGTGTCAAGAAGAAAGCAGTTAAAGCTGGTGCTGAACAGCGATGAAAAGCAGTACGGAGGAACCGGTGCAGAACGCCCGGTGATCTACAAGCCGAAGAAGCAGGAATGCGATGGAAGACCGTATTCCATTGGCTACGATCTTCCACCTTATGGTGTGGCGGTATTTGAATTTTAACAAGTTAAGAAAGATTTCAGGAGAGCATTTCCAGTATCCGGTCCTTTAAGACTTGTCTGGAAAGAATACCGCTCATAATACCGAGCGCCTCTCCGTGGGAAAAAAGAAGGAATGTGGGTACGATTTCGATCCCGCATTCCTTTGTCAGTTTCTCATATTTTTCTGTATCAATCCGGACCACTTTCAGACTTCCGGTAAAGTCTCTCTCAATCTCATCGACAAGCGGAAGCATCATACTGCATTTCGGACACCACGCCGCGAAAAAGACGACAAGAACAGGTTGTTCTTCCTCCAGAATATGCGAGCGGAAAAAGTTACTTTCGAGAGCAGCAGCCATGCGAATCACCTCCAGGGCACCTGCACCTTGCATTTAAAATCTGATACACCTCTGCGCAGGATCTGCGGATTGTGCAGAGTTTTTGTTTCAGAAATGGTCTGTCATACAGACAACAGTTCATTCTGCACTTCATACGGTCACAGCATTTCATAAAAAGACCCCTTTTCTTCTTACTATATGCATTGGAAAGCAAGATGGAACTCTGAAGCGCCTGCGCCGCGAAAAACGGATTGACCGGAAGCTGCTGCAGTTGATTCAAAAGCGGATTAACCGCGCGACGCGATCAGTTTGTGGATCGGGTTGCCCACCGATGAGAACTTCTGCTCATATTCGGTCATCACATTTCCTGCATTCATGACAGGATCATGATGAAGATCGAATGTGCTGGCATCTAATGTCCAGCCGGCTTCCACTACCTGCTCCAAAGAAAAATCAAAAAGCGGGCGGTTGTCTGTCTTGAATTCTACGGTGCCGTCTGCCGCGAGCACTTTGTCATAGCGGGCGAAAAACTCTTTGGAAGTCAGCCTTCTTCTGGCATGGCGTGCTTTTGGCCACGGATCTGAGAAGTTTAAGTAAATCTTTGCAACTTCCCCTTTTTCGAACACATCGGCGATAGCAGCGGCATCCATGCAGATGAAGCGGATGTTGGTCAGTTCCTTGTATTCTTCAGAGTCGAGCTTCTCGAGGGCGCGCAAAAGAACGCTGGAGTAACGTTCGATTCCGATGTAGTTGATCCCTGGATTTTTCTTTGCGAGGGCAAGCAGAAACTGTCCCTTCCCCATACCGATCTCGATGTGGACCGGCTGGCTGTTTCCGAAGAGTTCGTGCCAGTGTCCCTTCTGTTCTGTCTCATTTTTGATCGCAGCAGGATGTGCCAAGATCACATCGTCTGCATGTGGTATATTTCTAAGTCTCATAGGTATCTGTTCTCCTTTTGGGTTATTGTTGAAATCGGATTTTATTATACCATCTTTACATCAAAATGCAAAGAAAACAAAGAGAAAGGCGATGTGAAAATGTACAAAAGAAAATTTTCAAAAAAATATAAATTTGGCTATTTTCACGATAGACATTTTGGAAAATGAGAGTATGCTAATATAGCAGATAAAAACATGGAAAGGGAGGCAGAGACTGAGTATGGATTCGATTATTAGCAAACTGTCAGAAGTGGAATCTGCAGCAGAACTTATCGTGCAGCATGCAGAGGAACAGAAACAGGTACTCGATGAGCAGATGAAGGAAAAGACGGAAAATTTTGACCGGGAACTTGCTGCGGATACAGAAAAGAAGCTGAATGAAATACGCGCCGGTATGCAGGGAAGCATGGATTCTGAGCTGGAACGGCTCAGGGAAGAGAATGCTGAGATGATCAATGCATATAGGAGAGAGTATGAGCTGGAACATGAGCGCTACGCGCAGGAGATCATTAAACGTATAACCGAGGTATAAGACATGGGAAATTTGCTTGTATACAGTGGGATCACTACAAAAATACGTGCGATGAGATCAAAGCTCTTGTCAGAAAAGAATTTCGAGGAAATATCAGCGCTCCACAATGTACCGGAAGTAGTCGCTTATCTGAAGAGAAACCCGGCATATGCAGATGATTTTGCCCAGATCGATGAGAATAAACTCCACCGCGGAGACGTGGAGAAAATTCTGGTTCAGTCGCTTTATCAGGATTACTCGAAACTTTATCGTTTTTCGGGCGTCGAGGTGCGGAAATTCCTGAAAATGTATTTAAAGCGATATGAAGTCGATCTGATCAATTATTGTCTGAGAATTATTTTCAATCATTATGAACAGCCATTTGATCTGAATTATAAGCGGACCTTTTTTGACAGATATTCACAGATTTCTATTGAGAAACTGATCACTTCCAGAACGATCGAAGAGTTTGTAGACAACCTGAAAGGAACGGAGTACTATGAACCACTCAAGAAGCTGAGAGACTCGAATGCATCTACGCTGTTCGACTATGATCTCGCACTGGATTTGTATTATTACACAACGCTGTGGAAAGAAAAAAAGAAAGTTCTGAAAAAAGGTGAATTGGAGATCTTTACAAGAGATATCGGTTCTAAGATCGACCTGCTGAATCTTCAGTGGATCTATCGGGCGAAAAAGTATTTTAACATGCAGCCGGCAGATATCTATTCGATGATCATACCGATTCATTACAAGATTCATCGTGATACGATGAAAGAACTGGTAGAGACAGTGACGGCCGATGAGTTCGCTGCACATGCTGCCGCTACTTATTATCTAAAGAAGTATGACTTTGACGACAGTCATACGATAGAGAGAGTTTATTTTGAATGCGTTCACAGATTGTATGCTGTGGATGAGAGACGGAATCCATATTCCATTGCTTCAATTAACACATACCTTTTCTTAAAAGAAGAGGAAATTAAGCGATTGACCAGTACATTAGAATGTATCCGTTATGGATTGACGCCGAAAGAAACATTAGATTATACAGGGGGTGTTATACAGAAATGATAGTAAAGATGAAGTTCATAAGTATTACAGGACCGAAAAATGACATCGACCGTGTAACTGACCAGTATCTTTCGAAATATGAAATTCAACTGGAAAATGCCCTTTCCGAGTTGAAGACGACGGACAATCTCCAGCCGTTCGCGGAAATCAATCCGTACAGGGAGGCGCTGGAAAAAGTGAACCAGCTTGCTGCGTATATTAAGGACAAAAAGCCTGAGAGAGAGCCGGAACTTTCGATTGAAGAGATATTTGAGACAGTACGCGGCGCGAATCATGATTATATGGAACTGCGCGCGAAGGAAAATGACTGGAAAGCAGAGAGGGAGAGGCTTCGGGAAAGACTTCTTACACTGGCGCCTTTCCGCTCGCTGGACTTCAACCTGCACAATGTGCTTCAGTTCCACTACATCAAGTTCCGGTTTGGAAGAGTTCCGGTAGATTACTACCATCGTCTCGAAAAATATGTCTACAGTGATATGGACGCGCTGTTCGTTGAAGGTGGAAAAGACGACAGCTATGTGTACGGAGTCTACTTTGTGGCAAATAGAGCGGCGGATAAAACAGATTCGATCTTCCAGTCGCTTCATTTTGAGCGGATCTATCTCCCGGATGAATATCAGGGAAACACAGAGGAGGCATATCAAAAGCTGGAGCGGGAGATCGAAGAGATCACAGCCAGAATCAACGGAATCGATGGTGAGATCGCAGCGGCGATGGCCAAAAGAGCAGACAAGCTTCTGGCGGCGAGAGACAGACTTGAGATGCTGTGTGAGAATTTCGATGTCCGTAAGGTTGCAGCCTGTGTGGAAGACCAGCATGATGATTTCTATATTCTTTGCGGGTGGATGTCAGAGAAAGATGTGGATTCTCTGTTAAAAGATGTCAAGAATGACCCGAATATCTTTATATTTATCGAGGAAGACAATTCGGGATATTTTGGAGCACCGCCTACAAAGCTTGAAAATCCAAAGATCTTCAAGCCATTTGAAATGTTTATCAAGATGTACGGGCTTCCGGCGCATAATGAGATGGACCCGACAATTTTCGTGGCACTGACTTACACATTTATTTTCGGAGCGATGTTCGGAGATGTGGGACAGGGACTCTGCCTGTTTATCGGAGGTGCTGTACTTTATAAATGGAAAAAGCTGAACCTTGCAGGCATCGTTTCTGTTGCGGGACTGTTTTCAACGTTCTTTGGCTGGATGTTCGGAAGTGTTTTTGGATTTGAAGATATTATTGAGGCGAGATGGCTGAGGCCGATTTCCCACATGACAAACCTGCCGTTCATCGGCAAGTTGAACACCGTATTTATCATTGCGGTTGCATTCGGTATGGGAATTATCCTGTTATCCATGATATTTCATATTATCAACGCACTCAGGGCACATGATGTGGAAAATGCATGGTTCGATGCAAACGGATTTGCAGGACTTGTATTTTACGGATCTGTGACAGCTGTTCTTGTTCTGTTTATGACAGGACACAACACACCGGCAGGGATTGTAATGGCTGTTATGTTTGGAGTACCTTTGATTCTTATGGTATTTAAAGAGCCTCTGGCGAAAAAAATTGAAAAAAATACCGAGAAGATGACGGAAGGGAAAGTCATGTTCTTTGTACAAGGATTTTTTGAATTATTTGAAACCTTGTTGAGTTATTTCTCAAATACATTATCCTTTGTCCGTATCGGAGCGTTTGCTGTCAGTCATGCAGCTATGATGGAAGTTGTTCTGATGCTTGCAGGAGCAGAATCCGGAACACCGAATTGGATCGTAGTTGTGCTCGGCAACCTGTTCGTATGCGGAATGGAAGGGCTGATCGTAGGGATTCAGGTACTGCGTCTGGAATACTATGAGATGTTCAGCCGTTTTTATAAAGGAAATGGGCGAGAATTCAAACCATATAAAATCATTAAGAAAAAATAGGAAAATTTCATTAGGAGGCTATTATTATGACATTAGCAACAAAATTAATTCTGATCGCAACTTTAGTATTGAGCATTATTCTTCCATTCGGATACTATCTGCTTGGAGAGAAAAGCAAGAAACGTTACAAAAAAGCAATTGGTACAAACGCATTCTTCTACTTTGGAGCGTTTCTTGTTGCATCAATCATGATGTTCGGAGGCAACGTACATGCTGCAGAAGCTGCAACAGCCTCTTCTTCTTTAGCAACAGGTCTTGGATATATCGCTGCCGCTCTTGTTACCGGTTTATCATGTATCGGTGGTGGTATCGCCGTTGCCAGTGCCGCTAGTGCTGCTCTTGGAGCAATCAGTGAAGACTCTAGCGTACTTGGTAAATCACTGATCTTCGTAGGTCTTGCAGAAGGTGTCTGCCTCTATGGTCTGATCATCTCCTTCATGATCTTAGGTAAATTATAAGCCGATGAAGATGTATTTGATCAGTGATAATGTAGATACCTATACAGGGATGCGTCTTGCGGGAGTAGACGGAGTCGTCGTGCACGAGCGCGGCGAACTCTATGAGGCGCTTCAGAATGTCATCAAAGACAAAGAAGTAGGAATTGTTCTTCTTACTGAGAAATTTGGACGGGAATTCCCGGAGATCATTGATGACATTAAACTGAAAAGAAAAATGCCTCTGCTCGTAGAGATCCCTGACAGGCACGGAACCGGCCGTAAAAAAGACTTTATCACATCCTATGTAAACGAAGCCATCGGGCTGAAACTATAATGAAACAGAGGGCGATGACATGACTTTAGAAGAAAAAATTGAAAACTTGCAGGCAGCTTCAATGGAAGAGGCAAGAGCCCACGGAAATCAAATTATTCAGAATCACAAAGAAGCGCTTGAAAAACTTTATAAAGAGCATACAGAAACTGCGCTCAGACAGGCAGAGCTGAAGCTGAAGGCGGAGACGGCAAATGCAAAGCATGAGGTCAACAAAGCCATGGCAAAATCCCAGATTGATCTGAAACGTGAGCAGGGAAAATGCCAGACAGAGTTAAAGAACAGACTGTTTCGCAGAGTACATGTTCTTGTGGATGAATATATGCAGACAGACGCTTATAAGGAGCTTTTGTCCACGTACATCAATAAAGCGATGGCATTTGCCAATGGAGAACAGGTGACCATTTATATTAATCCTACGGATGAAGATAAAAAGACAGAATTGGAAGAGCGCACAGGAGCTGCTCTGACGGTCAGCAAAGAAGACTTTGTCGGAGGAATCCGGGCAGTCGTACATGCGAAGAACATTCTGATCGACCACTCCTTCAAGGCATCTCTTGCAGAAGAATATGAGAAGTTCCTATTTTTAGGAGGGAAAGAACATGATTAGAACAGGGAAGATTTACGGTATCAATGGTCCGGTTGTTTATCTGAAGGGAAACACCGGATTTAAGATGTCGGAAATGGTATATGTTGGAAAGGAACGCCTTGTCGGAGAGGTAATTGCCCTCGATAAAGACCGGACAACGATCCAGGTATTTGAGGAGACAACCGGACTCAGACCGGGAGAGACGGTAGAGGCGAGCGGAGATGCGATCTCCGTCACACTGGCACCGGGAATCCTGAACAACATTTTTGACGGAATTGAAAGACCGCTGGAGCGTATCGCGGAGGGTTCCGGCGCATATATCAACAGAGGTGTCAGCGTAGACTCTCTGGATACAACAAAAAAATGGAAGACACATATGACGGTCTCTGTCGGGGATGAGGTTCACGGCGGACATATCATCGCGGAAGTTCCGGAGACAACGGCGATCGTCCATAAATGTATGGTACCTCCGAATATCAGCGGAATCATCACAAAAGTAGTGCCGGACGGTGAATATACGATCAATGAGCCGATCGTGACGGTAGAACTGGAAAGCGGGAAGACGATCCATCTTACAATGACACAGAAATGGCCGATCCGTGTGCCGCGGCCGACAAGCCAGAGATTTCCGGCATCAAAGCCGCTTGTCACAGGACAGCGTATCCTTGATACAATGTTCCCGATCGCAAAAGGCGGAACAGCCTGTGTACCGGGAGGATTTGGTACAGGAAAAACGATGACACAGCACCAGATCGCAAAATGGTCCGATGCCGATATTATCATCTACATCGGCTGCGGAGAACGTGGAAACGAGATGACACAGGTACTGGAAGAGTTCACACAGCTGGTTGACCCGAAATCAGGAAATCCGCTGATGGACAGAACAGCACTGATCGCAAATACATCCAACATGCCGGTTGCTGCTCGTGAAGCGAGCTTGTATGCGGGACTGACACTTGCAGAATACTACCGCGATATGGGATATGATGTAGCGATCATGGCAGACTCCACCTCCCGCTGGGCTGAGGCGCTGCGAGAACTGTCGGGACGTCTTGAAGAGATGCCGGCAGAAGAAGGATTCCCGGCTTATCTGGCATCCAGATTGTCTGCGTTCTATGAACGTGCAGGAATGATGCACAATCTGAACGGAACAGATGGTTCGGTATCGATTATCGGTGCGGTATCTCCGCAAGGTGGAGATTTCTCCGAGCCGGTTACACAGAACACAAAGAGATTCGTCCGCTGCTTCTGGGGGCTGGATAAGAGTCTTGCATACTCCAGACATTTCCCGGCGATTCACTGGCTGACAAGTTACAGTGAGTATTTGATGGATCTGGCTCCATGGTACGCAAAGAACGTTTCCGATAAATTTATCGATTACCGTAATCAGATGATGGCGCTTCTGAATCAGGAGAGCAGCCTTATGGAAATCGTAAAACTGATCGGTAGTGATGTACTTCCGGATGACCAGAAACTGGTATTGGAGATTGCCAAGGTAATCCGTCTCGGATTCCTGCAGCAGAATGCATTCCATGCAGATGATACTTGTGTCTCTTTGGAGAAGCAGTTCAAAATGATGGAAGTCATTTTGTATTTGTATGAGAAATCAAAAGCATTGATCACGATGGGAATGCCTGTTTCTGTATTAAAAGAAGAGAACATCTTTGAGCGTGTGATTGCGATCAAATATGATGTTCCAAATGATAAACTGGAAATGTTTGATGACTATATGAAGGACATCGACAAATTTTATGACCGTATTATGGAAAAGAACGCATAAGGAGGCTGTGTCATGGCAATAGAATATTTAGGACTAAGTAATATCAACGGCCCTCTTATCGTGCTTGAGGGCGTCGAGAATGCTTTTTATGAAGAAATCGTAGAATTCGTTGTAGACGGAAACGAGAAAAAGATCGGTCGTATCGTTGAGATTTACGAAGACAAAGCAGTGATTCAGGTATTCGAGGGGACAGAAAATATGTCCCTGACAAACACACATACAAAGCTGACAGGACATCCGATGGAGGTGGCATTGTCACCGGAGATGCTTGGACGTACTTTTAACGGAATCGGAGAGCCGATCGATGATCTTGGACCGATTACCTCCACACTTCGCAGAAATATCAATGGACTTCCGTTGAATCCGGTAAAAAGAGAATATCCTCGAAACTATATCCGGACAGGAATCTCTGCAATCGATGGACTGACAACATTGATCCGTGGACAGAAGCTTCCTATTTTCTCCGGAAACGGACTTCCGCACGACCAGCTGGCAGCACAGATCGTAAAGCAGGCATCTTTGGGAGACGGTTCCGATGAAAAATTTGCGATCGTGTTCGCGGCGATGGGTGTAAAACATGACGTTGCAGAGTTTTTCCGCAGAACATTTGAGGAGAGCGGCGTTTCAGACCACGTTGCCATGTTTTTGAACCTGGCAAACGATCCGGTCGTAGAACGTCTGATCACACCGAAGGTAGCATTGACTGTGGCGGAATATCTTGCATTTGAGAAGAATATGCATATTCTTGTTATTCTGACCGATATGACATCCTTTGCAGAGGCGATGCGTGAAGTATCCTCTTCCAAAGGAGAGATCCCGAGTAGAAAAGGTTTCCCGGGATACTTATACAGTGAACTTGCAACAATCTATGAGCGTGCGGGAATTGTGGAAGGTGTCAATGGTTCAGTGACACAGCTTCCGATCCTTACCATGCCAAACGATGATATCACACACCCGATCCCTGACTTGACAGGATACATCACAGAGGGACAGATCGTTCTTGACAGAAATCTTCATGGACAGTCTGTATATCCGCCGATCAATATCCTGCCGTCTCTTTCCCGTCTGATGAAAGATGGTATCGGAAAAGGATATACAAGAGAAGACCATCAGGATCTTGCAAATCAGTTGTTCTCCTCCTACGCAAAAGTAGGAGAGGCAAGAAACCTTGCGTCCGTTATCGGAGAAGATGAACTTTCTCCGATCGATAAGAAATATCTGGAATTTGGTAAAGCATTTGAGGCAAGATATATCGGGCAGGGAATGGAAGAAAACCGTACGATCGAGGAGACACTGGATCTTGGATGGGAGCTGCTGCGCATGCTGCCGAGAGAAGAGCTTGACCGAATCGACACGAAGATTCTGGAACGTTTCTACGAAAAGAAGGAAGCGTAGAGAATATAGAAATATTTAGAAAATCTGGAAAGGAGTCGAGTGTGTTATGGATCCACGCACATTTCCCACAAAAGGAAATCTGATTCTTGCAAAAAATTCTCTGGCACTTGCGAATCAGGGATATGAGCTGATGGATAAGAAGAGAAACATCTTGATCCGTGAGCTGATGGATCTGATCGACCAGGCAAAAGAGATTCAGGAGAAGATCGATTCGACCTTCACATATGCTTATAAATGTCTGCAGCGTGCAAACATTGAAAACGGAATCAATCTCGTGTCCCAGGTAGCCTATACGGTTCCGATCGAGCAGACGATCCGGATCAAGAGCCGCAGTATCATGGGCACAGAGATTCCTCTTGTTGATTATACACCTGATACAGGGGCGCCGACTTATTCTTTCAGCACGACGAAGGAATCCATCGATATCGCAAGGGAGGCATTTCGTCAGGTGAAAGATCTGACGATCAAGCTGTCGATGGTAGAAAATTCGGCATATCGCCTCGCGGGAAACATCAAAAAGACGCAGAAGCGTGCGAACGCACTGAAGAATATCACGATACCGACTTACACAGCGCTTGTATATTCCATTTCCAATGCGTTGGAAGAGAAAGAAAGAGAAGAGTTCACCCGCCTGAAAGTCATTAAGAGAATGAAAAAATAATGAAAGAATTTGCGGGAACGCTCATTTCGTTCTTGAATATTTGGATTGAAAATGGTAGAGTATACTCTAGAAAGCAGAAGAAGGGTATATACTGTCATGAGAAGAGTCGGAGAAAGCAGAAGTGAATATAGATAAGAGCAGGTCGGGGAGACCTGCTTTTTTTCACTTTATCCGACTAAATGATTAAAGAAAAGGAGTGGGACCATGAAAGAGGAGACAAAAGCAGAATTAAAAGAAATCTTCAGCTTAAAAAGAATTATGTGGGTACTGATCGGAAACACGATCTATTCCTGCGGAATTGCCGCATTTGTATTGCCGAATGACTTGATCACGGGAGGGACGACAGGTATTGCGCTGATACTGGAACATTATTTCGGACTTCCGATCGGACTGTCCGTTGCCGTATTTAATATCGTGATGTTTCTCCTGGCAATCCTGATTCTCGGAAAATCATTTGCACTCACGGCGCTGATCAGTACGTTTTATTTCCCGTGGATCTTATCACAGTTCCAGAAAGTACAGTTTATTCAAAATATGACCGATGATTTTCTGCTCGGAAGTATTTTTGCAGGGTTGATGTTAGGGCTTGGAGTCGGTCTTGTCATCAGAGCGGGGGCTTCCACCGGAGGTATGGATATTCCGCCGCTGATTTTAAATAAGAAACTCGGGCTTCCGGTATCCGTCGGGCTCTATGTATTTGACTTTACGATCCTGATTGTCCAGATGTCATTCAGAGACAAAGAGAGAATCTTATACGGAATCCTGCTTGTGCTGATCTACTCAACGCTGGTAGATAAAGTACTTCTTATGGGCAAGACGCAGATGCAGGTCAAGATCATCAGCGATCATTACGAAGAGATCAACAAAGCAATCCAGGAGAAGCTGGACAGAGGCTCTACATTCTTCAAGACAGAGTCGGGATATCTCAGAAAAGATTCCTTCGCGATCATGACAGTTGTATCGTCAAGAGAACTGCCGAAACTGAATGAGCTTGTACTCGACATCGACAAGCAGGCATTTATCGTGATCAATCAGGTCAATGAGGTGATGGGGCGCGGATTTACGCTGCATAAGCAGGCAGAGTAGATGGGCTTTAAATCCCTCAGGGCTGACCGGCCGGAGAGATGAGAACGGAATCTGGAAAAGCAGGCCGGAAATTACACAGGAGAAATGTGATTTCCGGTCGTTTCAAAAACATTTCAAAAAAATTAAAAAATTTGAAAAAATCACTTGCAATCTCCAAAAAACTGTTATATAATAGCACTTGTGTTAAGGAAACACAAAAACAAAATAACGAAAACGCGCGATTAGCTCAGTTGGTAGAGCACCTGACTCTTAATCTAGAGAGAAAGACAAGCAAAAGCGCACTGGAAGAAAAGAGGCACTGTTTTCAAAGAGATTGGAAGCAGTTTTTTTTGTGTCCAAATTCAGAAAGAGCAACATTTTTCTGTTCAAATGAAAAAAGGCAGATGGCATAAGGGAAAAAAGCTTTGACGCAAAATCTGTCGCAAATCCGTCGCGAGAGAAATAAATAGTCTTGAAGTATATATAAAGTTTTGGAGTGGTAGAAGGTTTGATAAACTTTTTACTGCTCTTTTTTTGATAGATAAATGTATATTATGTTTTTGAAGTAAGAAAAGAGGTGAAAGCAATGTATATTAAAATTTACACAAGAAGTCAGCTTGTACTGTTAAGACAGCTGAATACCATGCTGGGAAAGTATCAGATACCAGGTGAGATCTTAGAAGAGGCAGACAAGCTTCTTGATCGGAAAAAACTGGGAAGAAGTGGATTTATTGCAGTGATGATCGAACCACTTACAGATTCGGTGGAAGAGGTAAAAATGTTACTAAACTGCTACCCAAAGAGAATTGAGGTGTCTGAGCATATCCGGGGGATTCCTATTAAGCAGGAAGGGTTGTGGCTGACTAAAAGAAAGGAGTGGTACAGAGATTGTTGGAAAGTGGCGGGAGAGCAAAGTAACATTTATACGATTTATCCGATAAAGCTGAGGAAATACTATGATGAATAAACCACTGACTGTTATTTTGCCGGAGGAATATATTCAATCAAATCTGTTAAATCACATTCCAGCACATAACAAAGACGCAGAAGTATATCAATATCTAATCGCTGGACTTTGTTGTCGCGGTAGTTTCTAAGCTGTGTCCTCTGCATTTCTGCACGAAAAGATAGTTGATTCAAAGAAATATCTTTCTCTTTTAGAATCGTGTCTAAATGAATTTTAATTTCACCGTAATTTTTCATATCAGCAGGTAGCTGTCGCAAGGGATTTTCTTTTTTTCTGTTCATTTTTTGTCCTCCTGATATAATTATATTTTGATAGATATGCCCTTGTAAGATTCATTAAAGTATGGTATATTTACATATGGGTAGATAAATGCTCAATACAAAGGAGGGAATGACTATGCCAATACCTATTGTTCAAAGTGGACCAAATAAAGGGAAAGAACGTAGCCGTAACAAAAACGGACAGTGGAGGAAGAAGAGAAGCGATGCAGGACTGCTGAGAAGGTCATCCTTATCAAAAGAGATACTGGAGTTTTTAGATATGATAGGGAAAAAGTATGACTAAGGAAAAGGTGAGACCATGGCATTTGGAAAGAAGTCAGTAGAAGTTCACACGGAAAATCCTTTGCGGGTAGAGGAAGAACGAAGAGAACGAGAAAAGGAACAAAGAAGAGAACTGTTAGGAGTAGTTGGAGAAATACTGATAAAAACGGTTCAGATATTGATGAAATAATGTAACCCATAAATAAAACAGACTATAAGTATATAATTCGAATAAACCTAAAAAAGGCTGGTGTATTGTACATCAGTCTTTTTTGTGATGGAGGGAAAATGCAATATTATATTTTAGGAGTAGTGGTAGGTGTAATCCTGCTGAATGTCTTATATGCAGATATTATATTTTGGGAAAGGCAGGAAAGCTATGAAAGACGAAGATAAGAAGAAAATGATAGAAGGTATTGTGATAGTTGTGACGATCATAAAGATAATCGTACAGCATCGGGGACAAATCAGAAAGGGGCGGTGAGATGTATCAGGTGATTGCAAATGAAAGTGAGTTGGAGCAATGGCTGAGGGTATCCGATCAGGTTGGTGTGATAGACAAGCATATGGGTATCAAAAAAGAGCTGCAACAAGTAGTTGCCAGCATAGATAGGGAGTACAGTCCTGACCGTGATTTACAGCGTGATTTGGGCGGATATGTGGTCATTCTGTATGGGGATACAGAGGAAGTAAGGAAGCATTACAAGAAGATTTTAAACTATCATCATCTGAAAGAAGAGGAGTATGAGTATGAAGAAGCAGGAAGAAAGTCTGAGCGTCAGGAAGCATTGACATTCAGGCTTTATCTATGTTCCTCAGATTATGCGGTGGGAATCCTGATGATAGAGAATGAAAAGGAGAGGTAAAGATGGAAAACACAGTAAAGCAGACGGAAATCCTGGAAAAGACGGGGGTATTTGATGAAAAACTGGAAAAAAGATTTGAATTAAGCCTGACCTATAAGGGGACAAAGGGAAAGACTATTCTTGTGATAGGGATCAACCCGGCTTCTAACCATGTGAAAGTCTTTGATAATACTACAAATTATCTGCTGAACAATCTCGGAATGCTTGGATATTCCAAAATCATCGTGTGGAATCTTTTTGCAAATATCTGTACAAAGCTAAAGCCGCAGGAAATTACAGATAATACAGAGAACATGCAGTATTTTGCGGAACTGTTGGAGAGAAAGTTTGATACGGTACTGATTGGATGGGGGAATACATTTTTGGGCAACAAGAATATGGAGCAGGCAAAGAGACAAGTATGTGAGCAGTTACAGCCGTTTGCTGAAAAGGTTATGGAAATTGTAGATGAGGAGGGAGTATACGAAGAGTTACATACGATGCACCCGCTGTTTTGCGGACAACGGTTCAGTGGGAAGTGGAAGCTCAGACCATTTATTTTTACAACAGAAGAGTGATGATTCCGGGGCGCAAGTGTTAAGCTTGCGCCCTGATATTTTAAAATTCTTCAAAAAAGATACAAATAAGTTTGTAAAAGTTTTCACTTGGATCTTGTGTATCGTCATATTGTAAATCATTTAAGCGGGATTTCTGTGAAGAAGAGAGAGGATGAACCTTATATTTAGAAGCTGTTTTGGAAGAGAGAGGGGACTGCGGAACAAAATTTTTCAAAAAAGTAAAAAAACAAACTACATCTTCCGGATGAATGATTTTCCGATAAGTTTTCTTTGTGGAGGGCTGCATCAGAGGTGATTTCAAACAGTGATTGAGAAAGAGAGAAAAATCAGATTGCAGATGGGAAAGAAAGGAATCCGACTCTTGCAATGAGTATAATACATAAGCTTTTAACATGTAATAAGAAAATGTAGAGAGTTGTTTTTCGTCAGCAGAGAGATTGTGATAAGAAAGATAGTCTTTCAGTGCGCTTGATTTTCTTTCATACCATTTGTGCAAAGTATTATAATTGCTGGAATCATAAGAAAGTGGAATATCCAGCAGGGTCAGTAAATTCCCCCAGATTCCCTTTTTGCATCCACGGTTTTCAGTTTTCGGTGTTGTGTTCATAGCGTGTACGCTCCTTTTAATTTCCTTGATTTATATAGCGATTTTCAGAAAGCTATATAATGAATTGTTCCGGGTACAATTTTTTTTCCAGGGGAATTAAGAACAAGGGAGAAAAAATGTCCATTAAAAAGCAAAAGGTAATCTGGTAAAGTAGGGACAATCAAACAAATAAAGAAAAGGAGATATAGCTATGAACACAACAAAGAATATGTATTTTTTAGAGGCAAGACCTAACACCGTTTCAAAAGACAGAGCGGGAAAAGGTGCAGTGACACTAATCAATGCGGAAAAGAAAGGCTGTGGAAGCCGGATGATTATTTCAAAACAGTTGGAAAAAGATTTGGAACTGGAAGAGAAGATTCAGATTGCATTGGATGCAGATGGAAGCAGTTTCTTTCTGAGTAAGTGTATTGATGAAAAAGAAGCTTTTTACTCTTTGCGTCGTTTGAAAAAGGGTGACAGCAATAGCAGGCTTGTTTTGTATCAGAAAGCAGTGATACAAGAACTGACAGAAAAATTGGGATTAAATTTTGATGAAGCTGTTTCTGTGACCTTCTATGGTGTGGAGTATTTTGAGGAAGAAGGAACCCGTGTCGCAAGAATCTTTCAGGAGGAAAAATAAGTATGGCATATGAAGTTGTAGTGGAAACGATAGAGAAAGCAGAAACGAGACCCGTATATTACAAGGAAGCCGGCATTGAAGCCGGTCAGTACGGAAAATATAAATGGGTGGAGAAGTCAAAGGAATGGAAATTTGTAAGAATGGGAGGTGCGGTATATGTCAAAGCAGTGATTACAAACATAGATACACAAGAAGAGAGCCTGCAGTTATATTTTGACCGGGGAAATCATGAGAGAGTTACTTTTGTATTTCCAAGACAATCCTTAAATGAGAGTAAGATTGTTGGACTGACAGCGATGGGAGTTCAAGTAAAGAAGACACACGCAGATACTTTGATCAAGACGATAGAAAATCAGGAGGGAAATGCAGAAAGGATTTACCGCCATGAGATTCTTGGGATGGATGAAATCAACGGAAGGACTGTGTTCAAAGGTGCGACGGGAATAGGAGTGCAAAGTGAATACCAGGGGCAGGCAAGGATTTTTCCAAAAGGAAGCTACAAAGAATGGAAGAACGTAGTGGAAGGAGAGGTAATGGGGCAGATACCGTTAGAGTTTTTACTGGCGGTATCTGTATCCGGAATGCTGGTAGATTGCCTGAAAGAAAAAATCAGCATTTCCAATGTGATCGTTCATTGTGTAGGAGAGAGCAGTACGGGAAAAACAACGGGTGCATTACTTGCTGTTTCAACCGGAAGTGCACCTGACTTTCTGGGAAATAACTTTGTATTTACTTTTCAGGACACTTTGAACAGCCTGATGCGGTCATTGCCGAACAGCTTCGTTTCGGTCATTGATGAGGGGTCTTTACTTGGAAACAGAGATATGACAAATGTATTGTACAGTCTGAGCAGTGGAGTGGAAAAAAGAAGACTGACACAGTCCATGAGCGTGCAGGAATCAGCACGCTTCCGGACGGCATTGATCCTCACATCTGAAAAGTCAATCCTTTCCCAGTGCAACAACAATTCAGGACTGCTTGTCAGAAACTTTGAGTTCCAAAACGTAGAGTGGACAAAGGATGCACAGTCGGCAGACCGGATCAAATCAGTCATTAGCATGAACTATGGGCATATTGTTCCGAAAGTTGCTGAGAGATTGCTTCAGTTAGGGGAGGAAAAAATCATAGAAATGTTGTCAGAAGAGGTGGAAACGATTGTGGAACATGCAAGGAAGACAGAGATATATAACAATCTTACAGAGCGTACTGCAAAACAGTCGGCACTGATTCTTGTAGCGGTGGACATCTTAAGCGAAGTGATGGGATTGACTTTTCATAAAGAAGAAATCAGGAATTTCATGGAGGAACATTCACTGATAAAGGATACGGAACAAGTCTCGTTAGGCAAACGGGCAATGGAGTGGCTGTTGCAGTATATTTCCAAAAACAGAACACAGTTTTTGGATGAACGTGTCAGGGACGGGGTTGGAGGATGCAGGGGAAGAATCCAAAAGACAAAAGAAGTCCTGCTGAGTACCGGAGAAATCTCAGACCTGAGGCTGTATATAGCGGACTCCGAATTTGTAGAGATTTTAAGGGAGGGAAAATTCAGTGAAAAAGCTACTGTATTAAAAGAGTGGAAAGAGATGGGATACCTAAAGGCACAGCGAGACCGCTATATAAGCAATATTAAAATTTTACAAGACATCAGCGTAAAAGGTTATATTGTATTACTTCCGGTATCCATGAAAGACCAGTGGGAAGAAGTAGAAGATATAACAGAAATACCATTTGAAGATTAGGAGGAAACAAGATGGGAAAGACAGTTTCAGGAAGTGTAAGACCAAGACCGAATGCGAAGGATGTAAGATATTTTGACATCATTTTAGAGTTGGGAAAGGATCCGCTGACGGGGAAGAGAAAGAGAGTATACTACAAGGCAGATACAACAGACAGACAAGAAGCAGAGAACCTGCTTACAGTAAAAAAAGCAGAATATTTGTCGGGTAACATGATAGAACCATCCAGACAGACGGTTGCTTCCTTTTTAGATGAATATTTAAGAGACTATGTTCAGGTACAGAGCAGTCCTGCAACGGTAAAAGATTACCGGAATGTAGTGGAGAACTATCTGAAACCGGAGTTTGGACAGATAAAACTGCAGGATTTAAGCAGGGCGAGGGTGCAGCAGGTGTACAATGGATGGAGACTGAAATCAACAAAAAGCGATAAGCCACTGAGAGCAACAACAATCCTGCATATCAACAGAGTATTTAAAGCCGCTTTAAATGTTGCATGTGAGCTAGAATATATCAAAGAAAATCCGGCAAGAAAAGTAAAGGTAGGAAAAGATATGGTAACAGAACATGTAGATGTATACACTGTGGAGGAGATTAAAGAATTACAAAAAGCAGTGAAAGGCACAGATATGGAACTTCCGGTAGCATTACTGTTTGACTGCATTTTGAGAAGAGGAGAACTGCTTGGTCTGAGGTATTCTGATATTGATTTTGAGAAGAATACCGTCACGGTGCAGTACACATGGACAGAAACAGATGGAAATGAACCTACCTTAAAGGATTGTAAGACAGAGAGTTCTTACCGGAAGATGGTTGTAAGTGAACACACCATGAAGCTGTTGAAAAAGCAAAGACTGCTGTACATGCAGAACAGAATGAAATACGGGGAAAACTTCTGTAACAGTGACCGTGTAATCTGTAAAGAGAATGGAGAACCGTATCTGCCTAAAAGCTTCACACATAAGTGGAGAAAAACACTGAGCCGTCATGGACTGAGACATATTAAACTGCATGGGACAAGACATAGTGCGATTTCCCTGCTGATTTCAGAAGGAGTACCCGTTCACATGGTACAGCAGAGAGCAGGACACAGAGATCCTAAGATTACATTGGGAGTATACTCACATGTAGCAAAAGACAGACAGAACATAGTAGCAGAAAAACTGGATACGCTTTTGTTTTCAGCAGTGAATGAATAAACGTGTACACCTGATTTCCATTCAGGTGTTCAGGAATCAGAGGTTTGTGACTCAGGCTTTGCAGTTGCGAGGGAGAAAATCCCGTTTTCCCGTCCCGTGCAAAGCCGAGTACACAAAAAAAACAATGTCAGATACTTCAATCTTGTTTTTGAGGGGCGGGAAACACGGGATTGACGAGTGAGCAACGAAGCAAAGCGGTTAAGCTTTGCTGAGGATGGAAAGGTTATTGCTATGGAATCAAGATGATTTGTAGCAGTTGGTCGCGGATTTGGTCGCGAGGTACGAAAAAACGAAGAAATTCAAAAAATTTGAAAAAATTGCTTGCATTCTCTAAAAAACTGTTATATAATAGCTCTTGTGTTAAGGGAACACTAAAACAAAATAACGAAAATGCGCGATTAGCTCAGTTGGTAGAGCACCTGACTCTTAATCAGGGTGTCCAGGGTTCGAACCCCTGATCGCGCACTTAGGAAGCACTGTTTTTGCAATCTTTGAATTGTGGGGGCGGTGCTTCTTTTAGATATTTTTCATAGATTTTTAAGAAATTTCTCAACATTTCAGGAGGCAGTTATGATATAATGCTGAACAGTGGAGTGAAAGGAGACAGGTATGTTCGGATATGTGACGGCATATAAGCCGGAGATGAAGATGAAGGATTTTTATAAATACAAGTCATACTACTGTGGATTGTGCCATGTGCTGAAGGAACGCCATGGGCTCAGAGGTCAGGTTACGCTCACATATGATATGACATTTCTTGTGACGCTGCTCACTTCCCTGTATGAGCCGGAGACGGTTCATGAGAAAAACCGGTGCATTGTGCATCCCCTGAAAGAGCACGACATGCTTTTTAATGAGATTACAGAATATGCGGCGGATATGAACATTGTACTGATGTATTATCATTTTCTGGATGACTGGAAGGATGAGAAGAGCAAAACGGCGCTTGCGGGACTTCACACGTACCGGAAGCTGTACCGGAAGGTTGAGGAGAAGTACCCGGAGAAATGCAGGGTAATTCGGAAATGTCTTGCGAAGCTTCAGAGTTATGAGAAGGCAGGCGAGGAGAATATAGATGCGGTCTCAGGCTGTTTCGGGAAACTGATGGGCGAACTTTTCTTATTCCGAAAAGATGTCTGGTCAAAGAATCTCTGGAAGATGGGATTTTATCTTGGAAAATTTATTTATATTTTAGATGCTTATGATGACCTGGAGAAAGACCGCGCGCAGGGCAGTTACAATCCGCTTCTGAAGATATCAGGGGAAGACGGATATGAGGAGCGGTGCAGGCAGATGCTTACGATGATCCTCGCGGAGTGCAGCAACTATTTTGAAATGCTGCCGTGTGTGGAAAACATAGATATTCTGCGGAATATTTTATATGTCGGTGTCTGGAACAAGTTTGATGAACAGTCTGCGGCGGAAGATACAGCAGAAAAGAGTAGATTAAAGGAAGAAATAAAAGGAGAAGACAGAGGAGAATTATGATTACAGATCCATATAGTGTGCTGGGAGTGCCGTCGAGCGCTTCTGATGATGAAGTAAAGAAAGCGTATAGAGAACTGATCCGGAAATATCATCCGGATTCCTATGTGAACAATCCTCTTTCCGATCTGGCGGAGGAGAAGTTTAAAGAAGTGCAGGAAGCTTACGACCAGATTATGAAACAGAGGCAGAATGGAGGATATTCCGGAGGCTACACGGAAAATTATTCCGGGGGATATTCCGGCGGACAGTCCTATTCTTCCGGCAGTGAAGATGATGTGAAGATGCAGGCGGCATGTAATTATATCAATGCAAGACGTTACCGGGAGGCGTTAAATATACTGTCAGGAATGTCGAATCAGAATGCACGCTGGTATTATTGCAGTGCGATCGCCAACTATGGTGTGGGAAATAATCTTGTAGCGATGGAACATGCGCAGCGTGCGGCGTCAATGGAACCTGGCAATCCGGAGTATACGAATCTGGTCAACCAGTTCCAGTGGAGAGGACAGCGCTATCAGAATACCGGATACGGCTATGGGAGACCGACTTTTGGTACAGGAAATCTATGCTGTGATCTCTGGTGTGCAGACCAGATGTGTGAATGTATGGGAGGCGATCTTTGCTCATGCATGTAAATGCAAGAAAAATAGCATTGTCAGGGGTACTGGCAGCATTTGCGGTAGTACTGATCGTGATGGGAAGTATATTTGAAACGAGTACCCTGTTTTTGCTGGCGGCAGCGGCATTTTGTGTCGGGATCGCGGTCAGAGAGTGGGGGATTCCCTACGGGGCTGCATTTCTTACGGCTTGCACTCTGCTTGGAGTGATCGTTTCTCCGCAGAAGATGTACTGTGTGACATTTGCGGCGATGGGGATCTATATCCTGCTTGCGGAGACCGGGTGGGAAGTGCTTGCAAAGGCAGACCGGATCCGGAAGAAGAAAGCGATTTTGTGGGTGTGGAAATGTGTTGTATTCAATTGTATGTTTCTTCCCGCAATATATCTTTTCCCGTCATTGCTGATCGCGAAGAAGATGACAGGGACGTTGTTCTTGATTCTGGCGGCAGCGGGGCAGGCAGGTATTTTTATTTTTGACAGAGCGTATGTCTATTTTCAGGCAGAAGTCTGGGGCAGGCTTAGAGGAAAGGTAATGAAGAGTTAGGGGCTGCCGGAAAGAAGCTTGGCGCGGAACTGTATTTACAGAAGTTTCCGGGAAAAGTTTCCGGCGCGATTCTTTAAAAAAACGAAAAGACGTGGTATAATAAAAATGTTACAGGAAAATCAGCAGGGAAATCAGCAGGAAAAGGAAAAAAATTATGTGGATAGATGATGAAGCACTGGCGAGAAAAGACAGGAATCAGAAGCGCAAGTTTCAGATGCTGAAGAAGATTGCGATTACTCTTGCGGGGGCTGCGCTTGTGGCGGGTGTAGCAGCAGGAGGAGCTGTCGGTATTTTTATTGGGAAGAAGACAGAAGCGAAGGCAGTCGATGCCAAGGTTGCAAAGGCAGTCAAAGAAAGTGAAGCAAAAGCAGCGAAGCAGAATTCAGACAAGGAAGAGAAGAATACCACCGACGAAGAGAAACAAACAGAGTGGAATCTGACCTTGGTCAATAATACACACCCGCTGGCTGACGATTATCAGCCGGAACTTGCAGAAGTGGAAAATGGCTATACATTTGATGCGAGAGCGGCAGATGCGCTGAAGGAGATGCTTGCAGCGGCCAGAGAAGCGGGACTGAGTCCTCAGATCTGTTCGGCATATCGTACGCTGGATGAACAGAAGGCAATCTATAATCAGACGATGCAGGACTGGATCGACCAGGGAATGACCTATCTTGAGGCATTTGAGGAGACAGGGAAGTCCGTGGCATATCCGGGGACAAGTGAACATGAGCTGGGGCTTGCGGCAGATATCGTATCCTCATCTTACGGCGCGTTGGATGAAGCTCAGGCAGATACAGAAGAGGCGAAGTGGCTGCAGGAGAACTGCTATAAGTATGGATTTATTTTAAGATATCCGCCGGATAAGATTTCAGAGACAGGAATTATCTATGAATCATGGCATTACCGGTATGTGGGAAAAGAAGATGCCAAGAAGATCATGGACAGCGGTGTGACACTGGAAGAATATCTGGGAGAAACTTACTAGTAAAAGGTGACAGCAGAGGCTAAAACAGTAAATATAAAAAGCTTTCAGACAGGCAGAAAGCAGACGGTAAAAACGGACATAGAAACTTGTATAGGCGGGCAGTATAAGGGGAAACTACACTTATACTGCTGCTTTTTTTGGAGGGGAAGTCACAAAGAATTTACGTTCTGTTCTCTTTACCTTTTTTCTATTGTCTGATAAAATAGAACCCAGAGAATTGGAGAAGGATTTTGTATCCTGAAATTTTGAGAGAAGAAACGAGTGTGAACAAAGTGAAGATAGAGGTAATCGATACGCAAAAAGAAGACCGGACGGAAAACCTGCAAAAGAAGCTCAGCGGTAAGACGATGTTGGAGAGGAGATATGAGCAGGAATTGATGAAGGTGAAAGCGGCGGCAGACGCAGAACTGGAAGACCGTGACAAAGGAGAAGTGAACCCGTATACAGGAAGAGAGTATGATACAAATACTGTCCGGGTACACGCGGACAAGATTGGCTATGTCCAGGTATATGACCGCAGTATTCACGGATGGGAAACGATGACGGAGTGGGCATTTCTCGGAAAAGAAGAGCAGAAGAAAGTGACGCTCGGGGATGATTATGAGCCTCCGGTATTCGTATAATCTGTCCGGAGAAGAGAAAAAGGAGCAAATATGGAAAATTACAAAGCGTTTTTAAAAAGTGAAGTACAAGAGTTCAGAAAAGCAGGGCACAAATTTGTGAACGAGGAGATCAGCAAGGCAGAATTTAAAGGGATTTCCGGTGGAATGGGTGTGTATGCGCAGCAGGATCAGAAGTCATTTATGATTCGTCTGCGGACACCGTCGGGACTGGTCTCTAAGGAGCACTTGAACCTGATCCTCTCCTATGTGCACAAATATGGGCTGGAGAAGGTACATCTGACCACAAGACAGGCAGTACAGCTTCATGATCTAGAGATCGACAGTGTGTGTGACATCATGGAAGACGGGATTGACCATGATCTGTTTACAAGAGGAGGCGGAGGAAATTTTCCGCGGAATGTCTCGCTATCCCCGCTTGCAGGAGTGGAGAAGGCGGAGGCATTTGATGTGACACCGTATGCGCTGCAGGTTGGGAACTATTTCCTTGGAAATGCTCCGTCTTACAAGCTTCCGAGAAAGCTGAAAGTAGCATTTTCTTCCGACGAGAAGGACACCGCGGCAGCTTCCGTCAATGACATGGGATTTATGGCAGTGTCTGAGGACGGAGTCCCGATGTTCCGCATGTGGCTTGCAGGAGGAATGGGACAAGGACCGGCAGTGGCAATTCCTTATCCGTCGCTTGTCCGTCCTCAGGAAGTGTTGTATTATGTTGAGGCGATGGTACAGTTATTCATTGCAGAAGGGGATTATCAGAACAAGGCGAAGGCCCGCACACGTTTCATTCCGAGAAGAATGGGAACAGAGGCGTTCTTAGAATGTTTTGAGAAACACCTGGAAGAGGTGAAGAAAACACATCAGTTTGAGGAAATTGAGCCGGCTGTAGCAGGGGATATTTCTTCCTGTGAGGATCTGAACGGCACTTGTATTGCGCAGCGTCAGGAAGGTCTGTATACAGTGATTCTTCACCCGGTATGCGGTCAGCTTGCGGCAGAAGATCTTGAGAAGATCGCAGCGTTTGTGGAGCGGGTGGAAGTAGCCCAGGTCAGACTGAGTATGGAAGAAGAGATGTATGTCCGCAACCTTACAAGAGAGCAGGCAGAAGAGCTTCAGAAAATGATGGCACATATGATGCAGACACCGGTTATGCGCACACTCAGCTGTGTCGGAACACCGTCCTGCCAGATGGGGATTCTCCAGAGCCAGAAGCTTTGCAGGGAGATTCTTGCAACGGTGAAGGAAGCGGGACTCTGTGAAAGCAGACTGCCGATGATCCAGATCAGCGGATGTCCGAACAGCTGTGCAAGGCATCCGGTGGCAGAGATCGGATTTGCGGGAAGAAAGGTGAAAGTGGGAGATCAGTCGGAAGATGCTTTCCAGCTTTTTGTGGGAGGTTCTGTTTCCGGAACGGACACACATATGGGAGAACTTCAGGGAGTGATGCTCGCAAGTGTGATCCCGCAGTACATTGTCGAACTCGGAAAGCTTTTGGAGCGGGAAGAGAAGACTGTGACAGAGATCGCAGGGTGTGAATGTTTTAAAGAACTGACAGAGAAATTCTTAGTTTCATAGAAGGACAGAGCGTGTTTGAAGGCGGATAGAAGCTGAAGCAGAGGATGTGAAAGCTTTTGCGAAGACAGAATTTCAGACACGCTCTGGTTCTTTTTATCCCGGCTTGTGAATAGATTAAGAGAAAGACAAGTTGAGGGGATGTCGCGGTAATATGGGACAACAAATCTGTTATTTATATGAATATAAAGAATCTGTACCGGTGAGAAATGTAGGCTTTGTCCGGGCAGAACAGCGAAGGGAAGGAGCTGTTTTCGGAGTCAGTGTAAAGGGAGCCTGGGAACATGCAGATAAGCAGCTGGAAATCTGCGGATTCCGGATGAAACATGGTGCTTGTGAAACGGTTTCTCTCGGACCTGTTCAGGTAGTGCATGGAAATGTGTCACAGGCGGTGGAGACGGAAGAACAGCTGGATCAACTGGATGGAATTTTGCTCAAGTGCAAAGAGGACGTCATTTATGCGGCGGTATGGGAGCCGGTAAAAGTAAATTTTACCGGATGCGTCAGAAGAGAAAGCATAAAAGAAAGGATAGAAGAAGAGGCAGATCTCACGGAGCAGGCGGAGAGCGTGCCGGCGGACCGGGAAAAGGAAAGCGTGCTGGAACAGGAGATTGACACGGAGCAGTGTGCGTGTGCAGCGCGGCAGCCGGACGAGGAAGACTCCGGTGTAAATGGTTTTCTGCGATGCAGAAAAATCCGGAGAAATGATCTGGGGGAGCTTGCCCGCGGGGAGTGGAGGCTTGCAAACAACAGTTTTTTATTGCATGGCTATTACAACTATCATCATCTGCTTCTGATTGAGGAGGGAGATCACTGTGTACTTGGCGTGCCGGGGATCTATCATCGGAGAGAGAGGCAGGCGGCGGACTGTTTTGGATTTTCGGAATTCAGGGAGGCGGGGAAGCTTCCGGTGACGCTCTCTGCGCAGGAGCAAAATACCTATGAGAGATTTGGATATTGGTGCAGAAAAGTAGAAAAAGGACAGTAAAAGAGGAAAGAGAAGGATCCTAGAAAGAGAGCGGAGGAAACAAAAAAGATGAATCAGGATGAAAAATACATGAAAGAGGCGATCCGGCAGGCAAAGAAGGCATATGCGCTCAAAGAAGTACCGATCGGCTGTGTGATCGTATATCAGGATAAAATTATTGCAAGAGGATACAACCGGAGGACGATTGACAAGAACACGCTTGCCCATGCGGAACTGATCGCGATCAGGAAGGCGAGCAGGAAGATGGATGACTGGAGGCTTGAAGATTGTACCATGTATGTCACACTGGAGCCGTGTCAGATGTGCTCGGGGGCGATCGTGCAGTCGAGGATGAAGAAGGTTGTTGTAGGATGCATGAATCCGAAAGCGGGATGCGCGGGTTCGATTTTTAATCTGCTTCAAGTGCCGCAGTTCAATCATCAGGTGGAACTGGAGATCGGAGTGTTAGAGGAAGAGTGCAGCCAGATGATGAAATCCTTCTTCCGGGAGCTGAGAGAAGAGAAGGCGAGAAAGAAAGCGGAGGAAAACCCGGGGGAATAAGGGGAAGATTTGTGGAAAAGGGAGTAAAAAAACAGAAGGTGCGTGGATAACTTTCCGGCGCCTTCTGTTTTTTTGCAATTATAATGCGAGTGAGCCCATCGGATCCCAAGGTTCGAGAAGGATCGGTTCAGACTCGTATTCTTTGATAAACTGTTCAGGAAGGTATTTTTTATTGACAACAACCTGGTACATGTACTCGTCAAACCATGCGTCGCTCATGACATAGTAACCTTTCTTGCCGGATTTCTCACCCCAGCTGTTCTCGACGCGCCAGCGGTCCGGTTTTCCGTTCTCGTCAAGGTTGACACCCATGAATGTCATCGCGTGAGTCATAAGGCTCTCGTGATAGTCGAGACGTTCCGCTTTCGTCAGTTCGTAAGTAGTACCGAGAAGTGTTTCTGTCTGGTAGAGGTCAAGATCCATCAGTCCGTTTTCGCCGCAGGAATATTTTCCGACATCACAGCCGAACCATACCGGGGAACCGTCCTGCATCTGTGCGATCGCAGCTTTCTTTAATTCTTCAATCTCCAGATTCAGGTAGCGCACCGGGCGTCCTTCTTTGACATTTCCAAGGTATTTGACGCTGTAACTGCGGTGGTATGGTTTGTCGCCGGTCGGGGCGTTGATCAGGCTGATATAATCATCGAGATTCAGACCGACGTACTTCTCGTAGAATTCCTGCGGAGTGATCTGTGTATCGCGGTGGAAATTCTTATCTTTGTCGCGCACTTCAAAATCAAATGTCTTCGGAGGTTCTCCGAGACAGATGCAGAGAATGCGGTAGATTTCATTCATCATAGCTTCTTTCTGTATGCGGAGCTCATCGAGAGAAGTTCCGGCTTCGTGTGCTTTGCGGAGGGTGCAGGCAAATTCGCGGAGTTTTTTCGTCATGTATCCTGCCATTTCGTGTGTTGCAGAAGAGCAGGCAGTCTCCGGCATCGCATCCTTCGGGACGAGTCCGTACTTGCGGATAATGCTGCACAGCATATCCCACTGGCCGCCGTCTCCGAGCGGGTCTGTCAGAAGGTGGGAAATCAGTCTTCCGTTTACAGGTTCCTCAAGGGTGTCAAGAATACTTTCCAAGAAATAATTTGCTTTCTCAAGTTTGTCATAGAACAAGGTATAATTCTGTGACAGTTCAAAGGTCTCAAGGTTCAGTTTTTTCATCACTTCAAAGCGGAATGTATTCAGTGCGGCGAACATCCAGCAGCGTCCGCTCTGCATCTGATTGGTAATCTCGCCCTGCTCAAGGGAGATGGAAAATTCGTGTCTTGTGCTGCGGGCTGCCTCGCTGTTTCTGGATGATTTTAAGAGTCCATTTACAGTGACTGCATTTTTCGCAACAGTGTGAAGTGTGTCTGCGCGGAAATCATTTTGAAATGCTTCCAGCGTTTCTTTTGTAAGTGATTCCTTCATTTGTTTAACCTTCTTTCTGATGATTTCGTTTGTTAAAGATGTTATTTATCTGTATTTTACCACTGGAGAAATCCGGTGTAAATGAGGAAATAAAAAACGGTGAGAATCTGAAAGATCCTCACCGCAAGTAAGTTCGTAAATTTTTTACGTGCGTTACACTTCGAACTTACCTCCCAAACGTTACCTCGGCAGTTAACTCAGCCCAGGCACCCTTACGGCACCCGGAGGTCTCTGCTTAGTGCTGCTTCGTTCCCGACCTGACACGGTTCACAGAGTTCCGTCGCGTAAGACCCAAGCCTCAACGCCACTTTCCGAGGGCAGCTTCACAAGCATAAGCCCTCCGTGTAACATCACCCCCACTATAGCGGATTGTGGGTACAAGGTACCGCTAACACCCCGGCTGCACGAGTCTATATTTTACCGTGTTTATGTGAAAATGTCAACTGGGAATTGCGAAAAAGTACAATATATAGTAAAATAAAACAATATTTCAGGCGCAGATTTGCAAAGAGGTGCGGTCGGCGCAGAAAAGAGGCGTATATGAACATTCTATTAACAGCGATCAATGCGAAATATATCCATTCCAATCTAGCGGTGTATAGTCTTCGGGCATATGTACCGGAATATCAGGAGCAGATACAGATCGCGGAGTATACTATCAACCAGCAGGTGGATGATATTTTAATGGACCTGTACCGGAAGAAGCCGGATATTCTCTGTTTTTCCTGCTATATCTGGAATCTGGAGTATGTAGAGCAGCTTGTGCGCGAGGCGGGGAAGGTTCTTCCCGGAGTGCCGATCTGGGTGGGAGGACCGGAAGTATCCTACGACAGCCGGGCGGTTCTTCAGAGACTTCCGGAAGCTTTCGGGGTGATGAAAGGAGAAGGAGAAGAGACTTTCCGGGAACTGGTACATTACTATATGGAAGGCGGAAGCCTGGAGGAGATCGATGGAATCACTTACCGCGGGGCGGAGGGACAAATCCTGGAGAATCCGTGGCGTCCGGTAATGGATCTGAGTAAAGTACCATTTGTCTACCATGACATGAAAGATTTTCAGAACAAGATCGTTTACTATGAAACAAGCAGAGGATGCCCGTTTTCCTGCAGCTACTGCCTGTCTTCGGTCGACAAGTGCCTGCGTTTTCGAGATCTGGAGCTGGTAAAAAAGGAACTGCAGTTTTTTCTTGATGCCGAAGTACCGCAGGTTAAATTTGTAGACCGGACGTTTAACTGCAGACACAGTCACGCGGCGGAGATCTGGAAATATCTGATCGAGCATGACAATGGAATCACAAATTTTCATTTTGAGGTGTCGGCAGATCTTCTGAATGAGGAGGAGCTTGCTTTGATCGAACAGATGCGCCCGGGGCTGATCCAGCTCGAAATCGGAGTGCAGTCTACAAACGACAGGACCATCCGGGAGATCCGGCGGACAATGAAGTTTGAGGAGGTGTCAAGAACCGTAAAGAGAATCAATTCTCATGCAAATGTCCATCAGCACCTCGATCTGATCGCGGGACTTCCGTATGAAGATTACGAGAGTTTCCGCAGATCTTTCAATGACGTCTATGCGCTTGCGCCGGAACAGCTGCAGCTTGGTTTCCTGAAGGTACTGAAAGGTTCCTATATGGAAGAACAGAAGGAGCAGTACGGGCTTGTGTATAAGAGCAGACCGCCGTATGAAGTGCTCTACACGAAGTGGATTCCTTACAGTGATGTGCTCCGCCTGAAGCGTGTGGAGGAGATGGTGGAATCTTATTACAACAGCGGACAATTCTCCTACACGCTTGCAGTGCTTGAACAAGCATTTCCGGATCCTTTTTCGATGTACGAACAGCTGGGAGATTATTACGATGCGGCAGGGCATACATTCTTAAGCCATTCAAGAGTGACGCGGTATGAGATTTTGTATGCATTTGCGAAGCAGGCAGATCCGGATCGGGAAGAGCTGTACCGGGAACTTCTGACATTTGATTTTTATCTCAGGGAAAATGCAAAAAGCCGTCCGGCATTTGCAGGGGAAGAGACGGTGGAAAAAGAAGAGCAGCAGCGCTTCTATGACGAAGAGGCAAGAGCGCATCGGTATCTTGCGGGGTATGAGAAATGGGATAAACGCCAGCTGAGAAAAATGACACATATCGAGCGTTTCCACCATCGTGTGACCCGGAATGGTGCAAAAGGAGAGATGGTGCTTCTGTTTGATTATCAGAACCGGAACCCGCTGAACTACCAGGCACGCGTGATAGAAATCCATGAGATGGAAGCAGAAAATGCGGTTTAGGAGAAAGTAGAAGATTTGGGAAAATCAGCCTTCGCTTCCTTGCAAAAGAATGGGAAAGAGTATAGAATGGAGGAACATCTTCCGGCAGGAAGGGAAGAAGCAAAAGGAATAGTAATTGATAGCAGAAAGGAAGAAGAACGATGAACTTTTATAGTAAGAAATTTCGAAAGATCACATCTGTGATCATTATTGTAATTATTGTGGCAATGGTTCTGACAGGAGTTGTGCCATATTTGCTCTAATCGTATGTGAGCAGACAGTGGGCGAACTGATTACGGACAAAATGAAAGAAAGGACTGGGAAAGAATGAAAATAGGGAATGTGTCAGGAACTGTGCTGAAGCGTTCCATCTTAAAACAATTACATACGGTCAGGGATGAGGCGCTTTTTGAGCCGTCTTCCGAAGAACTGTGTGCTGGGATTCGTATGAAAGAAGCTGTTCCGGTAGTCTTTTCCGGGACTTCCGTATATGGAAGTGCGAAGAATATCGGTGTATTTGCGATGGCGCGGGCGGTCAATGATATTGCCGCGAGAGGGGCGGATCCAATCGGGGTAGATGTGCAGATCCAGCTTCCGCCTTATGCATATGAGTCCAGACTGAAGGCGATGACAGAATGGATGGAGCAGGCGGCAGAAAGACAGAACCTTCAGATTCTTTGTGCCAAAGCGGAGGTAAGTCCTGCTATCTGTGAGGCGATCGTCCATGTCAATGCAGTCGGAACGGCGGAGGAGGAGATCCCGCAGAAAATGACAGCAAAGGCAGGGCAGGACATCGTACTTGCAGGATGGATCGGACTGGAAGGGATGCTGCGGATTATGAGCAGGAAGGAAGAGGAACTGGCGGCAAGATTTGTTCCAGCCTTTCTGAACCGGATCAAACAGATGGACGGGGAATTATTCGCACTGGAGCAGATTCAGACTGCCAGGGAGCACGGAGCATCGGCGATGTATCAGATCGGTCCGGGCGGAATTCTGGCGGCGCTGTGGGAAACTGCGGAGGCGGCAGATGTCGGTCTGGAAGCAGATATGAAGAAGATGTCCATCCGGCAGGAAACTGTGGAAATCTGCGAATATTTCCGCCTGAATCCGTATCAGATGACTTCCGCCGGAAGTATTCTGATCTTTACGCATGACGGGGAGACGCTTGTGCGAAAACTCCAGGCATCAGGAAAGCAGGCGGCGGTCATCGGCCATACGACGAATCAGAAAGAACGTGTACTGTCCGGGGGGAGTGAGCGTCGTTTTCTGGACAGACCACAGCCGGATGAACTTGCGAAAATCTATGAATCATTTATTGAACAGGACAGGAAGGAAGGGAAACAGCAATGAGAAGAGAGATTTTAAAATATCTTGAGAGAAACAGCAAAATAGATCTGCAGGAGCTTGCAGTGTTGCTCGGCTCAGATGAGGTGATGATCGCCAATGAGATTGCACAGATGGAGAAGGAGAAGATCATCTGCGGTTACCATACACTGATTGACTGGGAGAAGACAGGAGAGGAGCAGGTGGTCGCTTTGATCGAGGTAAAAGTGACACCACAGAGAAATCAGGGATTTGACCGGATTGCAGAGCGGATCTATAACTACCCGGAAGTCAATGCCGTGTACCTGATCTCGGGCGGATATGATTTTCTGATCACACTGAAAGCAAGAACATTAAAAGAAGTGTCTGAGTTTGTCTCCGGGAAGCTGGCTCCGCTTGATGCCGTGCTGAGCACTGCGACACATTTCGTGTTGAAGAAGTACAAAGATCACGGGGCGGTACTTGTGGCAAAAACAGAGCCGGAAAGGATGTTGGTGACGCCGTAATGAGGAATCCGTTAGCAAAAAAAGTAGTAGAAATCGAGCCTTCGGGAATCCGTAAGTTTTTCGATGTCGTCAATGAGATGAAAGATGCCATTTCACTGGGAGTCGGAGAGCCGGACTTTGACACGCCGTGGCGGATTCGGGAAGAAGGAATTTATTCTCTGGAAAAGGGGAGAACATTTTATACATCGAACTCCGGGCTGAAGGAATTAAAAGAAGAAATCTGTAACTATATCCAGAGAAAGAGCTCCGTCGTGTATGATCCGAAGACGGAGGTGGTCGTGACAGTCGGCGGGAGCGAAGGAATCGATATTGCGATGCGTGCGATGCTGGATCCGGGGGACGAAGTGCTGATTCCACAGCCGAGTTATGTATCGTATCTTCCTTGTGCAGTACTTGCAGGCGGTGTTCCGGTCGTGATCCCTCTTCAAAATAAAAATGAGTTCAAACTGACAAGGGAGGAACTGGAGGCGGCGATCACACCGCGGACAAAGATCCTTGTCCTTCCGTTTCCGAACAATCCGACCGGGTCTATCATGACGAGGGAGGATCTGGAACCGATCGCGGAAGTGGTAAAAGAGCATGATTTGTTTGTGATTTCCGATGAGATTTATTCGGAATTAAGTTATCAGGGGGATCATGTGTCGATCGCGGAGTTTCCGGGACTTCAGGAGCGGACAATCATGATCAATGGATTTTCCAAAGGATTTGCAATGACCGGATGGAGGCTTGGGTATGCGTGCGGTCCGGCGGCGATCATCGAGCAGATGGTCAAGATCCACCAGTTTGCAATTATGTGTGCGCCTACAAACAGCCAGTATGCGGCGATCGAAGGACTTAGAAACTGTCAGCCGGAAGTAGATGAGATGAGGGAAGCCTATAATCAGAGAAGAAGGTTTCTCATGCATGAGTTCAGAAAGATCGGGCTGAAATGTTTTGAGCCATACGGGGCGTTTTACGTCTTCCCGGATATTTCCGAATTTGGAATGACTTCCGAAGAATTTGCCACGAGATTTCTGGAGGAAGAGCGGGTGGCGGTCGTGCCGGGAACCGCGTTCGGAGCAAGCGGGGAAGGGTTTATCCGCATCTCTTACGCATATTCGCTGGAAGATCTGAAAGAGGCACTTGGAAGACTGGAGAGATTTATCGGACGGCTGCGGGAAGAAAATAGATAAAGGAGACAGGACAAATGTTAAATATTGTATTATTTGAACCGGAGATTCCGGCAAATACAGGAAATATCGGAAGAACGTGTGTGGCGACAAATACGCGCCTCCACCTGATCGAACCGCTTGGATTCAGGCTGAATGAAAAGGCGATCAAGCGGGCGGGCATGGACTACTGGGATCAGTTAGATGTGACAACATATATTGATTACAATGATTTTCTGGAGAGAAATCCGGGAGCGAAGATTTATATGGCAACGACAAAGGCGCCGAATGTCTATACCGATGTGAAGTATGAGCCGGACTGTTATATCATGTTCGGAAAGGAAAGTGCGGGAATTCCGGAGGAGATTTTAGTTCATCACAAGGAAGACAGCATCCGGATCCCGATGGTGGGGGATATCCGCTCGTTAAACCTTGGAAATTCGGTGGCAATTGTCCTGTATGAGGCGCTCAGGCAGAATCAGTTTGCCGGAATGAATCTGGAGGGGTATTTGCATAGGTTGAAATGGGACTGAGAATGATCTTATTTATCGAAGAAAGCAATAAGTATAAAGCTTGGATTAATAAATAAACCTAAAAAACCTAAAAAAACTAGACAAGAATCCTAAAAATGTTATAATAAAAAAGACAGGAAAATATGAATTGAAAGTAGGGAGCGATTTATGAAATATAAAAAAAGTGTTTATCGTACATTTGCGCTTATCACACAGCTTGGATTAAGTATGATTACCCCTATTTTTTTGTGCGTTTTTCTTGCCGTGTTTTTGGAAAAAAAATTCTCTATTTCACTATTTATCCCATTGGTAATCATGGGTGTACTGGCTGGAGGACGCAACACATATTACTTGGCAAAACATGCAAATGAAGATTTAGAAGAGAAGGGGGAATATGAAGATGAATAGTGCAGATAATACAGCAAAGGAGCTGGCGGCTGGCTTAATTGTATATGGAATTCTGGCACAGATGATCTGTCTGATCGTCGCAGATAATCTTCTATTCGTATCTGTCGGTCTCTGGATCGGAATTGCAACAGCGCTCGGTATGATGGTACATATGAAGCGGTCGATTGAGGATGCCCTTGATTTTGGAGAAGAAGGTGCACCGAAGCATATGCGTAAGGCATATGTTGTCCGTCTTCTTATTGTAGCAGTTATATTTGGAGTGACAGCCTACTTTAAAGTAGGGAATATCATTGCGGCGCTGATCGGCGTTATGAGTCTGAAAATATCTGCGTACCTTCAGCCGTGGACGCATCAGGTATTTGTAAGACTCCAAAAATCTAAGTAAAGGAGGGGGATCATGTGGGAACTGGCTTAGGAATCTTAGCTGCAGACGGACCTGATTTTATGATACACGGGCTTGTCAAATTTCACTTGTTTGGACAGGAACTGTGGCTAACAACGACACATGTCAGTTTGCTGATTGTGTGCGTACTTCTCGTGATTTTTGCGTTGGTTGTCCGCAGTAAGCTTCGGGATACCGAAGGAGAGCCGGACACATTGCAGAATATTGCAGAGATGATTGTGGAAGCACTGGACGGCATGGTAAAAGGTAGCATGGGAAAGAATGGAATCCCTTACCGGAATTACATCGGAACGCTGTTTCTATTTCTGATCGTCAGCAATCTGTCAGGGCTTCTCGGACTTCGTCCGCCGACAGCGGATTACGGTGTAACATTGCCACTTGGTGTGATAACGTTTGTGTTGATTCAGTTTAACAACATTCGTTATAACAAGATTGGAGCATTTACCGGGTTATTTAAACCGCTGCCATTTTTATTCCCGATCAATCTGATCGGTGAAATTGCGGTACCGTTTTCGCTTTCATTGCGTCTGTTCGGAAACGTATTATCAGGAACAGTCATCATGGGTCTGTTATATGGCCTGTTATCAAAACTTGCAATCGGATGGCCAGGTATCTTGCACATATACTTTGACGTCTTCTCAGGATGTATTCAAACATATGTGTTCTGTATGCTGTCAATGGTATTTATCAATGATAAGATGCCGGAAGCAGAGTAATCAGCCTTTAAGAGGGCAGGAAAATTTTACGAAAATGAATTGTAAAACAGGAGGAATTTATTATGAGTCAAATTACAAACGAAGCATTAATCTTAGCATGTTCAGCAATCGGTGCAGGTCTTGCGATGATCGCAGGTATCGGACCTGGTATCGGACAGGGTGTTGCAGCAGGTCATGGTGCATCTGCAGTAGGTAGAAACCCGGGAGCAAAATCAGACATCACATCCACAATGCTTTTAGGACAGGCCGTAGCCGAGACAACAGGTCTTTATGGTCTTGTTATCGCGCTGATCTTATTATTCGCTAACCCATTATTAGGTCAGTTATAAAAAAGAGATTCCGTACAGAAGCAGATCGAAAAACGGAAGAGATGAAAATAATAGAAGGAAGGAGGCTGAACCTTGGAACGTTTATTTAACCTGGATGCACAACTGCTGTTTGATGCGTGTACACTTGCGATTGCGATGTTTGTACTTTTCACGCTGTTGTCCTATCTGTTATTTGAGCCGGTCAGAAAGATGCTCGATGAGCGTAAGAGACGGGTGAAGGAGGAGCAGGACACTGCAAAGAAAGAGAGAGCAGATGCCGTCGTATTCAAAGAAGAATATGAGACAAAGTTAAGAGAAGTGGACAAAGAAGCGCAGGTCATCCTGAGCGAAGCCCGCAAGAAAGCGATGAAGACAGAGTCACAGATTGTTGCAGAAGCGAAAGAAGAGGCAGCCCGTATTATAGCGCGTGCAAACGCAGAGGTTGAATTAGAGAAGAAACGTGCATTGGATGAGATGAAGCAGGAGATGGTAGCAATCGCCTCTCTTATGGCAGGAAAGGTCGTGAAGGCTTCGATCGATACGAATGTACAGGAAAGTCTAATCGATGAAACATTAAAAGAAATGGGTGAACGTACATGGCTAAGTTAGTTTCTAAAACATATGGTGATGCATTGTTTGCCGTTGCTGTTGAGGAGAACAAGATGGATCTGTTCTTCACAGAAGTTCAGGATGTGCTGGAAGTCTTACGCACAAATGAAGAACTGAGCAGATTAATGAATCATCCGAAGATCATCAAAGAAGATAAAGTGAAGATCATCGAAGAAACATTCGGCGGTCATGTATCCCGCGAGATCATTGGACTGATGACATTATTGATCACAAAAGGTCATTATCCGGATACAGTGTCCGTATTTGAATACTTTATCGGACTTGTAAAGGAAGAAAAGAAGATCGGTATCGCAAATGTGACGACAGCCTTTGCGCTGAGTGACAAACAGAAGAGTGATATCGAGAAGCGTCTGCTTGAGACGACACAGTATGAGACATTTGAGATGAATTACGATGTTGATGAAAGTCTGATCGGAGGCATGGTGATCCGTATCAAAGACCGTGTTGTGGACAGCAGTATTAAGACGAAGCTCTATGAATTATCAAAGCAGTTGAGAAACATCCAGATTCATTAGGGCGCAAAAAATAGAAGGAAGGTGGATTCGCTCCATGAATTTAAAACCAGAAGAAATCAGCTCTGTCATTAAAGAACAGATTAAAAGATATGCATCAGAGTTAGAAGTATCTGATGTCGGAACGGTTATTCAGGTAGCCGATGGTATCGCGCGTATCCACGGACTGGAAAATGCAATGCAGGGAGAACTTTTGGAGTTCCCTGGCGAAGTATATGGTATGGTATTGAACCTTGAAGAAGACAACGTTGGTGCGGTTCTCTTAGGTGATAACAGAAACATCAACGAAGGCGATACTGTAAAGACAACAGGCCGTGTAGTAGAAGTGCCGGTCGGTGATTGCATGTTAGGCCGTGTAGTAAATGCGTTAGGTCAGCCAATCGATGGAAAAGGACCGATTCAGGCAACATCTTTCCGCCAGATTGAAAGAGTTGCTTCCGGAGTTATCTCTCGTAAATCCGTAGATACTCCATTACAGACAGGTATCAAAGCGATCGACTCCATGGTGCCGATCGGAAGAGGACAGCGTGAGCTGATCATCGGTGACAGACAGACCGGTAAGACAGCGATCGCAGTCGACACAATTATCAACCAGAAAGGTCAGGGCGTAAAATGTATCTACGTTGCGATCGGACAGAAAGCATCCACAGTTGCAAATATCGTTCAGACTTTTGAAGAATACGGTGCAATGGACTATACAACCGTCGTTGCATCCACAGCAAGTGAGCTGGCACCTCTTCAGTACATCGCACCATATGCAGGATGTGCGATCGGTGAAGAGTGGATGGAAAATGGAGAGGACGTTCTCGTAGTATACGATGACTTGTCCAAACATGCGACAGCTTACCGTACACTCTCCTTACTGCTCCGCCGTCCACCAGGACGTGAAGCTTATCCGGGAGATGTATTCTATCTGCACTCCAGATTATTAGAGAGAGCGGCAAGATTATCTGACAAATTAGGCGGAGGTTCTCTGACGGCGCTTCCGATCATCGAGACACAGGCGGGTGACGTATCTGCGTACATCCCTACAAACGTAATCTCTATCACAGATGGTCAGATCTTCCTTGAGACAGAGATGTTCAACGCAGGTTTCAGACCGGCGATCAACCCGGGTATCTCTGTATCCCGTGTTGGAGGTTCTGCACAGATCAAAGCGATGAAGAAGATTGCAGGACCGATCCGAATCGACCTTGCACAGTACCGCGAGCTTGCTTCTTTCGCACAGTTCGGTTCTGAGCTTGACGCAGATACGACAGAGCGTCTTGCACAGGGTGCCCGCATCAAAGAGATGTTAAAACAGCCACAGTATCAGCCAATGCCGGTTGAATACCAGGTTATCATCATTTATGCGGCAACACAGAAACATCTGCTGGATATTCCGGTAGAAGATGTGCTTCGCTTTGAAAAAGGACTGTTTGAATTCATTCAGACAAAATATCCGGAAATTCCAGAAGCGATCCGTACAGAAAAAGTAATTTCTGACAAGACAGAAGAAGCACTTGTAAAAGCAATCAATGAATTTAAAGCAGAATTTTAGTGCGGTAGCGATTACCATTCAGGTGAGAGGAGAACTATATCATGGCATCAATGAGAGAGATTAAAAGACGTCGAAGCAGTGTGCAGAGTACACAGCAGATTACAAAAGCCATGAAACTTATTTCTACTGTAAAGCTGCAAAAAGCAAGAACCCGCGCGGAAAATTCAAAAGCATATTTCGAATGCATGTATGCGACAGTGACTTCCATGCTTGCAAAGGCAGGAAACATTGAGCATCCATACTTGCAGAAGAGCGACTCTAAAAAGGTCGGAATCGTAGTTGTAACATCAAACAGAGGTCTTGCAGGCGGATATAATTCCAACATCGTGAAGCTCATCACAGGAAGCGGAATCGAGAAAGAAAATGTCCGTCTGTATACAGTGGGACGTAAAGGTGCAGAGGCACTGGAGAGAAAGGGATATGAGATCGTGGAAGATTTCTCTGACATGATCGAAGAGCCTTCTTACAGTGATGCACAGGCGATCAGCAAGAGACTTCTGACTGATTTTGCGGCAGGAGAGATCGGTGAGATCTATGTGGCATACACATTCTTTAAGAATACGGTAAGCCATATTCCGACACTTACAAAATTACTTCCGGTAGACACCACTGCGATTGCAGAGGAGGAAAAAGAAGGAGAAAGTTCTGTGGACAAACTGACACTGATGAACTTTGAGCCTGCGGAGGAAGTGGCAGTGGGACTGCTTGTTCCAAAATATATGACAAGCATTCTCTACGGAGCCTTTGTAGAGGCTGTTGCAAGTGAAAATGGTGCGCGTATGCAGGCGATGGATTCTGCGACAAACAATGCAGAAGAGATCATCGAGGACCTGGCATTGAAATATAACAGAGCCCGTCAGGGTGCGATCACTCAGGAACTGACTGAGATCATCGCGGGTGCAGAGGCATTGTAGTATTGGAAAACAGATTAGGAGTGAAAAGATGGCAGAGAGAAATATAGGTAAAATCACTCAGATCATCGGCGCGGTATTGGACGTAAAATACGCCGAGGGCCAGCTTCCTGAGATCAACGAAGCGATTGAGATCACAAGATCCAATGGCGAGAAGTTAGTGGTGGAAGTTGCCCAGCATCTGGGAGATGATACAGTAAGATGTATCGCCATGGGTCCGACAGACGGACTTGTGCGCGGAATGGACGCGGTTGCGACAGGTGCGCCGATCACAGTACCGGTTGGAGAACATACATTAGGACGTATCTTCAACGTACTTGGAGAAGCGATCGATGAGAAACCGGCTCCGACAGACGTGGAATATGAACCGATTCATAGAAAAGCGCCTACATTTGAGGAGCAGGCAACCGAAGCAGAAATGCTGGAAACTGGTATCAAAGTAATCGACTTACTTTGTCCATACCAGAAAGGTGGTAAGATCGGATTATTCGGTGGTGCCGGTGTAGGTAAAACCGTATTGATCCAGGAACTTATCACAAATATTGCAACAGAGCATGGTGGATATTCTGTATTCACAGGTGTAGGAGAGAGAACCCGTGAGGGAAATGACCTCTACTACGAGATGACAGAATCAGGAGTTATCAATAAGACAGCCATGGTATTCGGACAGATGAACGAGCCGCCTGGAGCTCGTATGAGAGTTGGTCTGACAGGTCTGACAATGGCAGAGTATTTCCGTGACAAAGGTGGAAAGGACGTACTTCTGTTCATCGACAACATCTTCCGTTTCACACAGGCAGGCTCAGAGGTATCAGCGCTTCTTGGACGTATGCCTTCAGCCGTAGGTTACCAGCCTACACTTCAGACAGAGATGGGTGCTCTTCAGGAACGTATCACATCTACAAAGAACGGTTCCATCACATCCGTTCAGGCTGTATACGTACCTGCCGATGACTTGACTGACCCGGCTCCGGCTACGACATTCGCCCATCTAGATGCGAAAGTCGTACTTTCCCGTGCGATCACAGAGCTTGGTATCTACCCGGCAGTAGATCCGCTGGAATCTTCATCAAGAATGCTTGACCCACACATCGTAGGAGAAGAACACTACAACGTAGCCCGCGGTGTGCAGGAAATTCTTCAGAAATACAAAGAATTACAGGATATCATCGCAATGCTTGGTATGGATGAGCTTTCCGAAGATGATAAGCTTACAGTATCCCGTGCGAGAAAGATCCAGAGATTCTTATCACAGCCGTTCTTCGTTGCGACACAGTTCACAGGCTTTGAAGGACGTTATGTGCCGATCAGTGAGACGGTTCAGGGATTCAAAGAAATTCTCGAAGGAAAACACGACGATATTCCGGAAGGATACTTCCTGAATGCAGGAAATATTGATGACGTGCTTGCCCGCGTGAAGTAGGAGGGAGTTCCTATGGCAGAGAGATTTGAATTGAAGATCATCTCTCCGGATGAAGTGTTCTATGAAGGCGAGGGAACATTCCTCGAATTTGTATCTGTTGAAGGAGAGATGGGTGTATATCAGAACCATATTCCGCTTACAACGATCTTAGAGCCTTGTGTCATGAAGATTCACAATGAGTCTGAGGTGAAGAAGGCAGCGATCCTCGGTGGATTTGTCGAGATTCAAAAAGACAAGATCACGGTACTTGCAGAAGATGCGCAGTGGCCGGACGAGATTGACGTAGAGCGTGCGAAGAAAGCGGAAGAGCGTGCAAAAGAGAGACTTGCAAAGACGGACGGAATCGATGTACTCCGTGCGGAAGTCGCATTAAAGAAAGCGATTGCAAGACAGAATGCAGCAAAATAAGAACGATCAACAAAAGAAGGATCACAAACAATAGAAAATGATCTGGAAGAGAGAGATCTCACAACAAGATCAGACAAAATCAGAATACGTTCTGAATGAGAGCAGATTTCATTCAGAACGTATTTTTTGTGCGCCTTGCGGCGGACAGGAATCTTCTTTCACGCTTTCAGTGTTTTTCTCATATAGTAAATTAGATGAAATGTGAAAGCGCAGGTATTTTTATGGATTATCGGTTACCATATTATATGGCATATCCTATGCCGCTCCAGTATGATGATGAGAGAATTGAACGCTATGATTTCGAGTATATGAAAAGCATGTACCCGCAGACTGCAAAAAAGATTCTTCCTTATGTGGAGGACGAGTGCGACCGGATGGAATATGAGGGAAGCATGATGTACGATGAATATCCGGATCAGCTTCAGCTCCGTCTGATGTGCAGGCGGGTGTACGACCGGATGATGCGGGAAGAGAAAGAAGGGCTGGAGATGGCAGATGAGGAAGATGTGGAGCAGCAGTATTTACAGATGGGACGTCAGCAAAACGGAAGAAACCGAAAGGACAGAGATCAGCATATCCGGGACATGATCGAGATCCTGTTATTTCAGGAATTATTTAAAAGAAGAAGTGATCATAGAAGAAGGGGAAGAAGGTATTATTAAAGTTCGGATGAAAAATTGATCATAAAAATACAGTCTGAAAGCTTTTCCCCTTGTCTGTCCGCCGGCAGATGAGTGGTGGACAAAAACGGTGAGCGAAGCGGAGAACAAGTGTGTGCTGGACGAAGAGGAAAAAATATGATAAAATACCATATAGATGCGGGATAAAACGAGAAAATGAAAATTTTAGAAATCGTTCCGGTATCGTATATTTGGAGAGTTCTTTTGACATGATAAGTATTAAGCATAAGGAGAAGAAGCATTGTTTCTCCAGCTGGAAGTATGGGAACCGGCAACCAGGCGGATCAAGAGAAAATGAAAATTGTTTTACAAATAAGAAATATGTGCTATAATACTTCGTGGACTATAAAGAAATTACAGGTTATTGTCTCAACACAGATGAAGGAGATTAGACAGTTATGATGTCAGAAGAGACGATAACGATCACTTGAAAATCGGATTAAGTAAAATAAATGGAACAATAGAGGTGCGATATGGAGCAATATATAATCAAGGGCGGCAGTCCGCTCGTAGGTGAAGTGGAGATCGGCGGTGCGAAGAATGCGGCACTTGCAATTCTTGCAGCAGCGATTATGACGGATGAGACTGTTACGATTGACAATTTACCGGATGTAAATGATATTAATGTACTTTTAGAGGCGATGGAAGGAATCGGCGCTCAGATTCAGAGAGTCGACAGACATACAGTGAAGATTAACGGAAGCACAATCGGTGATTTTAGCATTGACTATGACTATATCAAGAAGATCAGGGCTTCCTACTATTTACTTGGGGCACTGCTCGGCAAATACAGCAAGGCAGAGGTTGCCCTTCCGGGCGGATGTAACATCGGAAGCAGACCGATTGACCAGCATTTAAAAGGTTTCCGTGCACTCGGAGCAGAGGTAGAGATTGAACATGGGAAGATCCTTGCGGAAGCAGAGCGGCTTAGAGGTACACATTTGTACTTTGACGTTGTATCCGTAGGTGCGACCATCAATGTCATGATGGCGGCGGCGATGGCAGACGGACTGACGATTCTTGAGAACGTCGCAAAGGAACCACATGTCGTTGACGTGGCGAACTTTTTAAACAGCATGGGTGCCAACATTAAGGGAGCAGGAACCGATGTGATCAAGATCCGCGGTGTACAGAAGCTTCACAAGACAGAATATTCCATCATTCCGGATCAGATCGAGGCCGGAACATTTATGTTTGCAGCGGCAGCGACAAAGGGAGATATCACAGTATTGAATGTGATTCCAAAGCATCTTGAGGCGACTATTTCGAAACTAGAGGAGATGGGATGCCAGATAGAAGAATTTGATGATGCGGTCAGAGTTGTGGCAAACAAGCGCTTAAAGAGCACACAGGTAAAGACACTTCCATACCCGGGATTCCCGACAGATATGCAGCCGCAGATCGGTGTTACGCTGGCTCTGTCAAAAGGGACAAGTATCATTACAGAGAGCATTTTTGAAAACCGCTTCAAATATCTGGATGAACTTGCGAGAATGGGAGCAGTCATCAAAGTAGAAGGAAACTCTGCAACGATCGAAGGTGTGGAGAAGTTTTCGGGGGCGCGTGTCAGTGCACCGGACTTAAGAGCAGGTGCGGCACTAGTGATCGCAGGACTTGCAACAGATGGAATTACGATCGTCGATGACATTGTCTATATCCAGAGAGGGTATGAACAGTTCGAGAAGAAACTTCAGGGACTCGGTGCGATGATTGAGAAAGTTGCAAGCGAAAAAGAGATCCAGAAGTTTAAGCTGAAAGTAGGATAAGGATTATTTTCAATAAAAATAAATAGATACTGATAACAGTTTCAGAAAAAAGAAACCTGCAAGAGCAGAACGGTTATAGAGGCCGGGTGCTCTTGCAGGTTTTTCTTTGTGATTCTTTTGAGGGAGGGTTCGGATATGTAATATTATAGATACTGTCGATAGGTATATAGAAACAAACAATTTTTCATCTAAAAGAATCCATGCTATATTGAAAGTTAAAGAAAATTGGAGAAATTTTTACTTTGTGGTATACGAAATGTGGAAAGAAAGAGGATACGGGGGATGAAAAACAGAAAGAAACTACTTCTTGTCAGTCATTGCATTTTAAATGTGCGCTCCAAGATCAGCTATGCGGTGGAGTATGAGACGGAGGAGGAGAGAGAACGGAAGGAATTTTTAAAAAAGGCGATCGAGCAGGATATTCAGCTGATTCAGCTGCCGTGCCCGGAGTTTCTGATGTACGGAAGCAGACGCTGGGGACATTCATCGGAGCAGTTTGACAATCCGTTTTTCCGAAGACAGGCGCGAAAGATGCTGGAGGATATTGTGCTTCAGGTGAAAGAATACAAAAACTGTACGGAGCGGGTGGAAGTGCTTGGGATTGTAGGAATCAACGGCAGTCCAAGCTGTGGCATCGAATATACTTTTTCCGCCAAGTGGGGAGGGGGATTGTCCTCACAGCCGGATCTCGCAGCCTACCTGAAAAAGGGAGGGCCAAAAGAAGAGCCGGGGATCTTCATGCAGGTGCTGGGGGAAATGCTTGAGGAAGAAGGAATCAGCCTTAGGATGGTGCCGTTGACGGAGAGGACATTGGAGGAACTTACCGATGAGGATTAGACTGGAAAATCTTACAAAGCAATATCAGGAAGTGACAGCGGTAGACCACCTGAATCTGGAAATAGAAGACGGAACTCTTGTCTGTCTGCTCGGCCCGAGCGGATGTGGAAAGAGCACGACGCTGTCGATCATCGCCGGGCTGGAACGTGCCACAGAAGGGACCATTTATTTTGATGAGGAAAATGTCAGCGGGCTGGAAGCGGAAGAGCGGGACATCGGGATGGTGTTTCAGGATTATGCCCTCTATCCGCATATGACCGTGCAGGATAATATTGCATTTCCGCTGAAGATGCAAGGATGGAAGAAAAAAGACCGGATAGAAAAAGTAAAAGAAGCTGCCAAAATGCTTCAGATCGAAGAATACTTGAAGAGAAAACCGGGAAAATTATCGGGCGGTCAGCAGCAGAGAGTTGCGATCGCGCGTGCCATTGTAAAGAATCCGAAGATCTTACTTTTAGATGAGCCGTTGTCGAATCTGGATGCGAGACTTCGGATTGAACTGCGCGATGAGATTCGGCGTGTGCAGAAGCAGCTGGGGATCACGACGATCTTTGTGACACACGATCAGGAAGAAGCGCTGAGCATTTCTGATAAGATTCTTTTGATGGAGAAAGGAAGGATCAGTCAGTATTCTTCGCCAAAAGAGATGTATATGGAGCCGCAAAATGTATTTGCCGCAAAATTTCTCGGGAATCCGCCGATGAATTTTGTTCCGGGAGAAAAGGCAGAGGAGGGGATCTGTCTGTTGTTAGGTGATGAGAAAGTGACTGTGAAAAGGGGAAGTGTACATGAGGCGGGAGAGCTGAAAGGAAGCGTCTGTGTCGGTATCCGTCCGGAGGCATTGGAGTTATGCCGGGCAGGGGAAGAGGATGCGATCTCGGGGGTGATCACCGGGATACAGACACTTGGAAAAGATATGTACATTCATTTTCAGGCAGGGGAACAGATCCTGACTGCCTGTGTCGGATGGGAACAGACTTTTTCAGAAGGAGAACGTGTGTCATTTCGTGTAAAACGGCTGCATTTGTTCCCGGAGGAGGGTGACAGATGATGAGGAGAAGATGGAAAATCAGAAATCTACAGTTTCGTGCATTTCTGTATTTGCTGCCTGCGCTTTCTGTCATAACAGTCTTTCAATTTTATCCGGTTCTGAAGTCTTTTTTTATGGGATTTTATACGAAATTTGATTATCTGACAGATACGGTGGAGGCAGTCGGTCTTGACAATTTCCTCTATGTGCTGAAAGATCCGGAGTTTGCACTTGCAATGAAAAATACGGCTGTATTTGCAGTGGTATCGGTACCGCTTGGAATCATTACGGCATTGGTATTTGCTCTGATCTTAAATTCTAATATCCGGTTTCAGAAATTTTTCAGAAGTGCATACTTTCTGCCGTTTGTCACATCGACGACCGCAGTGGCTGTCGTATGGCGGTGGATGCTCAACAAAGACTACGGAATGGTCAATGCGCTTCTCTCAGTGCTTGGGATGCCAAAAGTGGCATGGCTGACGGATGCACAGATGACAATTCCGATCCTGATCGTATTAAGTGTGTGGAAAGGGCTTGGCTATAAAATCATTATTTTGCTGGCTGCACTTCAAGGTGTGGATGAGAGATATGTAAAGGCGGGGCGGATGGATGGCGCAGGGACGTTTAGAAGAATCCGTTATATTATCCTTCCGATTTTAAGACCGACGATTTTATTCTTATCTGTGACATCTTTGATCGGAGCCTTTAAGATTTTTGATGAAGTTTATATCATGTACGGGCAGAAACCGGGACCGCTTCAGAGCGGCCTTACGATCGTCTATTACATTTTTGATAAATTTTACAGACACTGGGAGTTTACAACTGCATCGGCGGCAGCCTTTCTTCTGTTTCTTGTGATCTTATTTTTCACGCTGATTCAGTTTCTGCTTTCGTCAGAGAGGAGGAAGTCATGAGAAAAGGGAAAAAGATGGTGACTGTTCTGTCCTATATCATTCTGGCGGCAGGACTTTTGTGGGTCAGCCTTCCATTTGTGTGGATGGTCCTCACTGCATTTAAGCCGGCAAAGGAAGTGTTATCGATGCCGCCAAAATGGATCCCGTCCATCTGGCAGTGGGAAAATATCAAGATGGCATTGGAGCAGGTGCCTTATGTAAGATACTTTTTGAACAGTATGTTTACGGCGGTGATGGTGACGGCGGGAGAATTATTTACAACGGTGCTTGCCGCTTATGCGTTTGCATATATTCCGTTCCGGTTTAAGAATGCGCTGTTCTTGATTCTTGTAGCGACCATGATGGTTCCGGGAGAAATCCTGATGATCCCGAATTATATTACACTGAGCAGCTGGGGATGGATCGACAGCTATAAGGCGTTGATCATTCCATGGTGTGCAAGTATTTTTTCAATATTTTTACTGAAACAGCAGTTTGAAAGCATTCCGATTTCTTATTACAAATCGGCAAAGATCAATGGTTGTTCGGAATTGCGGTTTCTATTTACCATTTTAATTCCATGTTCGGTACCGACGCTTGCGTCGATTGCTATTTTAAAATTTATTAACTGCTGGAATTCGTATATGTGGCCTCTGATCACGACAAATTCAGAGGAGATGCGGACACTTCCGGTGGGAATGGCGGCATTTTCAACCGAGGCGGGAACAAGATATCATATTTTAATGGCCTTTTCGATTCTGGTAATTGCACCGGTAATCATTTTATATTTGTTTACACAAAAATATATTGTGAAAGGGGTAAGCAAATCGGGACTGAAAGGATAAAACGAAAAGAGAGGAAAAGAAAGATGAAGAAAAAAGTATTGGCGGCACTTCTTTGCACGACGATGGCAGCTTCGATGCTGACAGCATGCGGAGGGGAGAAAAAAGAAACGGAAAAGAAAGAAGAGACGAAAACAGAGTCGTCAACAGAGGCAAAGACAGACACAAAAGTGACAGAAAAAACAGAAATTACGTTCTGGCATGCGATGTCCGGAACGAATGAGGAGGCAATCCAGAAGATTACAGATGATTTCATGGCGCAGAATCCAAATGTGTCAGTAAAATTAGTGAATCAGGGCGGATATATGGACTTGTTTGACAAGCTGATGGCGTCCGCAAAGGCGGATCAGCTTCCGACGATGACACAGATTTATTCCAACAGATTATCATGGTACATTTCCAAAGGGCTTGTGGCAGATCTGACACCATATATGGAAGATGAGCAGACTGGATTTACGGACGAAGACCTTGCAGATATTCCGGAGATGTTCCTTGCAGACGGAATCTGGGATGGAAAACAGTATGCGATGCCGTTTAACAAAAGTCAGATGGTTTTATATTACAATGAAACGATGTTAGAGGAAGCCGGGGTAGAAGTTCCAAAGACATGGGATGAGTGGACAGCGGCAGCTGAGAAACTGACGGTAGATGAGGACAAGGACGGCGAACCGGAAGTGTATGGTTGTGTGTTTGCAAACAATCTCTCTACAGATATTGCACCGTGGCTGAAACAGGCAGGCGGAAGCACGATGAATGAGGAAACAAATGAATTGTATTTTGATACACCGGAGACAAAAGAAGCAATCGAATTTTTGAACGGAATGTTCCAGTCAAAGACAGCGCGATTTGCCGGGGATGATGAAAATGCCAATGTCCCAGTGCAGGACGGACGCGCCGCAATGTGTGTTGCTTCCACCTCGGCATTGCCGTACATTGAAGAGGGGACAATGGAAGGCATTACGATCAACGCCGCAGCACTTCCGGGACATAAGACAGATGACCAGCTGTACTACGGAACAAATGTGGCAGTCTTCGATTCTGCGACGGATATGCAGAAGCAGGCTGCGTGGGAATATATCAAATTCCTGACAAATACAGAGAACACAGCATATTTCGCAGCAGAGACAGGTTATATTCCGGTGCGTGTATCTGCACAGGACGATCCGGTGTTCGCAAAAGTGCTTGAGGAAAAACCGATCAAACAGCTCTCACTGGAATGTTTTGACAAAGGTTTCCAGGGAACAAGAAATATCGGAGGCAAGAATGCGTTAGATGAACTTGGAAAACAGCTTGATCTTGTATTCAGCGGAGAAAAGGGAATTGACGAAGCGCTCAAAGATGCCCAGACAAACGGAGAGCAGGCAATGAAAGAGGCACAGAGCAACTAGAGAAGATTTCTGAAAAAGACTCTTGACGCTCCTGCCAATCAATGTTATGATTTCTAACGGAACAATAACAGAATAATAGAAACTTTCTCTTATTCAGAGCAGTGGAGATACAAAGGATCTGTGAAGCTGCGGCAACCCCGTGAACGGAAGGTGCCAGCCTGAGCGAGCAATCGAACAATAAGAGGATTGATTTATGAGTATAAAGCAGTCCGAATGTTGTCGGGCTGCTGTTTTTACGTCAGAGAGTCAGAAAGAATGACTTCTTATCAGAGGAAAACAAAAAAGCCCGGCGCGAGAGAAAGAGAAAAAGGAAAGGAACGTACGAATGGAAAAATTATTATTTACTTCAGAATCAGTAACCGAAGGTCATCCGGATAAGATCTGTGACCAGATTTCAGATGCAGTGTTAGATGCGCTGATGGAGCAGGATCCGATGAGCCGTGTGGCATGTGAGACAGCGATCACAACAGGACTTGTTCTTGTTATGGGTGAGATCACAACAAATGCATATGTAGACATTCAGAAGATCGTCAGAGATACGGTAGATCAGATCGGATACAACAGAGGAAAATACGGATTCGATGCACATACTTGCGGTGTGATCACAGCGATCGATGAGCAGTCCTCTGATATTGCAATGGGTGTGGATAAAGCATTAGAAGCAAAAGAAAACAAAATGTCAGACGAGGAGATCGATGCAATCGGAGCCGGGGATCAGGGAATGATGTTCGGATATGCTTCTGATGAGACAGAAGAATTGATGCCATATCCGATCGCATTGGCACACAAGCTGACACTACAGCTTACAAAAGTCCGCAAAGACGGAACACTTTCTTACCTCAGACCGGACGGTAAGAGCCAGGTGACAGTAGAGTACAACGAAGAGGGCGTTCCGGTACGTCTTGATGCGGTTGTATTGTCTACACAGCATGACCCGGATGTGACTCAGGAACAGATTCACGAAGATGTCAAGAAATATGTATTTGATCCGGTACTTCCACAGGAAATGGTCGATGAGCATACAAAATTCTTCATCAACCCGACCGGAAGATTCGTGATCGGCGGACCACACGGAGACAGTGGTGTGACAGGGCGTAAGATCATCGTAGATACTTACGGTGGAATGGCACGTCACGGCGGTGGAGCATTCTCCGGAAAAGACTGTACAAAGGTAGACCGCTCTGCAGCATACGCAGCACGTTACGTTGCAAAGAATATCGTTGCAGCAGGAATCGCAAAGAAGTGTGAGATTCAGCTTTCTTATGCGATCGGTGTGGCTCATCCGACATCGATCATGGTAGATACATTCGGAACCGGAAAACTTTCTAATGAGAAGTTAGTGGAGATCATCCGTGAAAACTTTGATTTAAGACCGGCAGGAATCATCAAAATGTTAGATCTTCGCCGTCCGATCTACAAGCAGACAGCAGCTTACGGACACTTTGGACGCAACGACTTAGATCTTCCATGGGAAAAACTGGATAAAGCAGAAGAGTTAAAGAAATATTTATAAGAGACTTTGCTCATCAGATGCGCGTAAGGCAATGCTGCTTTGAGCATCTGATGAGAAGCGAAAGGCTGCTCCACAGATAGGGGAAAATCTGTGGGGCAGTTTTTACGTTCAGGTAAAGTTTAGAACCGTTTTGGTTATGGAATGCGGATAGAAAATAATAAACAGAAGTCGAACATAGTTGTGATTTACTTTGATTTCTTGTATGATGAAGAAAGAACTTTAGGAAGATGTGCAGCACATCAGTCAGGAGGAAATACGATGATTCTATATTTTACAGGAACCGGTAACAGTGAATATGTTTCCGTCAGAATCGCGAAAGGAATTGGAGAAGAAGCCTATAATCTTTTTTCAAGAATAAGAGAGGAGGATCATTCGCAGTTACATTCTGAGACGCCGTGGATTGTGGTTGCTCCGACTTATGCGTGGAGAATACCGCGTATGTTAGAAAAATGGCTGGAGCAGGTACAATTGGCGGGAAACAACAATATTTACTTCGTAATGACCTGTGGCGACAGTATCGGTAATGCGGGAAAGTATCTTAAGTCGCTCTGTTCAAAAATAAAAATGAATTATCTGGGGTGCTATGAGATTGTAATGCCCGAAAATTATATTGCGATGTTTTCTACACCGACCAGAGAGAAAGCCAATTCTATCATTGAAAACGCGGAAAGTGAAATCGACCAGGCAATCAAATATATCAGATCCGGTGAAAGTTTTCCTGAACGGAAGCTTACACTTATTGATAAAATGAACAGCGGAATGGTAAACAACCTGTTTTATCCTCTTTTTGTGCATGCAAAGAAATTTTATACGACAGATGCTTGTATATCCTGCGGTTTCTGTGAAAAGGTCTGCCCGCTTAGTAATATCCAGCTTGTAAATGGTAAGCCAGTTTGGGGAAAAGAATGTACACACTGCATGGCTTGTATTTGCCGCTGCCCAAAGGAAGCAATCGAGTATGGAAAACATAGCAAAGGGCTGCCGAGATATACTTGCCCGAAATAAAAAAGTCAAAACCGGAAGATACGTTACAGCTCGTATTGGAGGCGGAAACAGAAGGGAAAAGAGAATTCAATTCTATGAAATGGTCGGGGATTTCCTGCTTCAAAAGGAACAGAGGAAAGTAATTTATAACTGTTCGATTATCAGACACGTTACCCTCAATAGATGGAAGGTAAAGGTATTATATAAAATTTGATTTCCAGTCAACTTTTTTAAATTAAAGTTAATGACAGGTAAATTGAAAATACCCATGAGTATCTATTATAATGAAGAGTATAAAAAACGAGGTGATGCTCTTATGAAAATAAATGAAATAATTCGTCAAAAGCGTCTGAGAAAGGGATTTACGCAAGAACAAGTAGCAAACTATCTTGGAGTATCAGTTCCGGCAGTCAGTAAATGGGAAACCGGAGTTTCTTATCCGGATATTGTACTATTACCTGCACTTGCCAGGCTTTTGGACACAGATCTCAATACATTATTATCTTTTCAGGGTAATCTGTCAGAGAAAGAAGTGGCGCTTTTTATGAACGAGGTGTCTGAGGCTGTTGATAAAGGGGGATTTGAAGCTGGTTATTCTTTGGCAATGGCAAAAATAAAGGAATTTCCAAATTGCGATTTACTGATTGGTAATGTTGCAATACTGTTGGAGGGAGCTTTGATGCTTTCGGGTAAAAAAGTGAAGAAGGAGTATCAGGAAGAAATTGAAAGTTTGTATAGACTTGCCGCAAAGAGTAGCGATGTAACTATCAGAGAACAATCACAAGGCATTTTGATTTCCAAGTTGATAGAAAGAGGGGAGTATGATCAGGCCCAGGAAATATTGGATACATTTTCAAAAGAAAGTCCGGTGGACAGGAAACAGTTGCAGGCAAATTTGTATATTGCAAGAGGAGAACTTGAAAAAGCAGCGCAAATGACAGAAGAAAAATTATTATCTGCAACGAATGAAATTCATGCGTGTCTGATGACTTTGATGGAGATTGCGATGAAGGAAAACAGAATGGAAGATGCAGAAGAGATTGCAGATATTGATAAACAGGCGGCTCAGTTATTTGATTTATGGGAATACAATTCATATGTTGCACATTTCCAGCTTTATGAAGCTACAAAAAACAGAATGAAATCTATGAAGATACTTGTTCCTATGTTAAAATCGCTTACAAAAAAATGGGATATCAATCACTCTCCGCTATATCGTCACATAAAGAAAAAGGAAGTGGATAAGGCATTTGGGTCTAAACTTCAAAAAGCTATGATCCAGTCGATCTGTTGTGATGAGGAAACAACGTACTTAACAGACAGCCCGGAAATGAAAGAATTTATAAAGCAGATGGATACAGAACAGTAAATAGATAAAAAATGAAGTTGAGGAGGGCTTATTCGTGATGATGAATGAAAAAATTAAAAATATCAGTGAACTGGAATTTGCTGTATTTTGTATTGAAAATGTTGCGGCAAAGCTGGGTGTGGATGCGGAACATGTCTATCAGGCGTTTACGGAGAAAAGCGATATTCTGAACGGTTATATCGTGCCAGAATATGAAATTCTGCATACCCAGAGCCGGGAATATATTGTAGACGACCTCGTTGATGTGATGAAAGAAAGGGGTGTAGAAGTATGATGCTCTATCACGGTTCTTTTTTAGAGATTGCACAGCCGGATTTAGTGCATTCTCGCTCTAATGTAGACTTTGGATGTGGATTCTATACTACACCGCTGCATGAGCAGGCTGCGAAGTGGTGTGGTAAGTTCAAACGTCTCGGGAAAGAGGGCATTATTTCGCGGTATGAGTATGATGGAAACCGGGAAACGGAACTAAAAACACTGAAATTCGATTCTTATTCTGAGGACTGGCTGGATTTCATTTTGAATTGTCGTGCCGGAAAAGATTTGACAGATTATGATAGCAAATCCGATTTTGCTTCAGAAAAAATATAGCCGTGTCATTGCATGTTTTGCAAAAAAGCGGGGACTTTCGCTTGATGCGGCACTGAATTTCTTTTACTATTCCGAGGTGTATCAGTTGATTCGTGACGGGGTATCGGATATGCATTGCATGAGTGATGAGTATTTAGCAGAAGAACTGGAGCAGGAATATGCTGTTAAAATGGCAGATAAGTGCCGGTAAAGTGTCGAAATTAAGTAATCTCAAATTATACAGATGCTATAATTATTATAGAAACAACAAGACTGAATTTATAGAGGTAAACAATGGAGTATAGAGTAGATGATAAACAACTTAAGGCATCTGATTTTCTTTCATTTGTAAATCAAGTATGGCCTGGCAATTATGATATGGAACGGACACAAAATGCATTGGCTAGAACACTAAATATAACTGCTTATGATAATAAAATGCTGGTAGGGTGTTTGCGTATTCTTTCAGATGGATATTTTTTCGGAACTATCACAGAATTACTTGTTCTCCCAGAGTATCAAAAAAGGGGAGTAGGAAGTCAACTTCTTCAACTTGCAAAAATAAATACGCCTACTATGCTATATTTTGGTTCTCAACCGGAAGTGGAAGCATTTTATGAAAAAAACGGTTGTCAAAAGAGTATTCAATCTTACATAATTGAAAAAAGAAACGGTTAAAGTTCCACTGCCCAATTTGTAAAAATGATATTTTCAAGCAAGAATTACGAACAGAAGAGGAATAAACATGTCATATCATATCGGTGAGGTTATTGTCAGTTTAAGAGGGGAAATACACTGTACGCAGTCACAGCTTTCTAAAAAGCTATGCTCTGTCACGGAACTTACAAGAATTGAGTCAAATCAGAGGGTTCCAAATCAGTTTCTGCTGGACATGCTGTTTGAGCGGCTCGGGAAAGCGACGGATCGACTGGAATATATTTTGCCGAATGCAGTTTATCAGTTGTACGAACTGCGGTTCCGGATTCAGAGAGAAATCTTATACCGCAGACTAGAGGCAGCAGAAGAACTGTTGGAGGAATATGAAAAGAAAAAAGCGGCATATCAGCCATTGCATACCCAGTTCATCGAGCAGGAGCGGGCGCAGATTGCATGGCTCCGAAAGAAAGAGGCAGGCAGTGTGCTGGAGCATTTACAAAAAGCGATAGCACAGACGATGGAAGAAGAGCCAGTGTTAAACCGGGAGACTTTGTTAAGTGCGGATGAAATCAGACTGTTGTTGTTCCGGTGGGAAGTCTGTCTTGGGACAGAAGAAGAGAGGTCTGTCCGTGAACTTGGAAGAATCTTAGAATATATGGAACAGAGGATATTTGAGACAGAAGAACTGGTGCGGGTATATCCATATGCAGTGATACTTTGTGAACGGCAAGGAATTTTCACGAAAAAGGAAATACGGGAGGCAGCAGAAAAGGCATTGGAACTTCTCAGAGACAGTGGTCAGATCTTGTTTCTGGTGGAAATATTAGAAATATTGATTCGATACAGTGAGTCAGAGCAGGAAGAAAAAGAGTATCAGGAATTCGGGAGAAGTGTTGTCGAGGTGCAGAAAGAATATGGGGTTCATTATGAAGAGTTTCCTCTTTTTCGATGTTTCAACCGAATCTTTGAACTGGATTCAGATGTGATTAGGCGTACACGAAGCGCGTTGCATCTTTCCCAGGAAGCTCTGTGCGAGGATATCTGTACGCAGGAAACATTATCGCGGATCGAGCGAGGAAAGAATGCTCCGGGAAATGAAACGATGCAGCAGTTGATGAAAAAAATGAACCGGGAATGGCAGCGGGTTGCGATGGATCTTGCAATTGAGAAGTATGAAATGATGCAGGCGGAGAGAACAATTGCAAAATTAGAAAGCCGGAGAGAATATGGAAAATGCGAGAAAGAATTTGAAAAATTAAAAGATATTCTGGATATGACATTACTGGAAAATCAACAATATTTTGCACTTAAGAAACTGATGTTTTTGATAAAAAACTTACTAAATTTCTGATTATCTTTTCATAAGTTGGTAAATGCCGATATAT
>URCR01000006.1 GCA_900546325.1 uncultured Lachnospiraceae bacterium | reverse complement strand
GAAGTGTTAAAAAAAGCAATCGGTATTCTGGGAAACTGACAAAAGCTCTTTACACAGCTACTTCTGAGTACGTGAGCTACGGTGGAACAAACCCGGACGGGACAACCTCAAAGCCTATGAGCAAAGGGTATATGCTCCTATTCTCGGCGGTGCTGCAAAATTCCTTCCGCTTTGCGGTATTCCCGAAAAAGCTGATTACCTTTAACCCTATGCAGTATGTGAAACTGAGGGGCAGGAAGCAGGAAACGGATATTTTCTCGGACAGTGAGGAAGATACCGCCAGTATTCCTACTATCACCCATGAACAGTTCCAAAAGCTGGAGGAATTTCTCAAGGCAAAAGATAATCCCGCTTTGCTGCCTGTGCAGATAGCGTACTACACGGGGCTTCGTATCGGGGAAGTATGCGGCTTGACTTGGCAGGATATTAACCTTGAGGAACAATATCTCACGGTACGCCGCAGTATGCGCTATAACGGAACAAGGCACACAACCGAAGTGGGAACGACAAAGCGGAGCAAAGTTCGCACCGTTGATTTCTGCGACACACTGGCGGTAATCCTGCGGGCGGCAAGAACAGAACAACGCAAAAACCGTTTCCGCTACGGGGAGCTTTATCACCTGAACTACTACAAAGAAGTAAAGGAAAAAGGGCGCACCTATTACGAGGTTTACAGCCTGCAAAGGACAGAGGAAGTCCCGGAGGACTACAAGGGAATCTCCTTTGTCTGCCTGAGAGCAGACGGGGCGTATGAAGCGCCGAGTACGGTAGGGATTATGTGCAGGGCGGCAAAGAAGAAAGTGAAAGGGCTTGAGGATTTCCATTTCCACACGCTCCGCCACACCTACACAAGCAATCTGCTGTCCGGCGGCGCAAAGCCGAAAGATGTGCAGGAACTTCTTGGACACTCCAATGTCAGTACCACAATGAACATCTACGCTCACTCTACAAGGGAAGCGAAGCGTACTTCTGCAAGGCTGCTGGATAAGGTGGTCGGCGAGGAATAAAAAGTTGCCCTAGTTTCGGCTCGTAAGGGCAAAAACAAGGGCAAACAGATAAGGTTTGAATGAAAAATAGGCGTGAAGCCTTGAAAAATCAATGGTTTTTGAGGATTAGATAGTTAAATTATAATTTGGGGGAGGTGTAATAGATGGATAAGAAACGGTTGAAACGAGCGCTGGGAGTTGCAATCCCACTTGCTGTCATCATAATCGGCATAAGTTATAACAGCTATATTAAGATGCACACTTTCACCCTTTCAGGTGGTGAGATAGTGAAATGCGAACAGATACAGCCTGTTGGCGGAAAGGTAAAAGTTACTGGTACTGCTGATACAGATGTTGTATTTACGGATATTGAAAGCGGAGAAACTTATGTAATAGGTTACATTACTTCTAGGGTAGGCGATACAATTAAACTTGAGCGAGGAAAATGGTACAGAGTGGAAGGCATTGGAGAACTTACAGTGAGCCCCGTCAATGTTCGTATAGAATAACAACTCCCAGTTGTGAGCCCAGCTAAGGGTGTGTAACCAAGTCGGTGGGAATCCGATTTATCCAAGGTCTAGCCAAGCAGATAATAGCGAGTCTTGGGATGTTGTTGGTAACAGCAACTGACAAGCGTAGACAGCAAGAAAGCAGGGTTGCAATGCTATTGAGCCTCGAAAAGTTAACTTCAGTAGGCCGACGTCTTAACTGGTGCGGAAGTCAACAGCACACAAATCATTATGGCGAGAGTTGTGTGGCGCTGCGGGGTCAAAGGGCCAATCATGCTTGACATTGTGGGCACACATCAACTGGGGAGAACCTGTTGTCTCTCGTACAAGAGTATGAAGTTTCAACTGAAAATGGAGAACTTCAAACGGATAACAGGTAGTCGGACAGTTTCATAGTACTGATGAAATTGGGTAATGCCGATGGAGGGAAGGAAATTAGAAAGAATAGCTGAAATATCGGCAAAATCAAAGAAACTTGTATTCACATCCATATATCATTTGATAAATGCGGATTTGCTGAAACAATGCCATAAAGAATTAGATGGTAAAAAGGCGGTTGGTGTTGATAAGGTGACAAAGGAAGAATACGGAGAGAACCTTGATAGAAATATCAAAGATTTAGTACAGAGGTTAAAGAACAAATCTTTTAAACCACTCCCATCATTGAGGGTACATATACCAAAGGGAAATGGAAAAATACGACCGCTGGGAATAGCCTCTTATGAGGACAAGATTGTCCAAATGTCAGTAAAGAAAGTACTGGAAGCAATCTACGAACCAAGATTTCTGAACTGCATGTATGGATTTAGACCAAACAGAGGTTGCCACGAAGCGGTAAAAGAAGTATATCAGAGAATCAGTTATGGGAAAAACAGCTACATAGTAGACGCTGATATTAAAGGATTTTTCGACCACATTAACCATAACTGGATGATGAGATTTCTGGAATGGCATATACAAGACCCAAACCTGCTCTGGCTGATAAAGAAATATTTAAAGGCTGGAATAATGGAAGATGGAAAATTTGAATCAACAGAGGAAGGCTCGGCACAGGGGTCGGTCATGAGTCCGATGCTAGCGAATATATACATGCATAACGTATTGACACTGTGGTTTAAATTTGTGGTGAAAAAGATGTTAAAAGGCGACTGTTTTCTGGTGAATTTTGCAGATGATTTTGTAGCTGGATTCCAGTATAAGTCAGAAGCAGAGTGGTACTATTCAGCTCTGAAAGAGCGGATGGAACAATTCAATCTTGAACTGGAAAGCAGTAAAAGCAGGTTAATTGAATTTGGGAGATTTGCAGAAGCTAACAGAACAGCCAGAGGAGAAGGAAAACCAGAAGCATTTGACTTCCTAGGCTTTACCTTTTATTGTGGGAAAACAAGAAAGGGAACTTTTGCAGTGAAGTTGCAAACATCTCGTAAAAAGTTTGAACGCAAGCTGAAAGATTACAAACTCTGGATATATGAGAATCGAAACCGACCGGTTAGAGAAATCATAAAAGAACTAAATGTGAAGCTTGTGGGGCATTATCGCTATTATGGAGTAACATGGAATTATAGAAGATTGTGTGCATTTCTACATAGAGTACAGCAATTCCTATTCAAAGCGGTAAATCGCCGTGGTTGCAGAAGAGCCTATACATGGGGCGGTTACTGGGAAATGTTAAAGTGTTATCCGCTTGCGAAACCAAAGACGTACTATTGCTTATATTAAATGAATGTTATTATGAGGAGCCGTATGCGGGAAAGCCGCACGTACGGATCTGTGAGGGGCTAAAGTTGCAAGGTTTTAGTCTACTCGACTATCGCTTTCTTTATATCCATATTATACCATTCGTATATTAACACTACAATAAAATTTCATGCACCAATAGTATTATTGAATGTATTTGTGTTACTGTTCAGACGTTAGCTTGAATTAAGAAAACCGATAGTTTAGACTATTATTTGAATAAAATTTGCATAAGTTTAATTTCTTAAACTGGTTGTATATGAATGAGGAATGATGTATAGTCTTTGCAAGAGGCACCTTCTTTCGTAAATGTTGTAGATGTTTGTTTTGTCACTTTCATTATACAACACTATCGAATTCAAGGTGCCTTTCTTTTATGCAAAATCACGAACTTGCTCATTTATAGTTGAAAAAGTTAAAATTTCCCGTTTCATTTGATAAGTTTTTGATGTAAAATTAACCACAGGGAATCCTCCTCTTTTTTGTTTAGTACGATTTTTTTGTGGTGATTAAATTTTACATCAAAAAGGAATAGGATTCCTTATATTTTTGGTATTTTTGAAAAGTTGTTTATAATCAGCAAGGATGATCATAGATTCTGTGGATAAAATTGCGGAAACTCAAGTGAAATAGCACTTGACATCACAAAAACCTATGATAAAATAGTAAGTGATTCAGACAATCAAATGAGTTATTGATAAATCAAAGGCGTTGAACGTGTCAGTAGAGAACTATTTTCTAACAGAGAGAGGAGATCATCGGCTGGAAGTTTCCTTTAGTTCAGATAGGGATCGAATTTCCCACGGGAGCTGCATTTTAGAAAGGATCCCAGACAGTGGATGTCCGGGAACTTAGTAGAAGATGACGTATCTGCACGTTACGCAGTCCGAGAGCCTGACTCTTAAGAGCAGGAATTAGGGTGGTACCGCGATAGACCTCGTCCCTTTTTGGGACGGGGATTTTTTTATTTAGGAGGAATCAGAAAAGATGAAGGAAAAATTACAGAGCATCAAAGAAGAAGCAGTCAGACTGATCCAGGCTGCCGATGCACCGGAAAAATTGAATGATGTAAAAGTCAGATTTCTTGGGAAAAAGGGAGAACTGACAGCGGTCTTAAAAGGGATGAAAGATGTTGCCCCGGAAGACAGACCGAAGGTGGGACAGCTTGTCAATGAGGCGAGAGAGGCGATTGAGCAGCTGTTGGAAGAGACAAAGACAAAGATGGAGAGAGCGCTTCGCGAAGAGCAGTTAAAATCCGAAGTCATCGATGTGACACTGCCATCGAAGAAAAATATGGTCGGACACCGTCATCCAAATACGATCGCGTTAGAAGAGGTAGAGCGTATCTTTATCGGCATGGGATATGAGGTTGTGGAAGGACCGGAAGTGGAATACGATGAGTACAACTTCGAGAAGTTAAACATTCCGGCGGATCATCCGGCAAAAGATGAGCAGGATACCTTCTATATTAATAAAGATATCGTGCTCCGCACACAGACTTCTCCGGTACAGGCGCGTGTGATGGAAAAGGGAGAACTTCCGATTCGTATGATAGCTCCGGGACGTGTGTTCCGTTCCGATGAAGTGGATGCGACACACTCTCCGTCTTTCCACCAGATTGAAGGACTTGTGATCGACAAAAATATTTCTTTCGCAGACTTAAAAGGAACACTGGAAGTATTTGCCAAAGAATTATTCGGGCCGGAGACAAAGACGAAATTCAGACCACACCACTTCCCGTTCACAGAGCCGAGCGCTGAGGTGGACGTAACTTGCTTTAAGTGTGGCGGAAAAGGATGTCGTTTCTGTAAAGGTTCCGGATGGATTGAGATTTTAGGATGTGGTATGGTTCATCCACATGTGCTGGAAATGTGCGGAATTGATCCGGAAGAGTACAATGGATTTGCATTCGGTGTCGGTCTGGAGCGTATTGCACTGTTAAAATATGAGATTGACGACATGCGTCTGCTCTATGAAAATGACATCCGTTTCTTAAAGCAGTTCTAAAACAGCTTGAAAATCATCAGAAAAAGAGACGGAAGACGGAGAAGCATGTCCGGAAATGAAAAACAGATTTCTTCGGACAGTCAGTTTTCGTGGGAAATGGAAAAGAGAGAAAGAAATATAGAAGAAGTGAGAAAGGAATAGAAACATGAATACATCATTATCATGGATAAAAGCATATGTGCCGGATCTGGATGTCACAGCACAGGAATATACAGATGCGATGACACTTTCCGGAACAAAGGTAGAAGGATATGAAGTGCTCGATGCGGATTTAGAGAAGATTGTGATCGGGCAGATTGAGAAGATTGAAAGACACCCGGATGCAGATAAACTTGTTGTGTGCCAGGTAAATGTTGGAGCAGAAACAGTGCAGATCGTAACGGGAGCAAAAAATGTTTTTGAAGGAGCAAAGATTCCGGTCGTACTGGACGGCGGACGTGTGGCAGGAAGCCATGACGGAAAGCAGGTTGCAGGCGGAATTAAGATCAAAAAAGGAAAACTGCGCGGGGTAGACAGCTTTGGTATGATGTGCTCTATCGAAGAACTTGGATCTACAAAGGAGATGTATCCGGAAGCGGCAGAAGATGGAATCTACATTTTTGAGGACGATGCAGTTGTCGGAAGCAGTGCGATCGAAGCGCTTGGAAGAAACGATGTCGTATTTGAATACGAAGTGACATCAAACCGTGTGGACTGCTTCAGTGTAGTTGGAATTGCAAGAGAAGCAGCGGCGACATTCGGAAAAGAATTCCACCCGCCTGTTGTGACAGCGACTGGAAACAGTGAAGATGTGAACGACTATATTAAAGTAACTGTGGAGGATGCAGACCTCTGCCCACGCTACTGTGCAAGAGTTGTGAAAAATGTAAAAGTGGGACCATCCCCGAAATGGATGCAGAGAAGACTGGCTTCTGTCGGAATCCGCCCAATCAACAACCTGGTCGATATCACAAACTATGTGATGGAAGAATATGGACAGCCGATGCATGCCTATGACCTGGAGAAGATTGCAGGCAAAGAAATTATAGTGAAGACAGCAGCCTCCGGAGAAAAATTTGTGACACTGGATGGCCAGGAAAGAGAGATGGATGAGACTGTTCTGATGATCTGTGATGGAGAAAAATCTGTGGGAATCGCCGGAATCATGGGTGGCGAGAATACGATGATCACAGATGACGTACAGACAATGTTGTTCGAGGCAGCATGCTTTGACGGAACAAATATCCGTAAATCCAGCAAAAAAGTGGGACTTCGCACAGATGCATCCGGAAAATTTGAAAAGGGATTAGATCCGAACAATGCCAAAGCGGCGATCGACCGTGCATGTCAGCTGATCGAGGAGTTAGGAGCAGGTGAAGTTGTCGGCGGAACTGTGGATGTTTATGGAAAAGTCAAAGAGCCTGTGCGTGTTCCATTTGACGCAGAGAAGATCAATATTATGCTCGGAACCGATATTTCAGAAGAAGTGATGTTAGGATATTTTGAAAAAATCGGTCTGGAATATGATGCAGACACAAAAGAAGTGATTGCACCTACCTTCCGTCACGATTTATTCCGCCTCGCGGACCTTGCAGAGGAAGTGGCAAGATTTTACGGATATGACAATATCCCGACCACACTTCCAAAAGGAGAGGCGACAACAGGAAAACTGTCCTTTAAGCTCCGCATCGAGGAAGTTGCCAGAAATATCGCAGAGTTCTGTGGATTCAGCCAGGGAATGACATATTCTTTCGAGAGCCCGAAGGTATTTGATAAATTATTGATTCCGGCAGATTCCAAACTGCGTGAAGTAGTGGAGATCATGAACCCGCTCGGAGAAGATTACAGCATTATGAGAACGACTTCCTTAAACGGAATGCTTACTTCTCTTGCGACAAACTATAACCGCAGAAATAAAGACGTTCGTCTCTATGAGCTTGGCAATATTTATCTGCCGAAACAAGTTCCGGTCACAGAACTTCCGGAGGAACGCATGCAATTTACACTTGGTATGTACGGAGAGGGCGATTTCTTCAGCATGAAAGGTGTCGTGGAAGAATTCTTCGAAAAGATTGGTATGCACAAGAAAGAAACATACGATCCAAATGCAGGGAAGCCGTTCTTACATCCGGGGCGCCAGGCAAACATTATTTATGACGGAAAAGTTGTGGGATATTTAGGAGAAGTACATCCGGATGTTGCGGATACTTACGGAATCGGAACAAGAGCATATGTGGCAGTGATTGATATGCCGGAAGTGGTAGAGCTTGCTACATTTGACCGCAAATACGAAGGAATTGCAAAATATCCGGCAGTGACACGAGACATCAGCATGGTAATGCCAAAAGAAATTTTAGTCGGACAGGTAGAAGAGATGATCGAGAAAAAGGGCGGTGCTTACTTAGAAAGCTATAAGCTGTTTGATCTTTATGAAGGTGCGCAGATCAAAGCAGGATTTAAGTCTGTTGCATACTCTATCGTCTTCCGTGCAAAAGACAAGACACTGGAAGAGGCAGATGTCACAGCGGCAATGACAAGAATTTTAAAGGCGTTAGAAGAGATGGGAATTGAATTAAGACAATAAAACGATGGAAGAGCAGAATGAGACAAGAGATGAGAAACATTTCTTGTCTTATTTTTACCCCTGCAAAGAGTTTGCAGAAAAAGGACATCTGTGTACATTGTCAGGAAAGGTATTGATCAAAGAAAAAAATAAAAACAAATGAAAATGTTTCTCAATAACAATCTTGATTTTATCATCTTCTTGTGTTATATTGAATTTAAGGTTAGTGAAAACTAACTACGAATAAATCATGTGAAGTCCCTTCCATGCCGTAACTGCTGAATGCGGCATAGCAGATGTCCCGGAGGGCGGTGCGGCCCGCGGGGCATCATCAGGGAACGAGTTTTGATAAAAGGAGAGACGAGACAATGAATTATTTAGAAATTGAAAAAGTAGTCGGAAGAGAAATCTTAGATTCCAGAGGAAATCCAACTGTAGAAGCGGAGATCACTTTAACAGATGGGACTGTGGCAAGGGGAACGGCGCCGAGCGGAGCATCTACCGGAGAGTTTGAGGCATTGGAATTGAGAGATGGTGATAAAGAAAGATATCTTGGAAAGGGAGTCACAAAGGCTGTTAAAAATATCAACACAGTCATTGCCGATGCGATTATCGGCATGGATGCATCTGATATTTATGCGGTGGACCGGGCGATGATCTGCGCAGACGGCACAAAGGATAAGTCAAAACTCGGTGCAAATGCGATTTTGGCAGTCTCTATTGCGGCGGCGAGAGCGGCAGCTCAGGCGTTGGAACTTCCGCTATATCGTTTTCTCGGAGGTGTTTCGGGAAACAGACTTCCGGTTCCGATGATGAATATTTTAAATGGCGGTGCGCATGCGGCCAATACGGTAGATGTACAGGAATTTATGATCATGCCGGTCGGTGCAGAGAATTTTAAAGAAGCGCTTCGCTGGTGTGCGGAAGTGTTCCATGCACTTGCTGCACTGCTGAAATCAAAAGGACTTGCAACTTCTGTAGGAGATGAAGGTGGATTTGCACCGGACCTTGGGAGTGACGAGGAGGCGATCCGCTACATTCTGGAGGCTGTTGAGCGCGCGGGATATGAGCCGGGCAGAGACTTTATGATTGCGATAGATGCTGCGGCAAGTGAATGGAAAGGATCTGAAAAAGGGGAGTATGTGCTGCCTAAGGCGGGTATAAGATTCACCTCGGAAGAGCTGATTGCACACTGGAAACAGCTTGTAGACAAATACCCGATCATTTCTATCGAAGATGCGCTGGATGAAGAAGACTGGGATGGCTGGAAGAAACTGACAAAAGAGCTTGGAGAAAGAGTACAGCTGGTAGGCGATGATCTGTTTGTCACAAACACAGAACGTTTACAGAGAGGGATTGAGACAGGATGCGGAAACTGTATTTTGATTAAGCTAAATCAGATCGGTTCGGTCTCAGAGACACTGGAAGCGATCAAAATGGCGCACAAGGCCGGTTATACAGCAGTATCGTCTCATCGTTCCGGCGAGACGGAGGATACAACAATTGCAGATCTGGCAGTGGCGTTAAACACCTGCCAGATCAAGACGGGTGCACCAAGCCGTTCAGAACGTGTGGCAAAATACAATCAGCTGCTCAGAATTGAGGAAGAATTAGGCGAGAGTGCAGTATATCCGGGAATAAAGGCATTCAACATCAGAAGACAATAAAAGAAAACAGGCAGAAAGATGAAAAAGGCGGTCTTGCGGGCAACAAAAAAGTTGTGCGCAGGGCCGCCTTTTTCGATCGATCTGCCTGCGTTTGAAACATTGCCGCAAGGTGTGGTAAAGTTAGAAAAAATTTTTTGAAAACTAAGAAAAAAATAAGAAGTTTTGCTGATAGTCAATCAGAAAACAATGTGATACAATATATTGATTACAAACAGTATGCTTGTATGAAAATGATTGAAAAGTGAGGGAAAAAGCATGAAGCGGGCGTTTCAAATTTTTAAAAGAGATGTAAGCAGACTGTCTCACAACGCGATAGCGATGATCGTTACGGTTGGTGTATGCCTGATTCCATCCCTTTATGCCTGGTTTAACATTGCAGCGAATTACGATCCGTATGCAAACACCGGGAACATCAAGATTGCCGTTGCAAATGGGGATCAAGGTGTGGAAAATGAACTGACAGGTCAACTCAATGCAGGTGAAGAAATTGTTCAGAATCTCAAGGAGAATAAGGACCTTGGCTGGGTTTTCACAGACAAGGAAAAAGCGGTGGAGGGAGTGAAATCGGGAAAGTATTACGCGGCAATCGTGATACCGGAAGATTTTAGTTCCTCTCTTGTAAGTGTTCTTTCAGGGGAAATCAGTCAACCGAAGTTTCAATATTATCTGAATGAGAAGAAGAATGCCATTGCTCCAAAGATCACGGATACAGGAGCATCCACAATACAGGAGCAGGTCAATGAAGAATTCGTTGCGGCGGCTTCCGGGTCTGTTGCAAAGATTCTCGGACAGTCAGCGGCGGATATCGGGACGCAGGTCGGTCAGGCGCAGGAGAGCCTGACTGCAAAAATGCAGAGCGTGTCGGCAAACCTGGCAGAATACAAAAGTGTTTTAGACCAGCTCAATCAGACGATTGACGGAAGCGGCGAAGTGATCGCCCAAACACAGCAGACACTGGATGAATTAAAAGAGGCTTCGGCTCTTGGTGCACAGTCGCTCGATCAGGGAAGCAGTGTGCTTTCCTCCGCGAGGGACAGTGTAGGTGCGCTTGGATCGGGATTGTCTTCCAGTCTGACGCAAGGAGAGAACATCCTCTCAAATATCAGCAGCGCAGCGGGGGCAGACATCGGCAGACTGAACGAGAAGATTCAGAACGTTAATGAGAAAGTGGACAATGCGATCGGTTCTGTACAAGATCTGATTGCGAAAAATGAGGAAATTTTATCTGTGCTCAGAGAACTGGATGGACAGATACCGGGAAGTCCGCTTTCGGATGTGATCAGTCAGCTGGAAAGTGAAAATCAGAGACATATGGAGATCCTCAACAATCTGCAGACAGGAAATGCCAGTATAGGAAATGCAGTGGATACCTCCGTAAATGCAATGAATCAGATTTCTTCGATTATCCAGTCAGGACAGGCGGATTTACAAAATTCAAAAAACACGTTTGACACCAGTGTCCTTCCATCGCTGAATCAGTCGTTGGACTCTTTTGCGCAGCTTTCGGGCAGAGTGCCAGGAATTCTTACCGGAGTCCAGCCATCGGCGGATCAACTGAAGAGTCTGACAGGAGAATTAAGTCAGACACTGAGTGACACGAAGACGGCGATGAATGGCACAGGGGAAGCACTCGGTCAAGTGCAGGCGAAACTGGACAGTGCGATTGCAGATCTTGGAGCATTACAAAGCTCCCAGATTTATCAGGATCTCATGTCGCTGACAGAGAAAGATGCAGACCAGGTGGCAGAATTTATGTATTCTCCGGTGCAGCTGAAGACAGAAAGCTTTTACAGCGTGAAGAATTATGGGTCTGCACTGGCTCCGTTTTACACCAATCTTGCAATCTGGGTAGGCGGAATCGTCCTGATCGCTATTTTCAAAATGGAAGTAGATAAAGATGAAAAAATTAGAAAATTTACGGCGACAGAGGCATATTTCGGCAGATGGCTGCTGTATGTGGCGGCGGGCCTGGTACAGGCATTGATCATTTGTCTGGGAGATCTGTATCTCCTGAAAATACAGTGTGAACATCCGGCTGCATTCATTTTTGCAGGACTGACAGCATCTTTTGTCTATGTCAATCTGATCTATGCGTTGTCACTTACATTTAAACACATCGGAAAGGCAGTGAGCGTCATCCTTGTTATTTTACAGATCCCGGGATCGGCAGGAACATATCCGATCGAGATGACACCGGCATTTTTCCAGTTTGTGCATCCGTTTCTCCCATTTACCTACGGGATCAACGCAATGCGTGAGGCATCAGCCGGTATTTACGGGACGCATTACATAAAAAATCTTCTTTGTCTGGCAGTTTTTGTTCCGATTGCACTGCTGGTCGGACTGGCATTAAGACCGAAGCTTCTGAACTTGAATCATCTGTTTGACCGCAAGCTGTCAGAGACCGATCTGATGATCTGCGAAGAAGAAGGGATGGTAAGAGAAAGAGTCAGTCTGTCGACGGCAGTAAAAATACTGGCCGGGCAGGAAGAGTTCCGGGAATCCATCAATCGGAAGATCGAAAAATTCCAGCAGGGATATCAGAGGAAGATCCGAGGGGGATTTCTTGCGATTGTGATCATACCGGTCATCTTTTTGATCCTGATGTTTAGTATCAGCTCCAAGATGATATTTCTTGTCTTGTGGATTGCCTCAATCGTTGTGATCGCGATGTATCTGATCATCGTAGAGTATATCCACGAGAGCCTGAACAGACAGAAACGGATGAGCGCATTGTCAGAAGAAGCACTTCTAAATACGGTCAAGGCAAAGAACGGACAAGATACGAAAGAAAAAGGAGAGCGGAACGAATGAAAACGATATGGAAAATCTTCACGGGAGATTTGAAAAGAATTCAGAAAAATGCAATCGCGTGGATCGTGATTCTCGGGCTGAGTGTCGTGCCGTCTCTCTATGCATGGTTTAATATTGCAGCCAGCTGGGATCCATACAGTAACACCGGCAGTCTGAAGGTAGCAGTTGCAAACACAGATAAAGGATACGAGGGAGACCTGCTTCCCCTGAACATCAATATGGGCGAGCAGGTGATTTCCGGACTGAGGGAAAATAATCAGCTCAAATGGGTATTTACCACGAAGAAAAAGGCAGTGGAAGGCGTAAAATCCGGGAAATATTATGCGGCGATCGTGATACCGGAATCATTCAGCAGCGATATGATGAGTCTCTTTTCAGAAGACGTAAAACATTCGGACATCTTGTATTACTTAAATGAAAAAGAAAATGCAATTGCACCGAAAGTGACAGACAAAGGGGCGGGCGCAGTTCAAAAGCAGATTGATGAGTTGTTTACCAAAACAATTTCGGAAGTTGGTCTGGAGCTGATGGACGGGCTGTCGTCTATGATGACACAGGAAGATTCCAAAGAAGCGATCAGCAGAGTGAATGAGAACATCGGACAGATTGCAGATGATCTTTCGGCTGCCGCAGGGACAGTAAAAGCATTCTCCAACATGACCGGTTCTATGCAGCAGATGATGGAGTCGACGGCTGCATTTTTAAACCAGACCGGGAACAGCACGGAGACGAATGCATCATTGCTGGCCGACACGGGAAACAGTGTCAGCAGTCTGAAAGATGCCTTGTCCGGCACGACAGAAGGGATCAATCAGGTACTGATGCAGGGAAGCAGTGTATATAGTGCAGTATCGGATCAGGTGGATCAGACATTTGCTTCTCTGTCCGGGGATGCGTCGGCAGCGGGCCAGAGTCTGAACGGGCTTGCAGGGGAAGTACAGACGATCATAGACCACTATACAGCGTTTCGAGACAGCCTTCAGCAGATCAGTGACGCTCTGCCGGAGTCTCTGCAGCTGATCAAAGAGCAGCTTGGATCTGTGATCGGCAAGCTGAATACATCGATCGCACAGCAGGAAGGAGTCAGGGATAAGCTGAATGAGGCTGCGGATAAGATTTCCCAGTCTGTTCAGGATGCGGGAACTTACCAAAGTGAATTAAAAGCGCTGGCAGAACAGAGTGCAGGGCAGATCAGCAGTGTGCAGGCAGATTATGAACAAAATGTCAAAGGAAAGCTTGATGAGCTGTTCGGGACACTTGGAAATACGAATGATGCAGTGTCATCGATTCTGGCGCGGTTAAATGAGAGTACGCAGGGGATCGAGAATCTGTCAGGATCTGCAGCTTCTGATCTGGGGAAACTGAAGACTGCGCTGGATACATCAGTGTCCTTGCTGGAGGAGTCTTCCGCAAAGATCAGTGAGGTTCGTCAGAAACTTGAGAGTGCGGCACAAGACGGAGATTTCCAGACGTTGAAAGATGTGCTCACAAACAGTCCGGATGAGGTGAGTGAATTTATTGCAGCTCCGGTAAAAATGGAAACAAAGGATCTGTATCCGGTGGAAAATTATGGATCTGCGATGGCTCCGTTTTATTCTACGCTTTCTATATGGGTCGGCGGTATCATCCTTGTCGCTATGATGAAGGTCACATTGTCTGAGGAGCGGAAAAAAGAGCTGGGAAATGTAAAAAATTATCAGATTTATCTGGGACGTTACCTGCTGTTTTTGATCATGGGGCTGATTCAGAGCGGATTGATCTGTCTGGGAGATTTGTTCTTTCTCGGAATCCAGTGTGAACATCCGTTTCTGTTCCTGCTGACAGGCTGGATCACCAGCATTGTCTATGTCAACATTATCTATACACTTACAGTATCTTTTGGAGATGTGGGAAAGGCAGTCTGTGTCGTTCTGCTCGTTATGCAGGTGGCAGGTTCCGGGGGAACATTTCCGATTGAAATGACACCGGAATTTTTCCAGAAGGTATATCCGCTTCTTCCGTTTACGCACAGTATGGGCGCAATGCGAGAGACGATCGCGGGAATGTATGGAAATACGTATCTGACGGAGCTTTGCAAACTGGGAGTATTCCTTGCAGCCTCTCTGTGTCTGGGGCTGGTTCTGCGGAAACCGGTCATCCGGCTGAACGAACTGATTATAGAAAAGCTGGAAGAAACAAAGCTGATGTGATAAGATTTAAGTATATGTGAAGAGAAAGGATGGACAGAAGATGAATCAAAAGCAGATCATAGGTGCAGTGGTTGCGGCGGGATTGTTTATTGTAACAGGAGTATCCAGCGTACTGACGAACACATTTTCAGAACGGCTGATGTCGGATACAGTGGAAAAGGCAGAAAATGCATTGACGACAAGCGGAGATCTCTCACTTCCGAGTCAGAAGTATATCGGAATTGTTGCGGTAGAAGGTACGATACAGGAACAGACATCTTCAGGAGGGTTGTTTGACACGGCAGAGGGGTATCAGCATGATACGACACTCGCCTATATCGATCAACTGATGGAGGATAAGAACAATACCGGAATTCTCCTGCGGGTAGACTCGCCGGGAGGGGCGGTGTACGAATCAGAAGAACTGTATCGGAAGCTGGTGGAATACAAGGAGAAGACAAGCCGTCCGGTATGGACTTACATGGAACATTATGCGGCTTCCGGCGGTTATTATGTGTCTGCGCCGTCGGATAAGATTTATGCCAATCCAAATACGACAACCGGTTCGATCGGAGTGATCATGTCCGGATACGATCTGAGCGGACTGTATGAGAAATTAGGAATTCGTTCTGTCAGTATCACAAGCGGAAAAAATAAAGATATGAGCAAACTCACAGATGAGCAGATTGCAATTTATCAGACTTCCGTGGATGAATCATTTGACCGGTTTGTGGAGATTGTCGCTGACGGAAGGCATATGACAGAAGAACAGGTGCGCGAGATTGCTGACGGAAGAACCTATACTGCAAAACAAGCCAAAGAAAACGGTCTGATCGATGAGATCAGCCTGTATGATGAGATGCAGGAAGAGATGCAGAAAGAGGTAGGAGGCACGATGTTCTACGAGCCGAGCCGCGAAACGTCACCAATTGCTTCTCTGTTTGCAAAAGCAGAAGAGTTAAAGCCGAAATCCGAGGCGGAGGTTCTGACAGAACTTGAAGAGGAGCTTGGAAGCGGGGTGCTGATGTATTATGCAGAACAATTACAGTAGAGATAACCAGACAGTTGTATTTGCAGGGTTCTTCGTGCGGATGGCGGCACATCTGATCGATATGCTGATCGTAGGGGTGCTGTTATTGTTTGCAAGGATTCCGCTTGCTGCCGCATCTATCATTTCTTCATCGGATTTTATGGAGCATGGAATTTTGTTCGCGTATAGTCTGAAAGATATTTATCTATATATCGCGGGGGCGCTGTATTACATATTGCTGACGTATTGTACAGGGACGACACTTGGAAAAAGACTCATGAATCTTAGAGTGGTAGCGGCAGACGGCAGAAAGCTTTCCTTTCTGGATATTGTGTACAGAGAGACCGTCGGAAGATTTTTATGTAGTTTCTTTTTCGGAGTCGGGTACATTATGGCAGGAATCGACGGACAGAAGAGGGGACTGCATGATATGATCTGTGACACACGTGTTGTCTATGAGAAAAGAGTAAAAGTCACAGTGGAAGATAACAGAATGCCACAAGGCTGCCCGCCGGTGCAGGATCAGAGGCAGGCAGCTCCGATGCGGGCAGTTGAGCCGGAAGCAGAGCAGACGGATGGGGCAGAGAAGACGGTCCATACCCTTCCGGTCTCTCTGCATCAGGAAGAAAAAGAATCATAGAAATGAAGAGGGAACTTGAAAATGAAAAAAGAGGATTTTAATTTTGAATTACCGGAAGAGCTGATTGCGCAGGATCCGCTGGAGGATCGTTCCGGTTCCAGACTGCTTGTGCTGGATAAGGAGTCGGGAAAGACAGAACATCACATATTCCGTGAAATTATAAATTATCTGGACGAGGGAGACTGCCTTGTCATCAATGATACAAAAGTGATTCCGGCAAGATTGATCGGTTCGAGAATCGGGACGGATGCGAAGATTGAAGTTTTACTGCTGAAACGGAAGGAAAATGATATCTGGGAAACACTTGTCAAACCGGGGAAAAAGGCAAAGGTCGGAACGAGGATCAGTTTCGGTGACGGACTTTTAGTCGGAGAAGTTGTAGATATTGTAGAAGAGGGAAACCGTCTGATCCGGTTTGAATATGAAGGGATCTTTGAGGAGATTCTCGACAGGCTTGGACAGATGCCGCTTCCGCCGTATATCACGCATCAGCTGGAAGATAAGAACCGTTATCAGACCGTCTATGCAAAGCACAGCGGTTCGGCGGCGGCTCCGACAGCAGGACTTCATTTTACACCGGAGCTGTTAAAGCAGATCGAAGAAAAAGGAGTTCAGATTGCAAGAGTGACACTCCATGTCGGACTTGGTACTTTCCGCCCGGTAAAGGTAGATAACATCCTTGAACATCATATGCATTCAGAATTTTATCAGATCGGAGAAGAGGCGGCAGAGAAGATCAATACGGCGAAGGCGGCAGGAAAGAAAGTGATCGCGGTCGGTACAACAAGCTGCCGTACGATCGAGTCGGCTGCAAAAAGCGATGGAACCATAGAGCCGACGAGTGGCTGGACAGACATTTTCATCTATCCGGGCTATCAGTTTAAGGTGCTCGACAGCCTGATCACGAATTTCCATCTGCCGGAGTCCACACTTGTGATGCTTGTATCGGCTCTGGCAGGAAGAGAACATGTACTGAATGCCTATCAGGAGGCGATCCGAGAGAGATACCGTTTCTTTAGTTTTGGGGATGCGATGTTTATCCGGTAGCAGATCAGGAATACGGAGCGGCACCTGGCGGTGAGCAGAGAAAAATAGTATTTGAAAGTCTATACAAGAAAGAGAGAAAAGTGGTTAGTCTGTGTGATTAACTGCTTTTTTGTTTAATCAGTTGGGAGAGCGGCAGTTATAGATATTTTTATAGGAATTGTCTATAAGTATATTTAGAAAAACTATTTTACTAAAAAGAAAAGGATATTTATAATTTATCAAGGGATATTTCCTAAAATCGTTATAAAAATCAGGAGGGAACTTATGAAGAAGAGATGGGTTAGTGCAATCCTCTGTACTTCACTTCTGGCAGGTCTTCTTGCCGGATGCGGGAACGGGGATGCAAAAGAAGAAAAGAACAAAAGCGGAGACTCTGGAAAGAAAACACTTACAATGTGGTGCCCGCCGTTAGGCGAGGATGTCAAAGGAGACTTTGAGAAGCTTTTGAAGGATTTTGAAAAAGAGAATAACATGGAACTGGAAATCGAAGTAATTCCGTGGGAGAATTATGAGGAGAAATGGTCTACAAGTATCGGCGCCGGAGAGGGACCGGACATTGGATATATGTATGCAGAGATGTATCCGACGTATATTTCTTCCGGGCTTGTGATGGATATGACAGATTTTCTTGAGGAGGAAGACTACAAGGAGTACAAATATCTGGACCGCGGAGAGATGATGGGCGGACAGTATGGAATGCCGATCGTTACCGGAGTTCCATTTGTACTATACTATAATGAAGACATTTTGAATGAACTTGGAGAAACTCCGCCGGAGACATGGGAGGATTTTGCGCGGATCTGTAAGAAAGCGACAAAGGATACCGATGGTGACGGGAAAATCGACCAGTATGGATATGCAGTTGGTCTGAATAATGGTGGAATGAGTAATCTTTACATTCTGAATGCGTATTTTTACAGTCTGTTGTGGCAGGCAGGAGGAGATATTTACAATGATGATCTGAAATCAGTGAAATTCAATGACAAAGCAGGTGTGGAAGCGCTGGAATATTTTGAAAGCCTGAAAGACTATATGCCTGAAAATGTCTTATCCTTACCGGCAGAAGATGCGTTCTCGACCATCTTCGGAGCAGGAAAGGCAGCATTTGGCGTGACAAGATCTGCACAGAATCATGAGACACTGTTTGCAGAAACTTATCCGGATCTGAACTGGAATTATGTAACTTCTTTAAAGAACAAACAGTATGGTACATTCGGGGCGGCAGATTCTCTGTCTATCATGTCTGACTGTGAAGATCCGGAGCTTGCAATGAAACTGATCAAATATATCTGCGGGCCGGAATTTATGACAGAATATCATAAGATTGCACCGGGAGCAGCACTTACGGTGTCAGAAGAATATGTCGGAGATCCAAAGATGGAGCGGATCGTGACAGAAGATGTGGACAAGTGGCGTCCGCTTCAGGTAGGACCTTGTGGATCAGAGATTCTTGAAAACCTTTCCTCTCACGTGCAGTCCGTTATGGAAGGAAAGCAGAGTATACAGGAAGCACTCGATGAATCTGCTGAATTTGCAAATGATACACTGGATGAGTACTGGGCTGAGAACGAATAGCCGGAAAGGGCATTATGAAGAAAAAATCTGGTATGTTATCGAAAATGATGCCGTATTTCTATATTGCACCGATCTCGGTGATTCTGTTCACGTTCGTCTTCTGTTCACTGATCGTTGCGGTTGTGTTCAGCTTTACAAGGTATAATATTCTTACACCGGCAGAATTTAATGGACTGTTCAATTATCAGAAACTGTTCCGGGATGAGAAGCTACATCTTTGTATCTTAAATACATTAAAGATTTCGGCGCTGGTTGTTCCGCTTCAGATTGTCGTATCCACGTTGCTGGCAGCATTGATCGCATCCCGGAAGCAGACACTTCTGGCAAAGATCGCAAAAGGCGCTTTGTTTATTCCGGTGCTTTCGTCCAGTGCGGTTGTCGGAACTGTGTGGAAAGCCATTTTGAACGGAAGAAGTCCGGCAGTGCAGGCAGTTTTTGGGATTTTCGGGATAGATCCGTCCATGCTCCTTGGAAGCAGTACAGCGGCAATCATTACATTGTCGATGATCATTGTATGGAAAGGCATGGGATATTATATGATTCTTGCCCTCTCCTCACTGCTGTCCATCTCCGACAGTTATTATGAGGCGGCGCGGGTAGACGGGGCAACTACATTACAGCTATTTACGAAAATCACACTGCCGCTGCTAAAGCCGGCGCTGATTTTAAATACGTTTCTGGCTCTGACCAGCTCGATGCAGGTGTTTGATATTATTTATACGATGACCGGAGGCGGTCCGTCGATGTCCACCACGACACTTGCAATGTATGCATATCAGCTTACGTTCAAGAGCTCAAAGGCGGGATATGCAATGGCAGTATCCAATGTACTGATGGTCCTTGTACTTGGCATTGTTCTGCTTCAGCAGCGCTTTATGAAGCGGGAAGCATCGGAAATATAGGAGGTAGACATATGAAGAAACTGACACATTTATTAGGCAGTCTGATATTGATCTTTGTCATACTGCTTTGCGTACTTCCGTTCCTCTATATGATTTTGATGTCATTTAAAAGTACCGTCAATGCATATGATATGAGCTTTTCATTTTCCGGTATGACGTTAGAGCATTATGAGAAGATTTTTTCCAATCCGTCCTTTGTGCGGTATTTCGCAAACAGTATGTTCGTGGCGATCGCCGGGGTGATCTTGACACTGTTTACAAGCTGCACTGCAGGATATGCGTTTGCAAAGCTGAAATTCAAAGGAAGTGACAGAATTTTTCTACTGCTCGTGCTGACAATGCTGGTTCCGTCAGAAGTCATCCTCGTACCGTTGTATCTGATCGTAAGAGGGTTTGGATGGGCAAATACATTTAAAGCACTGATTCTTCCGCTGCCGACAGCACTTGGCGTGTTTATTATGCGGCAGGCGATTCTGGCAGTTCCGACAGAACTGATCGAGTCTGCAAGAATTGACGGAGGAAGCAGCTTCCGCATTTTAAGATCGGTCATTCTTCCGCTTGTGAAGACGACCATGCTGACACTGGCAATCTTTACGTTTATCGGGGCGTGGAACAATTTTACATGGCCGCTGATCATTACAACAAAAGATGAGATGCGGACACTGCCGCTTGCACTTACGACAATGAAGGCGCAGTATGATGCCGATGTGGGACTGACGATGGCATGTTCGGTCATGACATTTTTACCGCCATTCCTTTTTTATCTGTTTATGCAATCAAAATTTGAGAATGGAATCGCACTCAGTGGATTAAAAGGATAGAGAAAAATATAGAAAGAAGAGGCTGCTTCTATCGCAAAGAGTTATTGGTAAAATCGATAAATAACTGTTTTTTGCGAGAAAAATCAATTAGACGAAGAAGAAATCTTCCGTTAGAATAAGGATGGTTCCGGCAAAGTACCGGACGTTCAGATTTTACAAAAATCTTTTAAGGAAAAATTCAGGAGGAAATACGTTTATGAAAAGAAAGGTAATAGCAGGCCTTCTGTCTGCGATGATGTGTATGTCGCTTCTGTTTACGGGATGCGGCGGGACAAAGGAGAGTAAGGAAAACGTCGAGAAGAAGGAGGTAAAAGAATCAGAGATGCATATCGCCATTTCCGCAAATCCACCATCTCTTGATCCGCAGTCAATCAATTCCAATATTGTAGGAGGGCTTGGAGTTCATATCTATGAACCGCTGTTTGCAATGAATGAAAATTACGAGCCGACACCGGTGCTTGCAGAGTCTTATGAAGTCAGTGAAGACGGAATGGTCTATACGATCAAACTCCGTGAGGGCGTAAAGTTTCACAATGGAGAAGAGATGAAAGCAGACGATGTCGTTGCATCTATGAACCGGTGGCTGGAAGTTTCCGCAAAAGCGAAAACGCTGATTGGGGGATCTGTGTTTGAAAAAACAGATGATTACACAGTGACATTGAAAGTGAATCAGGCTTCCTCTGATATTCTCATGATTCTTGCAAGTCCGATTCAGTTTGCGGCAATCTACCCGGCAGAAGTTGTGGAGACAGCCACAGCAGAAGGCATCAATGAATATATCGGAACCGGCCTGTACAAGGTGGCGGACTGGAAGCAGGATCAGTATGTAAAGCTTGAGAAAAATGAAGAGTATCAGGCATCAGATGAGGTATCAACCGGACTTGCGGGGGACAAAAAGGCTGCCACAGAGACACTTTATTTTGACGTTGTGACAGATACTGCAACTAGAATCGCAGGAGTGCAGAGCGGACAGTACGATGTTGCGGAGGAAATTCCGGCGGATAATTATGAGGAACTCTCAAAAGATACGAACTTGAAAATGAGTGTGGAGCGCGGAGGAACTTTGAATCTGTTTCTCAACACAACAGAGGGAATTATGGCAGACGTAAATATGCGTCAGGCAGTTTTGGCGGCATTAAACTGTGAAGATATTCTTCTTGCAAGCTATGGAAATCCAGATTTATTTGAAGTAAATGCAAGCTGGAGCATTCCGACAGATGCACAGTGGGGAACGGATGCAGGAAAAGAATATTACAATCAGAATGATATTGAAAAGGCAAAAGAACTGCTTGAGAAGGCAGGATACAATAACGAAAAACTTGTGCTTGTGACAACACCGGATTATCAGGAGATGTACAATGCGACGCTTGTTGTTCAGGAGCAGTTAAAGAAAGCCGGAATCAATGCAGAAGTAGAAAGTTACGATTTTAGTACATTCATGGAGCATCGGGCAGATCCGAAGCAGTATTCGATGTTTATTACAAGCAACAGTTATAACATGCTTCCGATTCAGTTGTCAGTGCTCGATAAAGGATGGGCAGGGCTTGACAGACCGGAAGTAACAGAAGGAATTCAGAAAATCCGTTCGGCGGCAAATGAAGAGGAAGCATCCGCTGCGTGGGCTGATTTACAGACATTCTTATATGAATATGGAGCAGCGACGGTTCTTGGACATTACACAGGAATCAGCGCAATGCGTGCAGAGGTGGAAGATGTGGGATATTTGAGATTCCCGATTTACTGGAATGCGACAACGACAAAATAGTAGAAAAAAGAAGACGGCGGGATGCAAAGGCACTCCGCCGCTTTTCGGTGAAGGAGAAGAAAATATAATGTTATCTTATATATGGAAACGAATTTTAGCTTTGCTTCCGGTTTTATTTGTAGTATCCTGTGTAGCATTTCTTGTCGTTTATATGATCCCAGGAGGACCGGCGACAGCATTGCTTGGAATGGAGGCAACACCGGAGCAGATTGTGAAATTGAATGCGGAGCTGGGATTTGACCGGCCGTTTCTTGTACAGTATGTTGACTGGTTCGGAAATGTGCTGCAAGGAGACTGGGGAGAGTCTTATTTTCTCCATCAGTCTGTGCTGGAGGCGATCCGGGAATATTTCCCGGCCACATTAAGTCTGGCCGTTTTTGCACAGGTCATTGCCATCATACTTGCAGTACCAATGGGAATTATTGCGGCATACAAAAGAGGAACGGTATTTGATTTGACGGCAGTATCGGTCTCACTTTTGGGTGTGGCACTTCCAGGATTTTTGCTGAGTATGTTTCTGATGCTGTTTCTCAGTGTATACAATCAGTGGTTTCCGGTAGCAGGCTATGCGACGTTGTCGGAAGGAATCGGAGGACACCTAAAATATCTGTTTGTTCCGGCATTATCACTCGGGATCGTACAGGCCGCATACATTACGAGAATGACAAGAGCTGCGCTTTTGGATGTGCTTTATAAAAATTATATACATACAGGCAGGGCAAAAGGGTTGAAAGAATGGGCGGTTCTTATGAGATATGGCTTGAAAAATGCGGCACCGGCGATTCTCACAGCAGTCGGACAGTCTTTTGGAAGTCTGATCACTGGAACAATCGTGACCGAAACACTATTTAATATTCCAGGACTTGGGATGCTGACAATCAGCTCCATCAACCGGAGGGATGTGTTTGTAATACAGGGAGTTGTTTTGTTTGTCACATGTCTGTATGTGTTTGTCAATCTTGCGGTTGATATCTTATATGGATTTGTAGATCCGAGACTTCGGCCGGGGCGCAGATAGGAGGAGATGAAATGCATTTTACAAGAAAAACTATTTCAGAATCGAGTGGAATGATTTTAAAAGAGCAGCGGCAGATCCGAAAGGAACGTCTGCTTGCAAGTCCGGCGCTGTTAATCGGATTTACCGGGTTTATGCTGATACTGCTTGCGGCAGTTCTAATTCCGCTTTTTAGTTCTGTTGACCCAAATGCGATGACGGTGGCAGACAGACTGAAAGCTCCGGGAGGGAAATATCTTCTTGGAACGGATGAGTTTGGAAGAGATATTTTTATCCGCCTGATGTACGGGGCAAGAGTGTCACTGTGGGTGGGAGGCTGTGTTGCCGTTTTTTCCTGTCTGCTTGGGACAATTATTGGAATTTATGCAAGTTATTTTAAGATATTGGATCAGATTCTGATGAGAATCTGCGATGGACTGATTGCAATTCCGGGGATCCTTCTAGCAATTGCGTTGATTGCAGGACTCGGGGCGTCAAGCTGGAATGTTGTGATCGCGCTGACTGTTGTCTATACACCGAGTGTGGCCAGGACAGTGAGGGCGAGTGCGATGGTTATCCGGGAACAGCCATATGTTGAAGCGGCAAAAGTGCAGGGCTTCGGTACATTCCGCATATTGTGGAAACTGATTTTGCCGGGAGTTGTTTCTCCTCTGATTGTGCAGGCGTCTTTCATTTTCGCGCAGGCAATCATATCAGAGGCATCGCTCAGCTTTCTCGGCGCGGGTGTTCCAGCCCCGGCAGCGAGCTGGGGAAATATGCTTCAGGCAAGTAAGCTTGTATTTTCAAAGGCACCGTGGACAATGCTCTGTCCGGGAATATCAGTGATTCTATGTGTACTGAGCCTGAATCTGTTCGGGGACGGGCTGAGAGACTATCTGGATCCGAGAGTAAAAGGAGGGGCAAAAAAATAATGGGAGAACATATGGAACAGAAAGAAGAGACAATACTGGAAGTGAAAGATTTAAGTGTTTCCTTTTCGGTTCATAAGAAATGGCTTGCCGCCGTGGATGGTGTGAGTTTTTCCGTGGCACCGGGGGAAATTACGGGCATTGTGGGGGAGTCCGGCTCCGGGAAAAGTGTGATGTCACAGTCCATCTTAAGGTTGAGAGACCATGACACAGTGGTAAAGTATGGCGGGGAGATTCTTTTTGAGGGAGAGGATCTTTTGAAAAAATCGCTTGCAGATATGCAGAAAATCAGGGGAAATCAGATTTCCATTATCTTTCAGGATCCTCTGAATTCGTTAAGTCCGGTGCATACAATCGGTGGACAGTTAAGTGAAATTTTAATGCTTCATAAAAAAATGGGAAAGCAGGAGGCAAGAAAGCGTGCAGTCCAAATGTTGGAACTGACAGGAATTCCGCGTGCGGAAACATGCATGAAAAAATATCCTTTTGAGTTGTCAGGAGGAATGCAACAGAGGGTGATGATTGCGATGGCGCTGGCATGTGAACCGAAACTTCTGATCGCCGACGAGCCGACAACGGCGCTTGATGTGACGATTCAGGAGCAGATTTTATATTTGATTCAGGATTTGAATGAGAAACTGGGAATGTCGGTTTTACTTATTACCCATGACATGGGAGTCGTATCTCAGATTTGCCACAGCGTAAAAGTAATGTATCTCGGTCAGATTGTGGAGGAGGCAAAGACAGGTCAGCTGTTTGTTGAGCCGCTTCATCCATATACACGAGGGTTGCTGGCAAGTATTCCGCATCTTGGAGTGGAAAAAGGAAAGAAACTTCCGACAATTCCGGGAACGGTTCCTCCACTTTCAAAAGTCCCGGAAGGGTGTCATTTCTGTACGAGATGTCCGGAAGCGGTCAAACAGTGCAAAAATTTGCAGCCGCCGTCCGTGGAAGCGCGGCCGGGACATTTCGTGAAATGTTGGAAGTATGCGGAAAAGCAAGAGTAGAAAGGAGGGCATAGATATGGAAGAAAGTCTGTTGGAAGTAAAAGGGTTAAAAAAAGCGTACTTGCTGCATGGAAGCAGGAGAGGCTTGTTTGGAAAGAAAGAAGAAATGTATGCGGTGGATGATATGACGTTTCAGATCAGAAAGGGAGAAACTTACGGGCTTGTGGGTGAGTCCGGCTGCGGAAAGTCGACAACCGGGCGCGCAATCGTGGGATTGACCAAACCGGACGCCGGCTCGATCTTCTATCAGGGAAAAGATCTCTGCAAACTGAGTGAAAAGGAATTTCGTCCGCTTCGGAAAGACTTACAGATGGTGTTCCAAAATACACTTTCTGCATTAAATCCACGTCAGAGGATCGGTTCGATCCTTGAGGAAATTCTGCTCGTTCACGGAGAAAAAGATGCCGCAGTACGGAAAGAGCGGGCGGTGAAAGTATTGCGGCAGGTGGGACTTTCTGAGGAACATTATTTTCGCTATCCGCATGAACTTTCCGGAGGGCAGGTACAAAGGCTAGGAATTGCAGGTGCACTGTTGATACAGCCAAAGTTGATCGTGTGTGATGAGCCCGTGTCGGCGCTGGATGTATCAATACAAGCACAGATTTTAAATATGTTGGTGGAAATTCAGAAAATGTCTGGAATCAGCCTTTTGTTTATTTCTCATGATATTGGTGTGATCCGGTTTATTTCAGACAGAATCGGTGTGATGTATCTTGGTACGCTTGTTGAAGAAGCAGATACCGAAAATCTTTTTGAAAAGCCTATGCATCCTTATACCAAAGCACTACTTGCCTCTGCGCCGGATCCATATGTCGTGCGGGGGAAAAGAAACATTCTGCGGGGTGAGCAGCCGGTTCGCACAGGTGAAATGAAAGGATGTGCATTTTGCGGGCGCTGTCCGTATGCGGAGGAAATCTGTAAAGAAAAGATACCGGAAATGAGGAGTGTACAGAAAGGGCATCGGGTAGCATGCCATCTGGCGGAACGGAAAGTGGATGCTGCACAGTGCAGGGAGAAGGAAGACATAGAAATAATTGGGAAATCACTCCGGAGAGGTTGACAGCAGGGCAAAAGATGAGTAACATAGAAATGATTAGACTCAGATATATTTTAGAGACAGAAATAAGGGGAGAAACTAGATGAAACCAAATCGGAAATATCGAGAAACCCTCAGATTTGGATGCGCCGCTTTGTCGTTAACGATGGCGTTAAGCTGCGCACCGCTGGCAGTGTCTGCTGCCGGAACTGAGAATGCAAAAGAGAAGGCCGAGATTCGCTGGACGATCAGTGATGCATCAGAGATACAGACTTCACTTCCGCTTATGATAGAGAATCAGTTCTATGTGACTGTTGGCAACACATTAAAAGTAATTGATGTCACGACCGGAAAGGAAACAGCTTCCGCAGAATTAGCAGCAGCTGCAGCCGAATCGGCAGCCATGGGAAATGGAGATGGCATGTTGTTCATCCCGCTTGAAGACGGAAGGATCCAGGCGGTGAAGAGTTCTGATTTAAGCTCTGTATTTATAACAGAGAAGCCGGCAGAAGGACTTACAGTGCAGAGCCAGATTTTATATCATGACCACATGATCTACGCCGGATTCAGCCCGGTGACTCAGGATCAGAAAGTATCGGGATATTTTGCCGCATTTAAGACAGACTCCACCACAGGGACAGATGCAGTCGCACCGGAGTGGAAGTCGGCAGAACAAAAAGAAGGAAATTATATCGGTACAAAGGCAGCCGTTCTCGGAGAGAATGTGCTGTTTGCCGGAGATTCCGGAAAGCTTGTACTTGCAAATGCAAAGACCGGAGAGGTAAAAGATAAGAAGGACGACATCACAGGCAAGGTGCGAAGTCCGCTTGTAGAGGCAAATGGTTCTGTATGGTTTGCGACAGATGAGGGCGTTCTCTACAAGGTTACGCTTAGTGATGACGGGAAGGTGACAGAGAAGGCGACAGTCTCCCTGCCGGATAAAGGAAATGCAGTCATTTCCATTCTGGAAGGAAAAGTGTTTGTGACGGGCGGAAGCAGTCAGGGCTACATAGCGGTCTACTCCGAATCGGATGCCACGGAGATTCTGTCACAGAAGACAGATCATCCGGTCGTAAGCCAGGCAGTTACAAAATCAGGTGAGAACTTCTATGTGTATTTTACACAGGAAGAAGACAATGCAAATCTGTATGCGGCAAAGCTTGATGCAGATGGGAAGATGACTGTGGAGACGGTCTATACTTCAGATACAAAGAAAAGCGGAGAAGACTATCTTCTGATTGGCAGCGATGGAAAAGTGTATTATGGAAATACTGGAAATGGAACTATCACCTCCGTGGATGTCCCGAAGGAGGAAAAGCCGGATCCGGAACCGCCGGTAGATCCAGAAGAGCCAGATCCGGAACCGCCGGTAGATCCAGAAGAGCCAGATCCGGAACCGCCGGTAGAACCGGAAGAGCCGGAGACACCGGATTCACCACAGGAGAATCAGCCATCCAAACCAGATGAGAATCAGCAGGGAAATTCGCAGGGAAATACAAATAACAGCGGCACAGAGAATCAGAACACAACGGTAAATCCACCGAAGAGCCAGTCATCCGGCAATTCGGGCGGAACATCTGCCGGGAATACAGTGGGAAGTATTGCAGAACCGACGCTGCTGGAGAATATCAATGCAGCGATCAAAGGGGGAAGTAATTCTCTTGTCAACGGAAGTAAGCCATATAAGCTTGATAAGGAAATTTTATCTGTCCTTGCAAAAAATCCGAACTTTGAGCTGACGTTAGAGTATGATAATTACTCGATCAAGATCAAAGGAACAGATATAAAGAATCCGGAAAATGAACTTTTTACGAAGCTGACGGAGAAAAATGTCACGCTTTCTAAGGAGGAAGCGGATAAAATCGGTGCTTATCAAGTACTGGAATTCATGATGAGCAAGGAATTTCCGGGGAAAGTAACAGTAATCTATAAGCTTCCGGAGCAGTTAAAAGGTGCAGAGAAGCTGTTCCTCTATGAGAGAAGCAACTTGGACAAAGGAACAGAAGTTGTTGTAGATCAGGACAAGGCAACTTTGATCTTTGAAAAAGGCGGGGAATATGTACTCGCAAAGGAAAAAGACAAGGATGCCGGCGAGACGGAAAAGGAAGATACAGAAGACAAGAAAGAAGTATCAAACAATACAGAGAAAGAAAAGGAACACTCTTTTCAGCTGCCAGAGATTCCGACACCGGTACTTGTGGCAGCAGGGGTAGCACTTGCAGCTTTGGTCGTTCTGATCATTGTTATGCTGATGGAGGCAAGGGCGAGAAAAATCCGTGAAGCCAAACGTCAGAAGATCCGCGGAGAAAAAGGAGAACTTCCGGGAATCGCAGAGGAAGAAGTTATTTCTGAAGAGCCGGATCCAGAACTGGAGAAAGAGCTGGACAGTGAACTTGCCGAGCTTGAGGAAGAGGCGAAGGAACTGTCAGAACCGGAACCAGCTGATGAGGAGAGGACAGAGGAGCTTGCAGAAGGCTTGGAAGAAGAGCAGACACAGGAGTCTGCAGAAGACTTGGAAGAAGGACAGACACAGGTAATGCCGGAAATTCCACTTGCGGAGGAAAAAACAGATCCGGAAGAAGAGGCGCTTCTGAAGAAAGAGGAAGAAGACTGGAACAAAATCCATGAAGCGCAGAGCCAGACTGGATCAGAAGAGTCTGAAACAGAGGAAAAACCTGAGGAGGAAGCGGAAAAACTATCCGATCTAAAGGAGGCAGAACAGAAGAAGTCCGAGGAAGAGCATCCGGTGCAGGAGGTTCCGGAAGAGAAATCTGAAGCACAGGAATCCGGGGAAGAACCGGAAGTGCAGAAATCGGAAGCAGAATCATCCGGGGAAGATTTGGAAGATACTCAGAAAGACGACTAAATCATTTTTAGATGAAGTGCAGTCGGAAATGCTATATGGCAGCATTTCCGGCTGTTTTTTATGATCAAAATTTGAAACAATATAGCAAAAAGCGCCTATTTGTGATACGATGAACCTAGTATACTGACATATTTACAAGAACAAGGGAGGTTTTTCAGATGGCAAATAAGTCGACAGTTCCATTTCAGGGAACGAAAGAGCAGGAGACGGCACTGCGTGAGGTGATCGAAAAAAGAAAAAGCGAGCAGGGGGCGCTGATGGCGGTATTGCAGCAGGCGCAGGAAATCTACGGATATGTTCCGGTGGAAGTGCAGACAATCATTTCGGATGAGATGGATATTCCGCTTCACAAGATTGAGGAGGTCGTTGATTTCTATCCCCAGTTTACGTTGAGCCCGAAAGGGAAATATCAGGTATCTATCTGTCTTGGAACGGCGTGTTTTGTGAAGGGCGCCGGAGATGTCTATAATAAGCTGACAGAGGTGCTTGGAATCGGCGGAGGAGAATGTACCGCTGACGGGAAGTTTTCGCTGGATGCGAGCCGGTGCATCGGGGCATGCGGGATGGCACCGATTCTCATGGTCAATGACGATGTATATAATCACGTGAAAGCGGAAGATGTGGAAGAGATTCTTGCAAAATACGAATAAAGAAAAGATGGGACCTTGCAGTGGGAAAGGTCCCCTTTTTGAATGGAGTGAATGAAATGAAAGTAATTGATTTTCAGAATGCGAGCTGTAAGCACTGTTATAAATGTGTGCGGAACTGCAGTGTCAAGGCAATCTCTGTCCGGCACGAGCAGGCGCATATTATGAATGATCACTGTATTCATTGCGGGAAGTGTCTGGAAGTCTGTCCGCAGAATGCAAAGCGTTTTGCAAGTGATCTGGAATTGATCAAAGCCTATATCCGGCAGAAAATGAAGATTGTCGTGTCGATCGCGCCGTCGTATCTGGGATTGATGAATTACCGGACACCGGGGCAGGTTGTGGGAGCGCTGCAAAAGCTTGGATTTTACGAAGTACGGGAGACTGCGGAAGGTGCGGCGCTTGTCACGAGAGAGTATCAGAAACTGCTGAGGGAAGGGACATACAAAAATATTATCACAACCTGCTGTCCGAGCGTTAATGATCTTGTGGAGAAGTATTATCCGGAACTGACAGACCAGCTTGCCCCGGTTGTCTCTCCGATGATCGCTCACGGAAGGCTGATCAAAAAAATATATGGGGAACAGACAAAGGTTGTCTTTCTTGGACCTTGTATTGCAAAGAAGCAGGAGGCGGTCGGAGATTCCCGTGTGTTTGGTGCGGTGGATGCGATCCTGACATTTGAGGAACTGGAACAGTGGCTGGCGAAAGAACAGATTGTTCTGGAAGAATGTGAAGACCTGCCGATGGCGAACCCTGACTGTGGCGTGAACCGCCTTTACCCGGTCAGCGGTGGAGTGCTTCAGTCTGTGATGCTGAATTCTTCTGAAAAAGATGGCGGGAATGAGCTCTTATCGGGAACGTGGGAGGAGCAAGGTGCTGAAAAGAAAGAATATCACAAAGTGTATGTCGATGGACTGGACAACTGTATAGAAATGCTGGAAAGTCTGAAGAGGGGCGAACTGGAACGTTGCTTTATAGAGGCAAATGTCTGCGACGGCGGCTGTGTCAAGGGTCCGGCGTCCGGAAACTGGAACGTGTCGTTTATCAAGGCGAAAGTGGAGATGGAGCGGAGAGTGGCTGCCCATCAGAAGGCAGAATATGAGCCACAGTCTCTGGAAATCGGACTTTCCAGACAATTTGCACCAAATCCGCCAACAGAGCAGATTCCGACGGAGGAAGAGTTGCGTGGAATCTTGCGAGAGACCGGAAAATATTCCGAGAAGGATGAACTAAACTGCGGCGCGTGCGGATATGCAACCTGCAGGGAGAAGGCAGTTGCGGTATTTCAGAAGAAAGCAGAGAACAGTATGTGTCTGCCGTATGCGCTCTCCAGAGCAGAGTCGATGTCCAATGTAGTGATGGATGTGACGCCGAATTTGATTTTTATCATAGACCGGGAGATGCGGATCAGAGAGTGTAACAAGAAGGCGCAGGAGTTATTCGGGATCAGCAGAGAGGAAGCGCTGGAGAGATATCTGTACGACTTTATCGATACAGCGGATGTGGAGGAAGTTTTCCAGACGAGAGAGTCGATCACATACAAGAAAGTACAGTTAAGCCAGCTGGAGATGAAAGCCGAGGAGAAGATCATCTATATCCCGGAGATGGAGTCGGTTCTGATCATTTACCAGGACATCACAAAGGAAGAGAAAGCGAAAGAAAAACACTATAATTTGAAAATGGAGACGGTGGAGATGGCGCAGCGCGTCATTGACAAACAGATGATGGTCGCACAGGAGATTGCCGGACTTTTAGGGGAGACAACGGCGGAGACAAAGGTGACTTTGACGAAGCTTCGGGATTCGATCCTTCTTGACGGAGAGGGGGACTAGGCATGGGAATCAGCGTAGATGTTGCATGGAAAAGCCTGAATAAGCACCACGAAGAGCTGTGCGGGGACAAGGTGGAAGTATTAAAGACTGCGGATTCGGACATTGTGATTCTGGCAGACGGTATGGGAAGCGGCGTCAAGGCGAATATTTTGGCGACGCTGACATCAAAGATTCTCGGGACGATGCTGTTTAACGGGGCAACGATCGAGTCCTGTGTGGAGACGATCGCAAAGACGCTTCCGGTCTGTAAAGTGCGGGAGGTTGCCTATGCAACGTTTAGTATTCTCCAGATTTTCCGGAATGGAGAAGCATATCTAGTGGAATTTGACAATCCGGGCTGTATTTTTATCCGGGATCATGAAGTGCAGTCTTATCCGTACGAGGAGCGGAATATCGAAGGGAAGCAGATCCATGAATACCGTTTCCGGGTGGAACTGGGCGACTACTTTGTCCTGATGAGCGACGGAGTGCTCTACGCAGGCCCGGGAGATTTTCTGAATTTTGGATGGACATGGGACAGCATGGCGAAGGCGGCAATCCGCTGTCTGTCGGAGGAGATTTCCGCCTCGAGGCTGGCAGTCTCTCTTGCAGATACCTGTGACGAACTTTACGGACACCGTCCGGGAGACGACACGACGGTTGCGGTCATGCATGTGATTCCGCGGCAGATTGTCAATATTTTTACCGGGCCCCCGGAAAATAAGGAAGACGATGAGCGTGTTGTAAAGTCGTTCATGAAGCAGGAGGGAAAGAAAATTGTATCCGGAGGGACAAGCGCAAATATTGCGGCAAGGGTGCTTGGCAGAGAAATTTATACTTCGCTAAAAGATTATGATCCGAAAGTGCCGCCGATGGCGGTGATCGAAGGGATCGATCTTGTGACGGAAGGAGTGCTGACACTTGGATTGGCGTTGAAGCTTTTGAAAAAATATGTGAAAAAAGAGATTGATGCCGCATTTTTTGCGGAACTGGATAAGAACAATGGGGCATCCAGGCTTGCAAAAATGCTGATTGAGGAATGCACCGAGATTCATCTGTTTGTCGGAAAGGCGATGAATGTGGCACATCGGAATTCTAATCTTCCGTTTGACCTGAGTATCCGCATGAATCTCGTTGAACAGCTGGAAGAAGTTGCCGGGAAGATGGGAAAATCGGTCACGATCCAATATTTTTAAGTTGACAGGTTTTTCAAAACTTTGTAGAATAACCGTATATTGACTTTGGCAGATGCCAATGAAACAGGGAATGCGGTGCAAGTCCGCAACAGCTCACTCTACTGTAAGGGATGACGAACCCTGCATACCACTGTGCCCCGGCGCGTGCCGGGCTGCGGGAAGGGCAGGAAGTAGGTTTTAGTCCTAAGTCAGGATATCGGTCAATATACAAGTGACATCTTTCGGTGAGGAGAAGAGTATACACAGATTACAATGATTTTACAAAATGATTTCATGAGAGATGCGGAAGCATTTCTTTTCCGTGTATTAAAAGACAGCCGAAAGGCTGTCTTTTGTTGTATCGAGAGATGAGACATTTGTTTTCGGAAGACTGAAAAAGGAGATAAGACAGATGGAGAAAACAAGACTTCGTGCAGGATATACAACAGGAACGTGCGCGCAGGCTGCAACAAAGGCTGCAGTAGGGATGTTATTTTCAGGAGAAAAGAAAGAAGAAGTGGATGTGGTACTTCCGAAAGGGAAAAAGCTTACACTTCCTGTATGCGAGATTGAAATAAAAAAGAAAGAAAAAAAAGTTGAGCGGGCTGTCTGTGCTGTCAGAAAGGACAGCGGGGATGACCCGGACATTACAAACGGAGTGCTTGTCTATGCATCTGTTACGAGAAAAGCCGGGACGGAAATTGAGATCGACGGAGGCTGCGGAGTCGGCAGGGTGACAAAAAAAGGACTGGACCAGCCGGTAGGAGCTGCCGCGATCAACCAGGTGCCGCGGCGGATGATCCGGAAAGAGGCGGAGGAGATCTGTGACCGTTACGGATATGAAGGCGGACTTGAGATTATCATTTCTATCCCGGAAGGGGAGCAGCTTGCAAAGAAGACGTTCAATCCTAAGCTTGGAATTACAGGAGGAATTTCGGTACTTGGAACAAGCGGGGTTGTGGAACCGATGAGTGAGCAGGCGTTGATCGACACGATCCGTGTGGAAATTCAGATGCAGCTGGCCAATGGAAATGGCTGGATTTTGGCGGCGCCGGGAAACTATGGGCTGGATTTTCTGAAGGAAACGTACGGGATCAGCCCGGACCGCGCGGTCAAATGCAGCAATTTTGTCGGGGAGATGATCGATCTGGCGGCACAGTACGGTGCAAAAGGGATTTTATTCGCCGCACATTTAGGCAAATTTGTGAAAGTGGCGGGAGGAATTATGAATACACATTCCCGGTGCGCCGATGCAAGGATGGAAATTTTCGGGGCAGCAGGACTTCGGGCGGGGATTGATCCTGCGGTGATCCGGAAGATCCTGGACTGTGCGACGACCGAGGAGGCGTTGGAACTTCTCGGCAGAGAAGAGCGGGACGCGGTGATGAGCGTGTTGATGGAGCGGATGGAGTATTATCTTGGATGGCGGACAAAAGGAGAACTTCCCACCGCCGCCATTGTATTTTCCAGCGGGGAAGGTAAGATCGGAGAGACCGCGCACGCAGAAGAATTTTTAAAAAAGATTGCAGAAAATGAGGAGACGATAGAGAAATGACAGGAAAATTATATGGAATCGGAGTAGGACCGGGGGAGGCGGAACTTCTGACTTTGAAGGCGCTGCGAATCATGCGGGAGAGTGAGGTGATCATTGTTCCCGGAACAGAAGTAGAAAAAAGTGTGGCATATCAGATTGTGCTGCCGGTATTCCCGGAGATCACAGAAAAAGTAAGGGCTGCGGTGGAGATGCCGATGACAAAAGATCCGGTGCGCTTAGAAGAGAGCCATCAGAAAGCGGCAAAGGTCATCGAAGCATTTTTAGAGGAAGGAAAGCAGGTGGCATTTTTGACACTTGGCGATGTCACGATCTACTCGACGTATCTCTATGTTCACCGGAGAGTGGCAGAATCAGGATATCCGGTGGAGATCGTCAATGGAATCCCATCGTTCTGTGCAGTGGCAGCGCGGCTGAATATGGGACTGGTGGAGAAATCAGAAATGCTTCACATCATTCCTGCGTCGTATCAGATAGAGGAAGCATTGAAGCTTCCGGGGACAAAAGTGCTGATGAAGGCGGGAAAGCAGATCGGCCGTGTCAAAGAAACGTTGAAGCAGGCAGATGCCACGGCAGTCATGATTGAAAACTGCGGGATGCCGGGAGAGAAAATCTATAATGCGATCGACGAAATCCCGGAGGATGCGGGATATTATTCACTGATCATTGTAAAGGAGAAAAAGGAAATATGATACATTTTGTAGGGGCAGGTTCCGGGGCGAAAGATCTGATCACCGTCCGCGGGCAGCGGCTGCTTGGAGAGGCAGATATCATTATCTATGCAGGATCCCTTGTCAACCCGGAGCTGCTGGAAGAGAAAAAAGAAGGGTGCGAAGTGTTTAACAGCGCAAAGATGACACTGGAGGAAGTGCTGGCAGTGATGGAGGCAGGAGACAAAAAGGGATGTGAGATTGTCCGTCTGCATACCGGGGATCCCTGTGTGTACGGGGCGATCCGGGAACAGATGGATGCGTTGGATGAGAAGGGAATTTCCTATGACTACTGTCCGGGAGTCAGTTCTTTCTGCGGGGCGGCATCGGCGCTGAATCTCGAATACACGCTGCCGGATATTTCCCAGAGTGTGGTCATCACCCGCATGGCAGGGCGGACACCGGTGCCGGAGAAAGAGTCGATTGAGTCATTTGCGGCGCATCAGGCGACAATGGTCATTTTCCTAAGCACCGGAATGTTAGAAGAGCTGTCCCGGAGGCTGATCGAAGGAGGCTACCGGGAAGATACCCCGGCGGCGATCGTCTACAAGGCCACATGGGCAGATGAGGAGAAATATGTCTGTACAGTAGGAAGCCTGGCGCAGACAGCAAGGGAGCGCGGCATCACAAAGACGGCATTGATCATTGTCGGGGATGTCATTCTGCCGCAGCAGTACCGCAGATCTGATCTGTACCATCCGGAGTTCACGACAGAATTCCGGGAGGGGATGCGCAGGAAAGCAAGCGGGCAGGAAAGGACGAAGTAAGAAGCAGTGACAGAGCAGCAGAAAAAGGTGGAAATCAAAAAGAAACGGCTGGCGATCGTCAGCTTTACCGAGGCCGGCACCCGGCTTGCAAGAGAAATAGAAACACTGGCAAAAAATACAACATACGAAGTCTCACGCTATGTGAAGAGCCGGTATGTTACGGAAAAAGAGGTACCGGAAACGATGCGGGCAGCTGTCATTTTGGGAGAACTAAAAGAACAGGTCCAGGTGTGGATGCGGCAGATGGACGGGATTGTGTTTGTCGGCGCTGTCGGGATTGCAGTGAGGAGTATTGCGCCGTTTATCGAGAGCAAAGCGAAAGACCCGGCGGTGATCGTGCTGGATGAAGCGGGCATGTTTTGCATTCCGATTCTTGCAGGACATCTGGGAGGCGCCAATGCGTTGGCACTCTGGATCGCGGATGCAGTGGGTGCAGTTCCGGTCATTACGACGGCGACAGACAGAAAGAAACGGTTTGCAGTCGACCTGTTTGCAAAAGAAAACGGGTTGGAGATTTCTGATCTGAAGCTGGCAAAGGAAATCTCCGCAGCGCTGCTTGCGGGAAAGAAGATCCCGGTATGCTGTGAGAAAGGATTGCCGGAGATTCTTCCGGAAGGGCTTTACTGCTGCGAGGATTTTGCAGAGGAGACAGCACGCCCGGGGATCTATATCGGAATCAAAAGGTGCAGCGAAGCGGGAGTGTTATCGCTGATCCCAAAGGCAGTGACTGTGGGGATCGGCTGCCGGAGAGGAACGGACAAGGAAAAGATCCATCATTGTGTGCATGCGGTGTGCAAGGAGGCTGACATCTGCAAAGAGGCAATCAGCCGCGCGGCGAGCATTGACTTAAAAGCGCACGAGCAGGGCATTTTGAAATGGTGCAGGGAATCAGGGATTCCGTTTGACACATATCCGGCAGAACTGTTAAACGATGTGGAGGGAAGTTTTACTTCCTCTGTATTTGTAAAAGAGACAACGGGAGTGGACAACGTGTGCGAGAGAAGTGCGCTTCTTGCAAGTAACGGCGGGAAACTGATACAGAGAAAGACAGCGGCAGATGGCGTAACAGCGGCGCTGGCTGTGAAAGAATGGAGGATTCATTTTGCATAAAATATATATTGTTGGAATTGGACCGGGGGACTATGAACAGATGACGATCCGGGCGGCGGAGGCGTTGAAGGCATGTGATGTCATTGTCGGCTACACGGTGTACATAGATCTGATCCGGGAACATTTCGGAGAGAAAGAATTTCTCACAACACCGATGCGGCAGGAAGTCAGGCGGTGTGAAATGGCATTTGAGACGGCGATGGAAGGAAAGACCGTCGCAATGATCTGCAGCGGAGATGCGGGGGTATACGGCATGTCGGGACTGCTCTATGAGATTGGTGTGCGTTATCCTGAGGTAGAGCTGGAAGTGATCCCGGGAGTGACGGCAGCCACCGCAGGGGCGGCGGTACTTGGAGCGCCGCTGATGCATGATTTCTGTCTGATCAGTCTCAGTGATCTTCTGACTCCGTGGGAGAAGATCGAAAGACGGCTGCGGGCTGCGGCGGAGGCAGATTTTGTCATCTGTCTTTACAACCCTTCGAGCAGAAAGCGCAAAGATTATCTGCGGCGGGCATGTGAGATCCTGATGGAATATCAGAGCCCTGACATTGTCTGCGGGACAGTGGTCAATATCGGAAGAGCGGGGGAGCAGAAGAAGGTCATGACGCTGGCACAGCTGAGAGAAGAGCAGGTTGATATGTTTACAACAGTATTTGTCGGCAATTCACAGACCATGTCACTGGAAGAGATGATGGTGACACCGAGGGGGTACCGAAATGTGTAGGGTGATGGTATTTGCCGGCACAACGGAGGGCAGAAAACTGGCGGCATTTCTGGAGGAAAGGCAGATTCCTGCCATGATCTGTGTGGCGACAGAATACGGAGAATCTGTTCTGGAAGACTATGCGCAGCTGGAAGTACACCGGGGAAGGCTGGATCAGGATGATATGAAGAAGCTTTTTGAGGAGAAAGCGCCGGAAGTGGTCATCGATGCCACGCATCCTTATGCGGTGGAAGTGACAAAGAATATCAGAACCGCATGTGAGGAAAGGGGGAGAACATATATCCGGGTTGTCAGAAAATCCGAAGAAAGTAAGAATCAGGGAAAGAAAATTTATGTAGCTTCCACTGCGGAGGCGGCACAGTATCTGAGCGGGACAGCCGGAAATATTTTTCTGACGACCGGAAGTAAGGAGCTTAGAGAATTTACGAAGATTCCTGCCTATGAAGAGCGGCTCTATGCGAGAGTCCTGCCGGCGCCGGAGATTGTAAATGCATGTACCGAGCTTGGCATCCGCGGAACACATTTGATCTGCATGCAGGGGCCGTTTTCAGAAGAGCTGAATGAGGCAATGTTTGCGCAGTGCAATGCAGCGTATGTTGTGACAAAAGAGTCGGGAACGGCTGGCGGCTTTCGGGAGAAGGAAGAGGCAGCAGAACGACTTGGGATTCCGCTTGTGATTATTGGAAGACCGGAGAAGGAAACCGGGATTTCTTTGGAGCAGTGTAAAGAAGTACTGGACAAACGGTTTCAAGAGGAGACAGACAGAAGAACGAAGGAAAAGAATGACCAGGCGGAGAATGGCAGAAGACGGCTGGTATCCCTTGTGGGAATCGGGCTGGGATCTGCTGAGACGATGACCGGGGAGGCGAAGCGTGCATGCAGGGAGGCAGATCTTCTGATCGGCGCAAAGCGGATGACAGAGGCAGTCAGACAAGAAGGGCAGCAGGTCTTCTGTGCCTACCGTGGGGAGGAAATCCTGAAATATATCGAAACGCACCCGCAGTACGAGAAGGTTACAGTTGTGTTTTCCGGAGATGTCGGCTTTTTCAGCGGGGCAAAGGATCTCCTTGCCCATGTAAAAGAACAGGAGGAGAAACTGGAAGTCCGTGTGATTCCGGGGATTTCTTCTCTTGTCTATTTCTGTGCGAAACTGCATGTTCCGTGGGAGAAGGTGAAGACAGTCAGCGTCCATGGAAGAGAGGAAGGGCTGATTTCCGGTGTCCGGGAACATCCTGTAGTTTTTGCGCTGGCAGGCGGGAAAAATCAGATTGCAGAACTTTGTAAGAAGTTGACGGCATATGGTTTTGGAGATTGTGAGATCGCGGTTGGAGAAAGGCTCTCCTACCCGGATGAGCGGATTTTGCGGGGGAATGTGAGGGAATTCTGTGAAAGAGAGACAGATTCGCTGGCAGTCTTTCTGATCTGGAACAGGAAGGCAGAGCGGCGCGCGTTTGCCTGCGGGATTCCGGATGAGCGGTTTTGCAGAGGAAAGGTTCCGATGACGAAGGAGGAGGTCAGAAGCATTTCCATTTCCAAGCTGGGGATCTGGAAGGATGCCGTGATCTATGATGTAGGTGCAGGAACCGGATCGGTGGCGGTGGAAATGGCATTGCAGGCTCCTGACGGTGTCGTTTATGCTGTGGAGAAAAATGAGGAGGCAGTGGCACTTCTGGAAAAAAACCGGACGATATTTGCGGCAGATCATTTGAAGATTGTCCACGGAAAAGCGCCGGAGGCACTGGAAAATCTGCCGGTTCCGACACATGTATTTCTCGGAGGTTCTTCAGGAAATCTCAAAGAAATCCTGGAGATCGTCCGCAAAAAAAATCAGGCGGTCCGGGTTGTGATCAATGCGATTACATTAGAGACAGTCACAGAGACGCTCGCTTATCTAAAAGAGCAGGAGATTTCCGGTGCGGAGATTGTCTCTGTCCAGACAGCGCGTGCACGGGAAGTCGGAAGATATCATATGATGACCGGACAAAACCCGGTTTATGTCATTTCGTTTGGAGGAGAAAGGCAGGAAGGGTAAATGAAAAAAAAAATACCGCGCTTTCTGCTCGGAGCGCCTGCGAGCGGGAGCGGAAAAACGCTGATCACCTGTGGGATTTTACAGGCATTGCAGGCACGTGGAAAAGCTGTGGCTTCCTTTAAATGTGGTCCGGATTATATCGATCCGATGTTTCACACAAAGATCATCGGAACGAAAAGCCGGAATCTGGACAGCTTCTTTTTAAACCGGGAGCAGATCTGTCACCAACTTGCCTCCGTGGACTGTGAGATTGCGGTGCTGGAAGGCGTTATGGGGTATTATGACGGACTTGCAGGGATTTCCACGCGGGCAAGTGCGTTTGAAGTGGCAAAGTGGACGAAGACACCGGCGGTGCTGATCGTGGATGGGAAAGGAATGAGTGTGTCGGCGGCAGCGTTGATTCAGGGGTTCCTTACCTATCAAAAAGACAGTCAGATACAAGGTGTGATTTTTAACCGAGTATCCCCAATGCTGTATCCGAGGCTTCGGCAGATGGTGGAGGGGCAGCTCGGAATTCAGGTGTACGGATATGTGCCGGAACTGAAGGAATGCAAACTGGAAAGCCGGCACCTGGGTCTGAAACTTCCGGAAGAGATCAAAGAGCTGAAAGAGCAGATCCGTCTGCTTGGTGAACAGATTGAAAAAACTGTCGATCTGGATGGACTGTTAACACTGGCAGAGCAGGCGGAGTATGTCAAAGAGGCAGAGAAGAAAGCACATTTTACCGGAAAAGAAGATCAGGAAAAAAGAGAAAAAAGCATCGTGCCAGAAGAGCAGGTCCGCATCGGGGTGGCAAGAGATGAGGCATTTTGCTTTATCTATGAGGAAAATCTAGAAGCACTGAGTCAGGCAGGGGCAGAACTTTGCTTTTTCTCGCCGCTTCATGATACAGAACTGCCGCCAAAGCTTGAAGGACTTGTGTTCTATGGAGGATATCCGGAACTTTTTGCGGAGAGACTCAGCGAAAATGTATCGATGCGGACGGCAGTCCGGGATGCGATCAGGCAGGGAGTCTGCTGCATTGCAGAATGCGGAGGCTTTATGTATCTGCATGAGGTGCTCAAAGATATGGAAGGAAAGGAGTATCCGATGGCGGGTGTCTTTCCGGGAAATACATTTTATACCGGGAAACTTTCGCGGTTCGGATATGTGACGCTGACGGAAGGAACTGTATTCGGAGAAAAGACGGATCCGGTCACCGCGCATGAATTTCACTATTTTGACTCTGCAAACTGTGGAAAAGACTTTCTCGCAGAGAAACCTCTCAGTGAGCGCTCCTGGAGATGTATGCACGCAGGAGAGCGGATGCTGGCAGGTTATCCGCACATTCACTATGGCGGGAATCCACAGATTGCAGAACTTTTTGTAAAAAAATGCAGGGAAGGAAAGAGGTAAGAAATGTTAGGACAGCAGCCACAGACAGAAGGAAAACTTCTGGAGGAAACAATTAAAAAAATAAGTCCGCCGGATACGGAGGCAATGGAGCGTTGTCAGCGGCGGTGGGACAGTATTGCAAAGCCCCTTCACAGCCTTGGAAGACTGGAGGAAGTACTGATTCAGACAGCGGGAATGACCGGGAGCGATGAAGTGCATTTTGGGAAGAAGGCGCTTGTTGTCATGTGCGCCGACAACGGTGTCGTGGCGGAAGGAATTTCCCAGACCGGGCAGGAGGTGACTGCAATTGTGGCGGAAAACTTCTTAAGCGGTGACACGAGCGCGGCGATCATGTGCAGGGCTGCAGGAGCAGATTTGTTTCCGGTGGATATCGGAATCGCAAGAGATACGAAGCTGCGAAATGAAAAGATCGCATACGGCACGAAAAATATGGCGCAGGAGTGGGCGATGACAAGAGCGCAGGCGGTCTGTGCAGTGGAAACCGGAATCCGCATTGCGGAGGAACTTGCAGAGGAAGGATATGAGATTATCGCCACCGGGGAGATGGGAATCGGAAATACGACGACAAGCAGCGCGGTGGCAGCGGTACTGTTAGAGAAGCCGGCAGAAGAGATGACAGGCAGAGGAGCGGGACTGACAAGTGAGGCGCTGAAACGAAAGCAGGAAGTCATCAAAAGAGCAGTGAAACTGCACGAACCAGACCGGTCAGACGGGATCGATGTGCTTGCAAAGGTAGGCGGATTTGATCTCGGAGGGATGGCAGGTGTTTTTCTGGGAGGAGCGGCAAAGAAAATCCCGGTGATCATCGACGGATTTATCTCGGCGGCGGCAGCCCTTCTGGCGGTGACAATCTGCCCGGAAGCTAAGGCGTATATGATCGCCTCTCATTTGTCAAAAGAGCCGGCGATGCAGATGATACTGGAAGCGCTGGAGAAGAAGCCGCTTCTCACCTGTGACATGTGTCTTGGAGAAGGGACCGGAGCGGTGGCAATTTTTCCGCTGCTTCAGATGGCGGAGGACGTTTACAAAAAGATGAGCACGTTCGGTGAGATTTCGATTGAGAGTTATAAGGAGTTGAAGTAGATGTTTCAGATTGTGACCGGAGGAAGCGGAAGCGGAAAGTCGGTTTTTGCGGAAACGCTGGCAATGAAGCTTGGAGAAACGCGGTACTACATTGCAACGATGTATCCTTTCGGGGAAGAATCTAAGCAAAAAATCGCAAGACACCGGGCAATGCGGGCAGAGAAACAGTTCGAGACAATTGAATGTTATACAAACCTGAAAGCAGTACGGCTGCCGTCGGAGGGCGTGGATGGAACATACGCAGACGGTCAGCGGGAAGATGCAGAAAAACCACAGGAGTGTGTAGTGCTTCTGGAATGTATGTCCAATCTTCTGGCAAATGAAATGTATTCCGAGGACGGGGCAAAGGAGCGGGCAGCAGAAGAAATCCTGCAGGGAATCCATATGCTCCAAAAGCAGACAGCGCATCTGGTCCTTGTGACAAATGAAGTGTTTTCCGATGGAATCGTCTATGATCCGGACACGATACAGTATCAGAAACAGTTGGCGAAGATCAACCGGGTACTGGCGGCGGAGGCGGACGAGGTCACAGAGGTTGTCTATGGGATTCCGTTGAAACTGAAAGCAAAGAAGGAAGAAGGGATGCAGGAAAGATGGAGAAGGTAAAAAGGCTGTATGAGAGTTTTAAAATCGCATGTTCGATGTACTCAAAGATTCCGATTCCGCAAAGTGACTGGACCGAGGAAAACATGCGGTATGTCATGTGCTTCTTCCCATGGATCGGGGCAGTGATCGGACTTCTCTTTGCGGGAGCGTGGTATGCCAAAGAGTGGCTGGCAAGCTGTGGAATCTACTATCATGAGCTGTTTTACGCGGCGATTTTGACTGTGCTTCCGATCTTTGTGACCGGAGGGATTCATATGGATGGGTTTCTGGATACCTGTGATGCACTCAGCTCGTGGCAGGAAAAAGAGAGGCGGTTGGAAATTTTGAAAGATTCTCATGCAGGTGCGTTTGCGATCCTCTCATGTGCCATCTATCTGATTTTGACCGGGGGTGCAATGACGAGTCTGCAGACGGAGCTCATCCCGGTGATCGGACTTGGCTTTCTGATGTCAAGAAGCTTAAGCGGACTCTCGATCGTCACGTTTCCGATGGCGAAAGGGAGCGGGCTTGCGGCAATGTTCGCTGACCGTGCAAAAAAGAAAATCGTACGAAATACAATGACGGTCTATCTGGTGCTGCTGGCAGCGCTGATGATTCTGACCGGAAAACTTCCGGGGCTTTTAGCTGTTGTGACAGCCGGTGGGATCTTTTTCTACTATTATAAAATGTCTGTCAAAAACTTCGGCGGAATCACCGGGGACCTGGCGGGATGGTTTTTACAGGTCTGTGAACTGGGGATTCTGCTGTCGGCAGTGATCGGCGGCGGGATCTTCCGGTAAATCATGGAAGAGATAAAAGGAGGAGAAGCAGATGAAATTGGTGATCGGAGGAGCTTATCAGGGAAAGCGTGCCTATGCGGAAGAACATGATTCGGTTAAGCAGTGGGCAAACGGGGCGGATTGCCCCGAGGAAGAAATTTTTTCCTGTGAAGGAATGGCAGATTTCCATCTATACCTGCGCAGATTGCTGAAAGAAGGAAAGGAGCAGTATGTTAGAGAACAGCTGATTCCAAAGCTGCTGCGGGAAAATCCGCAGATTGTTCTTGTGACAAATGAACTCGGCTATGGAATCGTGCCGATGGATCCGTTTGACCGCAGCTGGCGGGAACTGACCGGAAGAATCTGCACAGAACTGGCAGAACATGCCGAGGAGGTCACTCGGGTTGTCTGCGGAATTCCGGTTGTACTAAAAAATTTAGAACAGAAGGGAAACTGTCTGCGGATTGATTTGATCCGCCACGGAATGACCGAGGGCAATCGGGAACACAGGTATATCGGGATCACCGATGAACCGCTCTGTGAACAAGGAAGAAAACTGGCCGAAAAGTGCAGGTACGAGGCGCCGGAGATCGTGTTTGTCAGCCCGATGAAGCGCTGTGTGGAGACAGCGGAAATTTTATATCCGGGGCAGGAGTTTTATATCGTAGAAGAACTGAGGGAGTGTAACTTTGGGATCTTTGAAGGGAAAAATGCAGAAGAACTGTCGGGGACAGAAGCTTATCAGAGGTGGATCGACAGCAATGCAACACTTCCTTTTCCCGGCGGGGAAAGCAGGGAAGCGTTTCGCAGCCGGTGTCTTTTGGGCTGGGAGAAGCTGCTTTTTGTCTGTCAAGAGCAGAAAAGAAGATCTGCGGCTGTCGTGACACATGGAGGCGTGATTATGAATTTGATGGAGACCGTCACAGCATTTGAAAAGTCTTTTTACGAATGGCATGTGAAAAATCTGTGCGGATATTCCGTTTACATAGAAAAGGAGTTAGAAAAGAATGGGAAATTGGATCTTGCCTGCGGTACTGACAGGATTTCTTATGGATCTTTGCATTGGTGATCCAAGATGGATCTATCATCCGGTCTGTATCATCGGAAATGCGATCACTGCCTGTGAAAAATGGCTGCGGGCGTGGTTTCCGAAGACAAAAAGAGGGGAACAGCTGGCGGGAGGAATGCTTGTGCTCTGCATCGTGACCGGGTGTGTTCTGATCCCGGGAGGGCTTTTGCTCCTCGCATACCGCCTGCATCCGGCAGCAGGATTTGTTCTGGAATCGTGCATGTGCTGGCAGATGCTGGCGACAAAATCGCTGAGAACGGAAAGCATGAAAGTGTATGAACGATTACAGGCAGAAGATATCGAGGGGGCAAGATATGCCGTCTCTATGATCGTGGGGCGGGATACTGCCGCGCTTACCGAGGAAGGAATCACAAAAGCTGCGGTAGAGACGGTTGCGGAAAACACGTCCGACGGGGTGATCGCGCCTTTGTTTTATATGATGCTTGCAGGAGGCGTGGGGGCTTATTTTTACAAGGCGATCAATACGATGGATTCTATGGTGGGCTACAAAAACGAGAAATATAAAAATTTCGGAACCTGTGCCGCCAAACTGGATGATCTTGTCAACTACATCCCGGCGAGACTGTCCGCATTGTTTATGATTGCAGCTGCGGCGGTGGAAGGGCGTCGCTGGAAAGAGGCAGCCCGGATTTACAGGAGGGACAGACGGAATCACGCCAGCCCTAATTCTGCACAGACAGAAGCAGTCATGGCTGGAGCGCTCGGCGTGCAGCTTGCGGGAAATGCATGGTATTTTGGCAAATTGTACGAGAAGCCGACGATCGGAGATGCCAAACGAAAGATAGAAGCCGAAGATATCCGGAGGGCAAATCAGCTGCTGTATGGAACGGCGGTCATCGCGGTCATTGTATTTACAATGCTGTATGTGGGAATTTGCCTGTAAGAAAGTATGAGAAACATGACAAAGAGATGGAATCCCAAAGTCAGGAAAGGCAGGAGAAAAGAACATGAAAAAATTGATCCACGGAGGGGATGTTTACCGGAATCCGGATTGTATTGACTTCTCGGCAAACATCAATCCGCTGGGACCGCCGGACAGTGTAAAAGAAGCGGTGGCGGCGTGTGTGAATGACATTGCGCATTATCCGGATGTGCAGTGCAGAACTTTAAAAAGACGACTTGGACGGGCAGAGCAGGTTAAAGAAGAAAAGCTGATCATCGGAAACGGTGCGGCGGAGCTGATCTTTGCGCTCGGATACACGCTCAGACCAAAGCGGGCGATTCTGCCGCAGCCTACATTTGCAGAGTATGAGCAGGCACTTCTGGCAGCCGGGTGTGAGGTTTTTCATTACCCGCTTTCAGAAGAAACCGGATTTCGGCTCACAGAAGACTTTCTGCAGGTGTTGACCGGGGAAACAGATATTGTATTTTTGTGCAATCCGAACAATCCGACCGGAGTTTTGACAGAGAGAGAACTGCTGATACAGATTCTGGAACGGTGCAAAGAAAAACAGATTTTTTTAGTTGTAGACGAGTGCTTTCTCGATTTTGTGGAGGAGCCGGAAGCATTTGAATTAAAGGATATGACAGATCAGTACCCAAATCTGTTCCTTCTCAAAGCATTTACAAAGCGCTATGCAATTCCGGGGCTCCGGCTTGGATATGGAATCTGTCAAAACAAAGAACTGTTAGGGAAAATGGAGCAGGCAGTGCAGCCGTGGAATGTCTCGGTTCCGGCTCAGGCGGCAGGGATTGCGGCACTGGGAGAAGATGCATATGTAAAAAGAGCGAAAGCGCTGATCCGGGAAGAAAAGGCATATCTTAGAGAAGAACTTACCAGACTTGGAATGAAATGCTATGCATCAGAGGCAAACTATATTTTTTTCCGGGGAGAAAAAGGGCTGTACGAAGGATGCCGCAGGCAGGGGATTCTGATCCGGGACTGCCAGAATTATCCGGGACTTTCGGAAGGATTTTACCGTGTGGCAGTGCGGACGAGAAATGAAAATAAAAAGCTGATAGAAGGGATAGAAAAATGGCAAAAGCAATCATGATACAGGGCACGATGTCCAGTGCGGGGAAAAGCCTGATCGCGGCGGGACTGTGCCGGATCTTTCGGCAGGACGGATACCGGTGCGCGCCGTTTAAATCACAGAACATGGCGCTCAACTCCTTTATCACAGAAGATGGACTGGAAATGGGGCGGGCACAGGTGATGCAGGCGGAGGCAGCAGGCATTGAACCGTCGGTGTGGATGAATCCGATTCTCTTAAAACCGACCAACGATACGGGATCCCAGGTGATCGTAAATGGAGAAGTCATTGGCACGATGAAGGCAAGGGATTATTTTGCTTATAAGAAAAAACTGATTCCGGATATTCTGCGCGCCTATCAAAAACTGGAGGAGGAATATGATATTATCGTGATCGAAGGAGCCGGAAGCCCGGCGGAGATCAATCTGAAGCAGGATGATATCGTGAATATGGGGATGGCAAAACTAGCCAAAGCGCCGGTCCTTCTCGTGGGAGACATCGACCGCGGAGGGGTGTTTGCACAGCTTCTCGGGACACTTCTTTTATTGGAGGAAGAGGAAAAACAGATGGTCAAAGGCCTGATCATCAATAAATTCCGGGGAGATAAGACGATTTTAGATCCGGGTGTTGTGATGCTGGAAGAAAAAGGAGGGATTCCGGTTGTGGGAGTCGCCCCGTATCTGCAGGTACAGTTAGATGATGAGGACAGCCTGACGGAACGGTTTTGGATGAAAGAGGCGGCAGGAAAGATTGATATTGCCGTGATCCGTCTTCCGAGGATTTCCAATTTTACAGACTTCAATGCGCTGGAAGTGGCAAAGGAAGCGTCTGTCCGCTATGTGGAGCATGTAAGAGAATTGCAGGAACCGGATCTGATCATCCTGCCGGGCAGCAAAAATACGATGGAAGATCTCAGATGGCTCAGACAAAGCGGTATGGAGGCGGCAATCTTAAAAGCACAGGCCAGGGGAACGGTCATTTTCGGAATCTGCGGCGGATACCAGATGCTTGGAGAGTCGATTGCAGATCCCGAACACATGGAGTCGGGAGGAACGATCCAAGGGATGGGACTGCTCCCGGTGGACACCGTATTTTCCACAGAAAAGACAAGGACAAGGGTAGAAGGGAAATTTAAGATGCCGGGCGGAACGCTGAAAAGGCTTGCAGGGATTCCATTTTACGGGTACGAGGTCCATATGGGACAGACCGTATGCCGTGGACAGACACTGGCAAAACTGCGGGAAACATCCCATCAAGAGGAAAGATTACAGACAGAAACAGGAAAAGAAAACGAAAAAGCAGATGGCTGCTGGAAAGAAAATGTATATGGCACTTATGTGCATGGAATCTTTGACGGGGAAGGTGTTGTGCCGGCGATTTTAGAGGCGCTTGCAGAGAAAAAAGGAATCACACTTTCGGATCTGGAGCAAGTGGATTTTGCAGCCTTTAAAGAGACACAGTATGACCTCCTCGCAGAAGGATTGCGGGCACATCTGGACATGGAAAAAATCTATGAGATTCTGGAAGCAGGGATATAAAATCTGCCGAAACTGAGAAAAGGAGATACCGATGAAGATTGTATTAGAAAAAGTAGAACCGGCACAAATAGAAAAGAGAAGTTTTGAAATCATAGGTGAGGAGCTGAAAGATCGGACCTTCCCAAAGCTGCACGAGCCGATCATCAAAAGATGTATCCATACAAGTGCAGATTTTGATTACGCAGACAACCTTGTCTTTTCAGAAGGTGCGGTGGAAGCTGCCCTTGCTGCGCTGAAGCACGGCGAAGCGATCATCACCGACACGAACATGGGAAAAGCAGGGGTCAATAAAAAAATCTTACAGGAACTGGGAGGAGAGATCCACTGCTTCATGGCAGACGAAGATGTGGCGGCTGCAGCCAGGGAGCGGGGAGAGACACGCGCGGTAGTCAGCATGGAGAAGGCGGCAGAGTTGGGAGGACATCCGATCATCGCAGTGGGAAATGCTCCGACGGCGCTTGTACGTCTCTATGAATTGATTCAGGAAAAGAAAATTTCCCCGTCACTGGTGATCGGAGTTCCGGTTGGATTTGTCAACGTTGTGCAGTCAAAGGAGCTGATCATGGAGGCGGGAGTACCGTATATTGTGGCGAGAGGAAGAAAAGGGGGAAGTAATATTGCGGCTTGTATCTGCAATGCACTGCTGTATATGATCGAGCGGGATGGAAGATAAAATTATGCTTCTGCTAAGATATCTCTGATATGATCAAGGAAGATCTTCCGGATTGCTTCATATTCTCCAAGTCCCTTCAAGATACATGTCACCGGATATCCAAGTGCCTGAAACTGTGATTTCCAGGAATCATCATCTTCCCCCGCCATATCATTTACAGCGTGATCCCCTGCAACGATCATAAAAGGAGCCAGATAAATCTGTTCCGGATGATCTTGATCAACAAGGCGCAGCAGCGTGTCCATATCCGGATAGGCTTCCACGGTTCCGACAAAGATATTTGGATATCCCATCTCTTTGAATTGATAATCCAAAGCAGCATAGATTGCATTGGAATAATGCGTAGTTCCATGACCCATAAGTACGAGAGCCTCTTTTTTGGAGAGAGATGAGAAAGTCTCAGTGATTGCCGCAATCACAGCCCGGTTATCCGCTTCACTTGTCAGAAGCGGCGTTCCAAATCGGATGGAGTGAAAATTGTCACGGAAGGAGAGTGCATGTTCTTTCATCAGGTCATTCTCAATTCCGTTGATCACATGGGTTGGCTGGATAATGACATCTGTGACCCCATCTGCGCGCATCTGTTCCATTGCCTCGGTTACGGTGAAGATTTTAACATTGTCACGTTTCAGTATTTTTTTGATGATCATTCCACTTGTCCATGCACGGTAAATTGCAAAGTCCGGAAAGGCGGCGGCGATGTCGGATTCGATCGCATCGATGGTGACCGCACGGGTGTTATCATGGCTTGTGCCAAAGCTGACAACAAGGATTGCTTTTTTTTCAATAAAATTCATAATACAGTTCTCACTTTCTATAAGAATAAAATAGAGTATTTGATTTTGGTGGTACTTTATTTAGAGTATGCTTTCTCAGAATGATCCGGTAAATCCTCCAATCGTTGCTCAAGTTCTTTGAGAGTTCTTGGGACCGGAAGCTTTTCTGATAAAATCTGTTTCCTGCACAATGTCTGAAAAAGCGGAAGGACAGATGGCTGTCTTAAGTTGGTGCGTGCCAGTGCTTCTGTGTCGGAGAAAACAGCAAGTGGCGTTCCGCTTTTTAAAACGCTGCCTTCGTGGATCAGAACCACTTCATCGGCCCAGGCAAATGCGTAGTCGGCATCATGCGTGGCGATCAGAATCGTCATATTGTTATCGGAAAGCTTATCAATCAATGCCCGCACAATATCGGTATGTTTCGGATCAAGAGCGGCAGCAGGTTCATCGAGAATCAGAATTTCCGGCTGCATAACAAGAATATCTGCAATGGCAACCTGTTTCTTTTGCCCGCCGCTCAATGCGTGAGTCGGCTTCCCCTGAAACGGTGTGATTTCCAGTTCGGAAATAATATCGGACACTGCCTGTTCTGCCGCCTCTCTTGAAGTGCCGAGGTTTAAGAGCCCGAAAGAAATCTCTTCATAGACACTGGCGGAAAAGAGCTGGTCATCCGGATCCTGAAAGACGATGCCGATTTTACTCCGCAGATCCAAAAGTTCTCTGCGCGAATAGCCGATTTCTTTTCCGTGAAAGAACAGATTCCCGGAGGAAGGTCGGTGGATCCCGTTGCAGCAGAGGAAAAAGGTAGATTTTCCGGAACCGTTTGATCCCATCACTGCAATTTTCTTTCCTTTTTCAATTTTCAAGGAAAAATCATTGAGAGAATTTGTATGATCGTTGTCATAGGAGAAATATAAATGCTTTGCTTCTAAAATCGTTTCTGACATTATGGCAGTCCTTTCCATGAAAAGTAGAGTAACAAGAATTCATAACCGATGAAAAGAAAGAGCTCCTTTCGCGTGACCGGATACCGTCGATGGAGAACGCGGATCGTTCCATCATAACAGCGGGATTCCATCGCATCATACAGTCTGCCCGATTTCTGAATGGCACGGATGAACAGAACGGACAAGAGTGCACCGAACGAAGAAAAGGAAGTTCGAAAATCCCGATTGCCAAGCCGTGCTTTCTGGGCTGTGGAAATAGAAGAGACAAGCCCGGCAAGAACAAAGAGAAACCGATAGATCAAAAGCATCAGTTCGATGAACAAGGAAGGACAGTGCAGCCTTTCCAAAACGGCGATCAGATCCGTCATCGGTGTTGAAAGTGATAAAAAATAAAGGCAGGAAACAGATCCAAATGCGGTGCAGAAAATCTGCATGGCAAAGAAAAGCGTATCTTTTCCTGCTGTGATGTAAAAAGTTCCGAGTTGGATCGCATATCCTGACAGAGGTGTCTTTGAAAAATTGATGACAACTGTCAAAGTACTCAAAAGGAGGAAGAAAAACGGAATGCATAAAAGCCGTATGTAGCGGGCAGCGGGAATGCCGCCCATACATACGGTCAGAAATCCGGTAGTAGCAAAAATGACTGCTGCGATCACAATGGAGCGGTTCCAGACACAGATCAACAGTGTCAGCACGGCGAAAGCAAACTTTATCTCTGCGTTCTTCTCTCTTAATTTTGAATGATAACAAAGTGTGTCGATCTCAAACATAGACAGTCCTTTCCGGATAAAAACATAGCATAGTAAATGAAAAACGTTCCTCCGTTTTTATTTTGCAGGTTGCGATTCTTCTTTGGATTCGTGTCTTGCGCGTTCTCTCAGGACACCGAGCAGATACCCGAAGACTCCAGCGCCAAGCCCTGCCTGAAGACAGAACAGAAGACTTTCTGTCTCGCCTCCCGGCGGCTCCAGAATCGGGGAGGCCCATGCCTCATAATCCGGGTCGATTTCTGTGATGGCAGTTTCCGCCTCACCGTCTGCACCGCCGAATTCAGAGCCTTTGTTTTTGCTCATGGTAAGCGGGATCACAGCGATCAGTACGCAGAGCAGTAATAAAATAATGATAGATTTTGCTTTACTTGACATTTGCAGCACCTCCTTTGAAGTATCCAAGTGCAGATAATTCGGATTTTGCGTAAGATTCCAGACTCATGATAACGACAACGGTCAGAAGTCCTTCGATGATTGCAAGCGGTACCTGGGTCGCTGCAAAAATCCCCATAAACTTGCCTAAAGAAGCGGCAAATCCGCCTACTTCGGAAGGGTAAGCGAGAGCAAGCTGAAAACTTGTGATACAATAAGTAAATAAATCTCCGAGGGAAGCCGCAAGAAAGATTGTGACCATCCGGTTCAGTTTTAATTTCTGACAGAACTTGTAGATCCCAAATGTCAGAAGTGGACCGGCGATCGCCATAGAAAACGTATTTGCTCCAAGTGTTGTAAGCCCTCCGTGAGCGAGAAGTACTGCCTGAAACAGAAGGACGATCAGTCCTAAAATCCCAGTGGCACATGGTCCGAACAGGATCGCGCCAAGTCCCGTTCCTGTCATATGAGAACTGCTTCCTGTGACGGACGGGATCTTTAACGCAGATAAAACGAACGCGTAGGCGCCTGCCATTGCCAGAAGAATCAGCGTCTTCCGGTGTTCCTGAATCGTTTTCTTCAGGGAGAAAAAGCCTGTGATCAGAAATGGAACACAGAGAATGCCCCATGCGACACAGTAAGTAACCGGAAGATAGCCTTCCATAATATGCATCGCATTGGCGGCAGGGTAAATTCCAAAACCGATGGCGAGCACGGTTGATAAAGTGACGAGTTTTTTTTGTGTTTTGTTCATTGATTATTCCTCCTGCATTTTGCTGCTTATTTCATAGAGAAAATTTCTACAAAATAAAAAACCTGTCTTGCGAAAAAGCAGACAGGCATGCGCGATAAAGGGGCTGTCGTAAAAAGAAGCTCTATGCAGGAAGCAACCGGTGTCTGCTCAGACACAGGCTGTCACTTGCTCAAACTTTCTGTCATTTACGACACCCTCTTTATACACCTAGTCATCGCTCGTAACTATGTGTGAATCTTATGCAACAGACAGGTCTTCTGACTCAGGCATCAACACCGCCAGCCGCCTTCCCGGTATCCCAGTGGCATATTGGCTGACGATTCCTCCAACACAGTGGCGGGACCGTATGAGAATCACACTCATTTCCCTATTATCCCTTGCGGGCATCTGATTGCACTCAATTATACGAAGAGTGTATCGTGTTTTTTCTCCTCTGTCAATGATGAATGTTCTGAGAAAACAAGTGTTTTCTGCATGCGGACATCAAGATAAAAATGTTCGTGATATGCGGAAAAAAGTCTTGAAAAAAATGTCAAAATAGAGTATGATAGATACAAATGGTGATCACACTGAATCACAATCACACGGAGGGAAAATAAGATGAACGATAACAAAATGTGGGCACTTGTAAAAGAAACAGCAGCTCCGGGACTTGCATTAAAGAGAGTACCGATTCCGGAAGTTGGTACAAACGATGTGAAGATCAAGATCCACAAGACAGCGATCTGTGGAACAGACGTACATATTTATCAGTGGAATGAATGGGCACAGCACACCATCGCAGTAGGACAGACAGCCGGACATGAATATGTCGGAGAGATTGTAGAGATGGGATCTGGTGTAGAAGGGTTCAACATCGGAGACATCGTATCCGGAGAAGGACATATTGTATGCGGAAAATGCCGCAACTGTCTGGAAGGACACAAAGAAAACTGTAAAGACGCAAAAGGTGTGGGAGTAAACCGTGACGGAGCATTTGCAGAATACCTTGTCATCCCTGCTTCCAATGTATGGCCGACGAACCCGGCGATTCCGGAAGAGATGTACGCGATCTTTGATCCATTCGGAAATGCGACACATACAGCACTTTCTTATGAAGTGTTAGGAGAAGATGTCCTGATCACAGGGGCAGGACCGATCGGAATCATGGCAGCGGCAATCGCAAAATTTGCAGGGGCAAGACACGTTGTTATCACAGACTTTAACCAGTATCGTCTGGACCTTGCAAAAAAATTGGGAGCAACAAGAACAGTCAATCTTGCAAATGAAAAATTAGAAGATGTCATGAAGGAAATCGGAATGACAGAAGGTTTTGACGTTGGTATGGAAATGTCCGGAGCACAGGCAGGATTCAGAGACATGATCGACAACATGAAGCACGGCGGTAAGATCGCAGTGTTAGGACTTCAGAGACCGGATGCACAGATCAACTGGGAGACAGTTATTTGGAACGGACTGAATATCCGCGGAATCTATGGACGTAAAGTATGGGATACATGGTACAAGATGACTACAATGCTTCAGGCAGGGCTGGACATCTCCGATATCATCACACACAGACTGAACATCAAAGAATACAAAGCAGGATTTGATGCAATGATTTCCGGACAGTCAGGAAAGGTTATCCTGAACTGGGAAGACTTAGATCAGTTAGAGGCACAGCCACAGGAATTTTAAGATCGAATAAGAAAGAATGCCAGAGCAGAGGAGGGAAAATCCGCGGGAGAGACAGAAGGCTTCGCGGGTGATTCCCGAATCTACTCCTGAAAAACAGATAAAAATGACAAAAAGTTGTCTGAAAGAAAGGAAGATTTCAACATGGCACGTAAAAATGATATTTTAAGCATCTACACAAAAGAAGTAGAAGACATCAAGGCAGCAGGATTATTTAAAGGGGAGGCTCCGATCGTTTCTCCACAGAGCGCAAAAGTAAAACTGGAAGACGGAAGAGAAGTTATCAACATGTGTGCAAATAACTATCTCGGACTTGGAGACAACCAGAGACTGATCGACGCAGCAAAGAGAACATACGATGAGAGAGGATACGGAGTTGCATCGGTACGTTTCATCTGCGGAACTCAGGATATCCACAAACAGCTGGAAGCGAAGATCTCCGGATTCCTCGGAACAGATGACACAATTCTCTACTCTTCCTGCTTTGATGCAAACGGTGGATTATTTGAGACAATCTTAACAGCAGACGATGCAGTTATCAGTGATGAATTAAACCATGCTTCTATTATCGATGGAGTACGTCTCTGCAAAGCAAAACGTTTCCGTTATAAGAACAACAATATGGAAGATCTGGAAGCAAAATTAAAAGAGGCAGACGAAGCAGGGGCAAGAATCAAACTGATCGCGACAGACGGTGTATTCTCAATGGACGGAATCATCTGTAACTTAAAAGGGGTGTGTGACCTTGCGGATAAATACAATGCACTCGTTATGGTGGACGACAGCCATGCAGTAGGATTTGTCGGAGCTCACGGACGTGGAACAGCAGAGCACTGCGGTGTAGAAGGACGTGTGGATATCATCACAGGTACTTTGGGAAAAGCACTCGGCGGAGCGTCAGGCGGATACACATCCGGAAGAAAAGAAATCATTGATCTTCTCCGTCAGAGAAGCCGTCCGTACTTATTCTCCAACTCACTCGCTCCGGCAATCGCAGGTGCAAGTATTGAGATGTTCAATATGTTGGAGGAAAGCACAGAGCTTCGTGACCACTTAGAAGAGACAACAGCATACTATCGTAAACAACTTGTAGACAACGGATTTGATATCATCATGGGAACACATCCATGTGTACCTGTAATGTTATACGATGAAGTGACAGCGGCAGAATTTGCAGAACGTATGAGAGCAAAAGGAGTATACGTTGTTGCGTTCTCTTATCCGGTAGTTCCGAAGGGAAAAGCAAGAATCCGTACACAGGTATGCGCAAGCCATACAAAAGAAGATATCGACTTCATTGTAAAATGCTTCATCGAAGTAAGAGAAGAAATGGGACTGAACAAATAAATATTGCTTACTCCATGATTAACTATTATAAAGAAAAGGCATCCACGATAGAAAGTGGGTGCTTTTTTCGTTGCTATCATTTCCTTAGAATAGAAAAAGAAAAGAAAAATGACGAGTGAAAAGATCACAAGAATCAGTAAAAATGAATTGATGCAGACTGCTTAGAATTGATATAAGCATAATAAGGACAAAATTTATTGTGAAAAATACACAAAAATAGGAAGTTAAAATAAGTAAAATATACAAAATGAATTACTTGTTTAGTAAAAACATTGACTTTTTACTTAGTAAAGAATATAATAACCACATACTAAAAAAGCGAGGAGGAAACGACATGAAGAAGAAACTGGTGGGAATACTTATTTTGACAATGACAGCAACGACAATTTTAGGCGGCTGCGGCAGCAAGGAAGAGAAAGAAGAAGCAAGCAACGGAAAGGTAAAACTTCGTTTTGCATCATGGGATACTGCGGAAGATGTGGATCGTCAGCAGAAACTTGTAGATCAGTTTAATGCGGAACACGAAGACATCGAAGTGACACTGGAAGCATACGGAAGTGATTTTGATACGAAAATCAGCGCCGGTATGGGATCCGGAGATACACCGGATGTGATGTACATGTGGAATTACCCGGCGTATGCAGATGGACTGGAGCCATTGGATTCGTATATCGAAAAAGAGGGAGAAGATTACAAATCCAATTTCTATGATACACTTTGGAACTATAATTCACTGGATGGTACTACTTACGGAATTCCGGTAGGGTTTACGACACATGCATTGTTCTACAACAAAGATCTGTTCGCCGAGGCAGGGATTGCGGAACCGACAAATGACTGGACATGGGATGATCTCCAAAAAGCAGCGAAGACAATTTATGAGAAATGTGGTGTTAAAGGCTTTTCTTTCCAGATGAAACCGGACCCGTATGATTTTGAAATGTATTTATGGAGCAACGGAACAGCTTACACAGATGAAGATGGAAATCTTGAGAAGAATCTGAACTCGAAGAAGTCAAAAGAAGTATTTGAGATGTTCCAGGAAATGGAAAAGGAAGAATATGCAGTTGCTACAGAGAAGACCGGTACAGATGAATTCCGTGCGGGGAACACGGCAATGTATGTGTATGGTTCCTGGGCGATCGATTCTCTGGAGGAGGACGGTATGAACTATGGCGTGGTAAATATTCCGTCTTTCGCAGATGCGGATCATCCGTCAGTAAGTATCTTAAGCTCTTCCGGAATCTCTATCTCAAAAGATTCCAAGCATAAAGATGAGGCATGGGAATTTGTAAAATTCTGGACAAGCGAGGAGTTAAACAAAGAGAGAATCGGTCTGGAACTTCCTGTTTTAAACAGTGTTGTGGAATCCGAGAAAATTATGGAACAGCCGCAGTACGCACCGTTCTACACGATGCTGGAACAAAGTGACGGGTATACTCCGGCAAGCTTCATTATCGATGAATGGTCAGAGTTATCAGAGAACCTTTCTTTATCGTTTGAGCAGATATTCAATCCAAGCGTACTGGAAAACCCGTCAGATGTCTTAGATGAGGCAGCACAGCAGTAACCGAGGACACTGATTTGATCCCGATGGGAGGAAAGAAAGAATGAAACAAAAGAAATTTCTGAAAACTGCAACTCCATATCTGTTTATCATGCCTTGGATCATAGGGTTTGTAGTATTTACGGTAGGACCGCTGATCTTGTCTCTGATCATGAGCTTTTTCGACTGGCCGCTGACAGCCGCACCGGAATTCAGGGGACTTGGCAACTACATTGAGATGTTCACAAGTGATAAGCAGTTTTGGAAATCACTGACGATCAGTTTGAAATATGCAGCAATCTTTGTACCGCTGAACATGGGAATTGCATTGTTCCTTGCAATGCTGATCACACAGCCGGTCAAAGGTGTGAAGATTTATCGTACGATTTTCTATATTCCGGCAGTAATCTCCGGTGTCGCAACATCGATTATCTGGGGATGGATCTTAAACGGAGAGTATGGAGTGTTAAACTACCTGTTATCTCTTCTTGGAATCGAAGGACCGAAATGGCTCGTCGATCCTGCGTGGGCACTGTTCGCGGTTGTGCTTGCCAGTGCGTTCGGTGTCGGTACGATGATGCTGATCTTTTACACAGATATTAAAAACATTCCGATCGATGTGTATGAGGCTGCTTCTATCGACGGAGCAAGTCCGGCAAGACAGTTTTTCAGCATCACACTGCCAATCATCACACCGACGATTTTGTTTAACCTGATCACTTCGATCATCAGTTCCTTCCAGCAGGTAACACTTGTTATGCTGCTCACAGGAGGAGGTCCGCTGAAATCTACTTATTTCTATGGACTGTATACATACAACAATGCGTTTAAGCATCATAAGCTTGGATATGCCAGTGCAAATGCATGGGTAATGTTCATTATCATCCTGCTTCTGACAGCGCTTGTATTTAAATCTTCCTCTGCATGGGTATTCTACGAGACAGAGGCAGGAGGAAGTAAAAAACAAAAGAAACACAAAAGAGGGGGTAGAAAGTAATGAAAATGTCAAAAAAATCAAAAGTCATTATTTATACACTGCTGACACTTGTCGCTGTTTACTTCCTGGCACCTTTTGTGTACATGTTGTTTACAACATTTAAGACCGAGGCAGAGGCGATCGCATATCCGCCAAAGCTTTTTCCGGAAAAATGGCTTTTTGGAAACTTTAAAGAGGCGTGGGAGGCACAGCCTTTCGGAACCTATTTATTGAATTCTATTCTGGTAACAGTCGGAACAACAGCAGGTCAGGTACTTTCCTGTTCCCTCGTTGCATATGGATTTGCCAGATACAACTTTAAGGGAAAGAATGTTCTCTTTATGATCCTTCTCTCTACAATGATGATTCCGTGGGATGTTACAATGATCCCGCAGTATATGGAATTTAAAATGTTCGGATGGATCAACACATTGAAACCGCTGATCATTCCGGCATGGTTTGGATCTGCATACTACATATTCCTGATGAGACAGTTCTTGATGGGAGTGCCGAGAGATTTTGAGGAGGCAGCACGGATTGACGGTGCGAATGCATTCCAGATTTACTGGAAGATCTTCATGCCGATTCTGAAACCTTCCTTGATTCTGGTCGGCGTGCTCAATATGATCAGTGTATGGAACGACTATCTTGGACCATTGATTTTCTTACAGGATAGAAGTAAATATACACTGGCACTTGGACTTGCTTCTTTCAAGGGAGTGCATGAGACACAGATCATTCCGATGCTCTGTATCACAGTCATCATGATCATTCCGCCGATTCTGGTTTTCATTTTTGCTCAGAAGTATATTGTAGAAGGCACAAGCGGTTCGATCAAATAAGAAAAAACGGATCCGCAGGAGTTTCTGTCTGCAGCGGGTGCACCGGAAAAGGTGCCAAAAGCAGGAGGGGATTTCTGCGGATATAAGAAAAAATAAAATAAGACGAGGAGATTTATACATGGTAAGGCGAGAAAGAAAAAGATGGGAAGACATAGCAGTAGAACATATCGGAAGAAGAGAGGCCAGAACTGTTTTCTATCAGGATTCCGCTCCCAAAAAGACATTGAACGGAGAGTGGAACTTTTTGTATCTGGAAGCACCGGAATTATCTCCTGAAGGGTTTATGAATAAAGAGACGAACATGCAGGGATGGAATCAGATTGATGTTCCATCCGTTTGGCAATTACGGGGATATGACCACATGCACTACACAGATGTACTGTATCTGTTTCCGGTCAATCCTCCATTTGTCCCGACAGAGAACCCGACAGGAATCTATAAGAGAACGGTAGTTTTGGATGAGAACTGGTTAAAGAATGATACGATTTTAAAATTTCACGGGGTGGACAGTGCGTTTGACGTGTGGGTAAACGGCGTTCATGCCGGATACAGCAAGGTGAGCAGACTTCCAAGTGAATTTGATATTACAGAGCTTGTGGAGGCGGGAGAAAATGACATTACGGTCCGGGTTTATAAATGGTCAGACGGAACTTATCTGGAAGATCAGGATATGTGGTGGATGTCTGGGATTTTCCGGGATGTGGAACTGATCAACGAACCGAAAAACAGTATTTTGGACTGCTCTGTCGATGGAACTCTGGATGACAGCTACAAAAACGGAATTTTAAATGTCTCTGTAAAAACAAAGTGCGATGTGACACTGACATGGAAACTGGAAAAAGACGGACAGACGATCGCGGAGGGAACATGCCGGACAGAAGAAAAGAAAGCGGACTGGTCAGAAAAAGTCGGAGAGATCAAGCCTTGGACAGCAGAGACACCGGAACTTTATGTGCTGACCGTCTCGGCGGGAGAGCACGAAGTGCAGGTCAGAACCGGATTTAGAAGAGTCGAGATCATCGATCAGAATTTCCGCGTCAACAACACTGTCATTCTGTTAAACGGAGTGAACCATCATGATTACAATCCGAAGGAAGGAAGATGTGTCACCTATGAACAGACAAAGGCAGATATCGTTCTGATGAAGCAGCACAATATCAATGCCGTGCGCTGCTCTCACTATCCGGCAAATGAATATCTCTACGATTTGTGCGATGAATATGGACTGTATGTGATTGATGAGGCGGATCTGGAATGTCATGGATTTGAGTGGACAGGAAATTACAAATGGATCACAGATGATCCGGAGTGGAAAAAATCCTATGTGGACCGAAGTGTCAGAATGGTGAAACGTGACCGCAATCATCCATGTATCATTATGTGGTCGATGGGGAATGAGTCTACATTTGGATGCAACTTCCGCAGTGCGGCAGAGGCAATCCGCAAGCTGGATGACACAAGACTTGTTCACTATGAGGGAGACTTCGAGGCAGAAGTGACCGACGTTTACTCTACGATGTACACAAGATTAAAACCGCTCAAAGAGATTGCAGAATATCAGATAAAAGGCAACAAACCGCATGTGATGTGTGAATACGGACATGCGATGGGAAATGGACCGGGAGGTCTCAAAGAACATCAGGAGCTGTTCCGGAAATACAAAAGACTTCAGGGCGGATTTATCTGGGAATGGTATGATCACGGAATCTACACAGAAGAAGACGGACATGAATATTACCGCTATGGTGGAAACTATGGAGATTTCCCGACAAATGGAAACTTCTGTATTGACGGACTTCTGATGCCGGACCGCACTCCGTCTCCGGCACTGGCAGAATATAAGCAGGTGATCGCACCGGTGGAAGTGACAAAGGTACCGGGAAAATATAGAGAAATCCAGCTGAAAAATTATTATGATTTCCGAAATCTGTCCCATCTGGAACTGAGATGGTGGATTCAGGCAGAGGATCAGACAGTGCAGGAAGGAAGAATTACAGAACTTGCGGCAGAACCTCAGGAGACACAGAAGATTCAGATTCCATATGCACCGTTTGAGGCGGAGAAAAATGTGGATTACTATTTAAATATTTCTATCTGCGAGAAAGAGGAAACACTTTATGCGCCGGCAGGTCATGAACTTGTAAGAGCACAGTTCCCGATGGAAATCCACGCAGAGGTACTGGAGGAACGCCCGCAGGGAGAAACACTTCAGGTCACAGAAGAAAAAGGAATCCTGACGGTACAAAATGAGAAGATCACAGTGCAGTTCCATTCGGTATTTGGAACACTGCTTTCTGTTTCCTCAGGCGACAGAGAATTTTTAACTGCGGGACCAAAGATGAGTGTCTACCGTGCAACGATCGACAACGATATGTACAAAAAAGAGGACTGGATGAACAAGTATTTCCTTCAGAAGCCATGTGAGCAGACAGAATACTTCCGCTATCACGAAAAAGAAGGCTGCGTGACAGTAGCGATCGGAAAATACTTCGGATGTTACAATCAGTCATGGGGATTTGTATGTGATTATGAGTACAATGTATACTCCTGCGGACAGGTGAAAGTGACATTGAATGCAAAAACCGTACAGAACGGAAAAGAAGAACCGGCATTCCTTCCGCGCATTGGTGTTCTGATGAAAGGAAATAAAGAACTTCAGAATGCGATGTGGTACGGAAGAGGATTCGGAGAAAACTATGTGGACAGCAAAGAAGCTGCCTTTATGGGAATCTATGAGAGCAGCGTGGATGGCATGATGACAAACTATGTATATCCACAGGAGAACGGACATCGGGAAGATGTCAAATGGTTCTCGATCGGAGATGGCAAAAAGGCAATGCTCTGCACGATGGAAGCACCGCTTGGATTGAATCTGTCCAATTATACGGACGAAAGTCTGGAAAAAGCCGACCATGCATGGCAGATGGAGAGGGCAGATGATGTGATCATCCATCTGGATTACAAACATTCCGGACTCGGAAGCAACAGCTGCGGGGAAGAACAGGTTGAACGTGCCAAAGTAAAACGTCAGGATTTCTCGATGGCATTTACACTGCAGATGATAGAGGCGGGAACGGAAAAAGAGACTGCAAGAAAAAAATATCTTGACTAAAGGAGTGAAGGAAGATGATAAGAGATAGATTTTCAGAGAAATTACAGACATTGCTGGGCAGTGACGAATGGCTGATTCTCCAGGATGAATATGACGCGGCGGAGAATCTGAACTATGAGAGTCTGTTCTGTCTGGCAAACGGTTATCTGGGGACAAGAGGAAGCTACGAGGAAGGGACAGTCAAGAGTCTTCCTTGTACATTTGTAAACGGTGTGTTTGACAAATCGGAGACATTTATGCGGGAGCTGGCAAATCTCCCGAACTGGCTCGGAATCAGACTGTATGTAGAAAAAGAACTGATCGGGGTTGAGAATTGCAGCATTCTGGAATTTAGCCGGGTGCTGGACATGAAGCATGCGATGCTTGTGAAGCGGTTTCTTCTGGAAGATAAAAAAGGAAGACAAACGCTGGTAGAAGGAATCCGTTTTGTGAGCCGGGCAAATGTGCACCGGATGGCAGTCAAACTGTATGTAACTCCGGTCAATTATGACGGTATCATTGAAGTGGAAAATATTGTGGATGGTTCCGTGATCAATTTCGCAGATGCGCCGCGCTTTAAAGTGAAACATACGTATCTTGTGGCAAATGAGAGACTGGCGGAAAACGGAGTATATATCGAGTGTGCGACAAGGGATAACCACCTTCACGTAGGAACCGGTGCGTTCCTCGATGCAGTGAGAGATGGAAAGAGCGTGATCAAGACAAGACAGTTCTATGCGTTTGGAGAACAGACCATAGAATTCCAGGATTTTGATGCAGAGCAGGGAGTGACAACAGAGATCACAAAATATGCAAGCATTTACACAGAGCGGGATCTTCCGAAATACGAGCTGCACAGCGCTGTGAAAAACGAGATCGATGTATTTGTGCAGCGAGGATTTGAGCAGGAACTGGCAGAGCATTTCAAAGTATACGAGGAGATGTGGAAAGAGGCCGATATCCAGATTCAGGGAGATTTTGATCTGGACCGTGCAGTGCGGTTTAATATCTTCCATCTGATGAGTACAGGAAATGAGCATGATGACCGTGTAAACGTGGGGGCAAAGCTGCTTCACGGTGAGGAGTACGGCGGACATGCTTTCTGGGATACCGAATTGTTTATGCTTCCGTTCTTTGCTTATGTTTTCCCGAAAACGGCAAAGAATCTGGAATCTTACCGCTATCGACTTCTTGATGCTGCGCGCGCAAATGCGGCAAAGAACGGATACAAGGGCGCACAGTATCCGTGGGAATCTGCGGATGACGGAACGGAGCAGTGTCCGGATTGGACGATCGAACCGGATGGAACCTGCTATCGCTGTTATGTAGCGGATTATGAACATCATGTGACGGCTGCTGTTGCCTATGGAATTTACGATTATGTGAAGATTACAAAGGACACTTCTTTCCTATTAAAAAAGGGAGCAGAAATTCTTATGGAGACAGCAAGATTCTGGGCAAGCAGATGCGAATACATTGCAGAGAAAGACCGTTACGAGATCCGCAAAGTGACGGGACCGGATGAGTGGCATGAACCGGTAGACAATAACGTGTATACGAATTACCTTGCAAAGTGGAATTTAAGATATGTGATCGCTCTGATCCAGGATTTAAAAGAACATCACAGAGAAGATTATGACAGAATCGCAGCAAAGATTTCACTGACAGAGAAGGAAATCGAAGAGTGGAATCTGGTGCAGAGTAAGATCTATCTGCCGAAAAAAGAAGGAACACAGCTGTTAGAGCAGTTTGAAGGTTATTTTGACTTGCATGAAGTGACGATCCAGCAGTATGATAAGAACGATTGGCCAATCAGACCAGCCGAATTAAAGACAATGAAGACGAGGGAAACTCAGATCATCAAGCAGGCGGATGTTGTAATGCTCTTACACCTGCTGGGTGAAGAGTTTGATGAGGAAACGACAAAGTTAAATTACAGCTACTATGAGAAGCGTACACTTCACGGATCTTCTTTAAGCCCGAGCATCTATTCGATCATGGGGCTGAAAGTCGGGGACGACACGAAGGCATACCGCTATTTAAGAAGAGCAGCATTCATCGACCTGATCAATCTTCAGAAGAATACAAGGGAAGGAATCCATGCGGCAAATGCAGGCGGCGTATGGCAGACAGTCGTATTTGGGTTTGCAGGGCTTTCCATCGATGCGGACGGAATTTTAAATATTTCGCCTAAGATGCCAAAAGAGTGGGAAGGAGTGACCTTCCGGATTCATTATTTAGATTCCTGGCTGGAAATCAGTATTGATGCCAAGAACGAAGCAGCTGTCAAGGTGCTGGAAGGAGCGCGGACAGATGTGAAAGTGAATGGAAAACTTATGAGAGTCTAGGAGGAAACAACATGAATCATTATCTTGCGATTGCCGGGCTGGTAGTTGTGACTATTATCTGGGGCGGAGGTTTTGTGGCGAGCGATATGGCGCTTGAGAGCCTGCTTCCGTTTCAGATTATGGCGATCCGCTTTTTCCTTGGAACGGTGCTGATGGGAGCGATCAGCATCAAGGGATTAAAAGGGATTAAAAAGCAGGAAGTAAAGGCGGGGGTACTGATGGGTGCGGCCCTCTTTACCGCCTTCGCGTTACAGATTATCGGACTGCAGTATACGACACCGTCCAAAAATGCATTTCTGACAGCACTCAATGTGGTGATGGTTCCGTTTATTGCCTTTATTGTCTGCAAAAAGAAAATCGGGGTAAAAGGAATCATCGGAGCAGTGATGGCAGTAGTCGGAGTTGGTATTTTATCTCTGGAGAAGAATCTGACATTGGGACTGGGGGATGCACTCACGTTAATCTGTGCGGTGGGATTTTCATTCCAGATTTTCTTTACAAGTATTTATGTGAAGAAATATCGCGCCACTGTTCTGAATTTTATTCAGATGCTGACAGCGTTTGTGCTGTCTGTGATCAGTATGTTCTGCTTTGGAGAAGTACAGTTTGCAGTGACGACAAAGGGGTGGCTCAGTGTACTCTATCTCGGTGTTGTCAGCACGACAGTCTGCTATCTGCTTCAGACGGCTTGCCAGAAGCATGTGGATGAGACAAAGGCGGCGATCATCTTGTCGATGGAATCTGTGTTTGGAACACTGTTTTCCATCATTATTCTCCATGAGCAGATCACACTACGGATGGTCATCGGATGTGTGATCATTCTTGCGGCGGTGATCATATCGAACCTGGCAGAAGTGCAGGAGGAGCAGGAAGGATAACAAAAGAGTTGTCAGAAAGAAAAACGGCTGTCAAAAGGACAGCAGAGACACAAGAGAAAAAGACAGAAGAGAAAAGGCAGTAGAAAGAGCAGAGGGAAATGGTATGAAGTATCAGGCAGTTATTTTTGATCTGGATGGCGTGATCTGTCATACAGACAAGTATCATTATCAGGCATGGAAACAGATTGCAGACGAACTTGGGATCGAGTTTGATGAGAGGATCAACAACCGTCTGCGCGGAGTAAGTCGCATGGAGAGTTTTGAGATTATTTTAGAAAAATACAGCGGAGAAATGTCTGAAGAAGAGAAGATTCACTATACAACCAAGAAAAATGAGGTCTATAAAAAACTTCTGGAAAATATGTCAGAAAAAGATCTGACGGCGGAAGTGAAAAGCACACTGGAAGGATTAAGAGAATACGGATTGAAACTGGCGATTGGGTCTTCCAGCAAAAATGCCGGATTTATTTTGGAACGGATCGGTCTCGGCGGATTTTTTGACGCGGTAGCTGACGGTAATAACATCACAAATTCCAAACCGGATCCGGAGGTGTTTTTAAAGGCGGCAGAATTTGTCGGAGAAAAAGCAGAGAATTGTCTTGTTGTAGAAGACGCAAAGGCAGGACTTGAGGCGGCGATCGCGGGCAAGATGGACTGTGCTGCGATTGGAGATGCTGTCGCATGCGGACTTGGCACATATCGTTTGAAAACATTTGCAGATCTTCTTGATGTAGTGTCTTAAGATCGTCTATGCGCCCGATGACACTTGCGAATGAAAAACAGATATGATAGAATAATACTATTAAAAATAATTTTTTTGGAAAAAAGCAGAAAAACTGTTTTTTATTCAATGAGCGTGTTGATAGATGGAGGAATGGATTACGTGGCAACGATTAAAGAGATAGCAGAACTGGCGGGGGTTTCTCTGACCACAGTATCACGGGTGCTGAATTATGACGAAACATTAAATGTCCAGGATGAAACGAGAAAAAGAGTATTTGAAGCCGCAGAGCAGCTTGAATATGCGATAAAAGGGAAGAAAAAGAGAAAGAAAAAACTAAAAATCGGTGTTCTCTGCTCTTACTCTCTGGAGGAAGAACTCGAAGATACGTTCTATCTGTCTGTGCGGGTGGCGATTGAAAATAAAATTGAGATGGAAGGATTCAAGAAATATCAGATCCGAAACACGGATCAGGCAGAAGCGGTGGCAGCACTTGACGGTCTGATCTGTCTTGGAACATTCAGCAAGTCCATGGTCGATCACATCGCGTCGTTTGGCAAGCCGGTTGTGCTTGTGGATGCGGCGGCAAAGAGGGAAATATGGGATTCGATTGTCACAGATACAAGAAGATCTGTCCATAAGGTACTCGACTGCTTCCTGAACTATGGACATCAGAAGATTGCCTTTATCGGCGGGGATGAAGTAGATTCCGACGGAAACGAAGTGATCGATGCAAGACTGCTCGCCTATCAGGCGTATATGCGCGAGAAAGGCTTGTTTGAGGAAGACTATATTAAAATCGGGGGATACACTCCGAAACACGGCTATCGGCTCATGAAAGAACTGTTAGAACTGGAAGACCGTCCGACAGCAATCTTTGCAGCCAATGACTCGCTGGCAGTCGGATGCTACAAAGCGGTACAAGAGAAAGGGCTTCAGATACCGGAAGATATCAGTGTCATTGGATTTAATGATATTTCCATGGCAAAATACATGATTCCTCCATTGTCGACGGTCCATGTCCATATGAAGTTTATGGGAGAACAGGCTGTGACGCTTCTGGCAGAGAGAATCAGTACGGAGAGAGAAATCAGTATGCATATATCCATTCCGGCCGAGCTGGTGCTTCGGGACAGTGTGGGGGAAAACAAAGCAGTTTCCTAAAATGTATGGCGCAAAAAATGTGGTTTTCGACAATAAGGAAGAGTGAAGGTGGCAGAGTTTATGAATGAAAAATTTTTAGAGCAGCTTTTGAGTGAGATATCTGTATCAGGCTATGAGGAGCCGGTACAGGATGTGGTAGAAGCACAGATGAGAGACTGTGCCGACGAGATCAGGCGGGATGAGATGAGTAATCTGATCTGTGTCGGAAATCCGGAGGCAGAGAGACGGATCATGCTTTCCGCCCATGCAGATGAGATCGGTCTGATGATTTCCAATATTACTGAGGATGGAAGACTTCAGGTGATTGACCGCGGCGGAATCATTCCGGCAACTTACCTTGGCCAGCAGGTACAAATCAAGACTGCAGATGGGATTGTCTACGGTGCGGTCGAAGCCTGCAGGGAGCTGACAAAGAAAAGTGATCTGAAAACATCAGATTTCCGGATTGATATTGGGGCGAAAGACAAAGAGGATGCGCTTCGCTATGTAAGCCTCGGAGATCCGGTTGTACTGGATACACAGATCCGCAGAATGGCAAACGGAAGAATCACTGCGAGAGCATTGGACGACAGAATTGGTGTGTTCATTATTATGGAGGCATTGAGAAAAGCAAAAGAGAGAGGCTGCAAGGCCGGGATCTATGCGGCATCCACGGTCGGAGAAGAGACGACAAAGAGCGGTGCTTACTGGACAAGTACAAGGATACAGCCGGATCTGGCGGTTGTTGTTGATGTGACATACACAAGTGACTATGAAGGAATGAATCCGGCAGACGCAGGAACAGTAGTGCTTGGCGGAGGCCCGGTATTGTGCAACAGTCCGATTGTTGCAAAGGCGCTGAATGAAGAGATGAAAGTCTGCGCAAAAAAAGCCGGAATTGAAGTACAGATCGAGGCGGCAAGTCGTCTGAGCTATACGGATGGAGATAAGATCCATTTCTCAAATCAAGGGGTTCCGATGGTGCTTGTGTCTATTCCGCTGCGCTATATGCACACACCGGCAGAAGTGGCAGATTTAAAAGATGTACAAGGTTGTATTGACCTGATCGCGGAATTTTTGTTGGCACAAAGTGCAGAGAAAAAATAAGAAGAGAAAGCAAAATAAGAGGACTTCTGAAAAGAAAATAATATGCTCCCTTCCGGGCGGATAAGGAACAAGATCAACTTATCGCCTGGGAGGGAGCATGTTTTTTATGTGTCTGCCGTCTGATATAAATATTCCATCGCATGCAGCAGTTCTTCTTTTTGTTCCGGCAGTCTTCCGCGTAGTGTGTAAGTGTTCAGGACGGTCGTATCCGCGAACATGCAGTCTTTTACCGTGAGGTTCTGAAGGAGAAGGCGCTCTTCTAAAAGGACTTCCTTTGGCGTCATCGGATCAAAATGTCCCCGTTTGCTTTCCCGGTACAGGGGAGTGCCCGGAAACAGATGAAGTTTCAGACACCAGATATCTTTTGGGTGGATATTATTTAAGAACTTTGCTGTCTCGATCGCGTGGAGCCTTGAGAACGTGCGCCCGCCGAGACCGAGGATGACCGTAACGTAATAGCCGATTCCGGCATGCTCCAGCATCCGAAATCCCCTGAGCATCTCCGCGGAAGTTACCCCCTTATTCATGACATCGAGAATCGGATCGCTGCCGGACTCCAGACCGAGATGCAGATCAGAAAGCCCGGCGTCCCGGAGCGCTTTCAATTCTTCCGGCGACTTTCTGAGTACATCATCGATTCGGGAATACATTGCAAATTCCTTTACATGTGGCATATAGCTTCGGACAAGGGAAAACAGCCGCAGCAGGCGCTCACTCTCAATGACAAATGCATTTTCTCCGAGGAAAAAGACGCGGGGATTATCAGTCTGGAGTTTTGAGAGCACTTTTAAGTTTTCCTCAATTTTTTCGTCGGAGTGGAGGGAAAACGGGTCTTTGGCAAAGTCACAGAACCGACATTTTCCCCAGCTGCATCCAAGTGCAACTTCCAGCGGGGCAGATTGTTCCTCGCGGGGAGGCAGATAGATTGTGTCGTGTGTGTAGATCGATGCGTATAATTCTTCTCGTGTCATAGAATAAACACCTTCTTTCCTGATTCCGGTAAATATTAGTATCCGTAGGAGCCGTCTAAAGATTCATCCTGTTCAATCCATTCTTCCACGTCAATGACCCGGTAGTCATCTTTTGTGTCACGGATGTATACTTTTTCAATTCCGGCATTGATAATCATTTTTTTGCACATGGAACAGCTGTTGGAATTTTCCACATAGTCGTTCGTCTTCATGTCGATTCCAGTAAGGTACAAAGAACTTCCGATCATTTTGTCACGGGAGGCGCTGATGATCGCATTTGCCTCCGCATGCACACTGCGGCACAGCTCATAACGCTCTCCTCTTGGGATTTTCAGTTTTTCACGGATGCACATGTTGATATCCGTGCAGTTTTTCCGGCCGCGGGGAGCACCGGCATATCCGGTGGAGATGACCTCGTCGTTTTTGACGATGACTGCACCGTAGTGTTTCCGCAGGCAGGTGCAGCGCTGGGAAACCATTTCTGCAAGGTCTAAGTAGTAATTGATTTTATCACGTCTCATATTAGTTTTCCTCTCTTAAACGATGAAGTGTTCTGTAAAAATCCGGATAGGAGACATCTACACAGGAGCTGTTTTGGATTGTCGTTGTTCCGTCTGCGATTAACGCGGCGATGGAAAATGCCATGGCAATCCGGTGATCGAAATAACTGTCTATCACAGCGCCGTGAAGCGGTGTTTTTCCCCGGATGATCATGCCGTCGTCAGTCGGCGTGATATCTGCTCCCATTCTCTTTAGATTTTCTGTCACGGTATCGATCCGGTTTGTCTCCTTGACTTTCAGTTCTGCGGCATCCCGGATGATCGTTGTACCGTCCGCGCAGGCGGCAAGAACGGCAATCATCGGGATCTCGTCGATCAGTGTCGGAATCAGAGCGCCTTCGATGATCGTGCCGTGCAGGCTGCTTGTGCGGATAAGAAGATCTGCAGTAGGTTCTCCGCCGTCATTTGTTCTGGAAAGATATGTGATATCTGCGCCCATGGCCTCACAGACAGATAAGATCCCGGCGCGGGTCGGGTTGATCCCGACGTTTTTGACCACAATCTCAGAGTGAGGGACAAGCAGTCCGGCGGCGATAAAATAAGCGGCGGAAGAAATGTCGCCGGGCACGAAAATCTTCTGACCGAAGAGTTCGCTGCACGGCCGGATTACGGCAACCGCGCCGGATCCATTTTTTATGCTTGTAAGATCAGCTCCGAATGACCGCAGCAGCCGTTCCGTATGATCGCGGGACAGTTCCGGTTCTGTCACGGAGGTCTCGCTGTCCGCGTACAGTCCTGCCAGCAGGATGGCAGATTTCACCTGGGCGGAAGCAATGTTAGAAGAATAAGAAATTCCATGCAAATCTGCCGGGCGAATCCGGAGCGGGGCACATCCATTACCGGAAAGACTTGTGATCTCTGCTCCCATCATGGAGAGCGGTGTGATGATTCGTCCCATCGGTCTTGCGTTGAGGGAGGCATCCCCGGAGATTGTTGTCTCAAAAGGCTGCCCGGCAAGAATGCCGGAGATCAGTCTTGTTGTCGTTCCACTGTTCCTGGTATCTAAAGAGGAGGAAGGACGGCGAAGACCGTGAAGTCCTTTTCCGTGAACAAGCACGGTATCCTCCTGAGTTTCAATGTGGATTCCCATTCGTTCAAAACAGTCGATGGTGGCAAGGCAGTCTGCACCCCGGAGAAATCCGTGGATCTCCGTCAGTCCGTCTGCGAGTGCCCCAAACATCACGGCGCGGTGAGAGATGGATTTATCTCCCGGAACAGTCACGGTTCCCCGTAGTTTCGTTGTAGATGTAAGTTTCATTGTAAATCCTTTCTGAAATCAGTTTTTAAAAAAAATTTGACATAGTTATTCTGGATGAAAATTTTAGCAGCCAATGTCCAGAATACAGAGTGTTATCTTTCGTATACAATATAACGGTATTTCTGAAGAAGCTTCGCTGCCTTCTGGGAAGAAAGCTCCTCGTAAAATTCAATCCGAAGCACACCTTCTTCAAACTCCCGGTTGTGAATGATTCCGATATTTTTAATGCTGATATGATTGGAGGCGAGAATCGTTGCGATCGTCGCAATTCCGCCTGCCTCGTCAATGATATCGCAATAGATGACAAACTCTTTCTTTATGCATCCGAAAGAACTGTCAGGGATGGAATCCCGATAATTTTTTGCGCGGTCAAAGAAATCATAAAGCTGACCGGAACTGCAGGTGTCGACAGACTGCTTCGCCTCGATAAGAAGATCGATATAGGCACCTAGAATCTCCGAAATCTGTCTGTGATTTTTCAGACAGATGTGTTGCCACATGGTAGGGGAGGAGGAGGCGATCCGCGTGATATCCTTAAATCCTCCGGCGGCAAGCAGTTTCATCTGTTCTTTGTCTGTGTCCGTCTGTTCTACAAAGTTCACAAGGCTGGACGCAATGATGTGGGGCAGATGGCTGATCGTTCCGGTGACAAAATCGTGCTCTTCTGCATCCATAATGATTGGGAGTGCTTTGAGCGAGGCGATAAAATTCTTGTAGGCTTCCACCTTCTTCTGGGGAACCTTCTCTGACGGAGTCAGGACGAAATACGCGTTTTCAATCAGAAGCGCTTTCGCATTTGCAAATCCGGTTTTTTCAGAACCTGCCATCGGATGTCCTCCGATAAAATATTTTTCCAGACCGAGACTGCTGACTGCCTCGTGGATAGAACTTTTCACACTGCCCACATCTGTCAGAATACAGTCGTCATGAAGGTATTCCTTTATCTGTGCCAGACAGGCGTTGTTGTAGGCGACAGGAGCGCAGAGAAACAGATACGAACAGTTGCAGAAACTGTCGTTGATGGCAGAGCAGGCAGTGTCGATGACGCCTTCCTGAGCGGCAAAGGCAAGCGTTTCTTTCTGCTTGTCAAACGCGACCAGCTCAAAATCCGGATAATATTGCCGGATAGCTTTTGCAATAGATCCTCCGATCAGTCCAAGTCCGATAAAACCAATTTTTTCTTTCATATTTTATAATGTCCTTCCAGTTTGCATAAATCAGAAAATTTTATATAGAGTATTGTAAGCCATTTTTTTGCATTTGTCAAAGCTATGATGCTTTAAAGTGAAAAAGCAAATAAAAAGTGTTTTGCCGGAGGGAAGTGAGGCAGTATACCGGGAGAAAGCAGCAAAGTGTAAAATAAAAATATTGCATAAAATTTGTATAAATTAGATAAAAGAGTTGTAATTTGCGATTTTTTTTAGTACAATATACACATGACAAAAACGTGCTAGAAGGAGGCAGCAATATGAAGGTTTACAGAACGGATGAAATTAGAAATGTCGTGTTACTTGGACATGGCGGCAGCGGAAAAACAAGCTTAGTAGAAGCGATGGCTTTCGTATCAGGAGTGACTGGCCGTATGGGAAAGATTTCCGATCATAATACGCTCAGTGATTTCGATAAAGAAGAGCAGAAGAGAGAATTTTCGATCCATACGACGTTATATCCGATCGAGTGGGAAAAAGCGAAGATCAATGTGCTTGATACGCCGGGTTACTTCGATTTTGTCGGGGAAGTAGAAGAGGCGGTCAGCGCAGCAGATGCGGCAGTCATCGTTGTATCGGGAAAAGCAGGTGTGGAAGTCGGAACAGAGAAGGCATGGGAGCTCTGTGATAAGTATAACCTGCCTCGTATGATCTATGTGACAGAGATGGATATGGACGATGCAAGTTTCCGTAATGTTGTGGAAGAGCTGACAGCGAGATATGGAAAGGTCATCGCGCCACATTTCCAGCCAATCAGAGAGAACGAACAGCTGGTAGGTTATGTCAATGTCATCAAGAATGCAGCCAGAAGATATACGGGCATCGGACAGAGAGAAGAATGTGAGATTCCGGATTATTGTATGCCGAACCTTAAAATATACAGAGATACATTGCTGGAGACAGTCGCTGAGACAAGCGAAGATCTGATGGAACGTTATTTTGCCGGAGAAGAGTTCTCAGTGGAAGAGATCCGCTCTGCACTCAGAGTCAATGTGATGGACGGCAGTATCGTGCCGGTTGGAATGGGATCGAATACGATGGCACAGGGAGTTGCCAATCTGCTGTCAGATATTGTAAGATTCTTCCCAAGTCCGGATAAGAGAGAATGTGTCGGATTTAACCGCACGACAAAGGCGATTTACGAAGCAAATTATGACTTTGCAAAGGCGAAGACTGCCTATGTCTTCAAGACAATGGTGGATCCGTTCATTGGAAAATATTCATTTGTCAAAGTATGTTCCGGTGTCTTAAAGGGAGATGATGTTCTGTACAACACAAGTACAGATGCAGAAGAAAAACCGGGCAAATTATATACGATGCAGGGAAATAAGCCGGTCGAAGTGCAGGAACTGCATGCGGGAGACATCGGTGCGATCGCAAAACTGGGAACGACAAGAACCGGCGATACACTTGCCACAAAGAATACACAGGTCGTGTATCCAAAGACTGACCATTCCGTTCCGTATACATATATGAAATGCGTTGTAAAATCAAAAGGGGATGAAGACAAAGTATCCCAGGCACTGGCGAAGATCATGGCAGAAGATGTCACGGTCAGAGTAGTCAATGACAGTGAAAATCATCAGACGCTTCTCTACGGTATGGGAGAGCAGCACCTTGAGATCATCGTAAGTGAACTCGCAAACCGCTACAAAGTGGATGTCACACTGGAGACACCGAAGGTTGCATTTCGTGAGACGATCCGCAAGATTTCGGATGTCGATACAAAATATAAGAAACAGTCCGGCGGACATGGACAGTATGGTCATGTCAAGATGAAGTTTGAACCGTCAGGGGATCTGGAGACACCGTATATTTTTGAAGAGACAGTCGTAGGAGGCGCAGTTCCGAAGAACTATTTCCCGGCAGTAGAAAAAGGTCTTCAGGAATCTGTAGGAAAGGGACCGCTTGCAGGCTATCCGGTAGTCGGTGTGAAGGCAACGTTGTATGATGGATCTTATCATCCGGTGGATTCTTCTGAGATGGCATTCAAGACTGCGACCATGCAGGCGTTTAAGAAAGGAATCATGGAGGCTTCCCCGGTTCTCTTAGAGCCTATTGCGACACTGAAAGTCACAGTTCCGGATGAATATACCGGAGATGTCATGGGTGATCTGAACAAGCGCCGTGGCCGTGTACTTGGAATGACACCGGTTCAAGGCGGAAAACAGATCATTGAAGCAGATATTCCGATGACCGGAGTGTTCGGATACTGTACAGTGCTTCGCTCTATGACCGGAGGGCGGGGAACTTATGAGTATGAATTTGCAAGATATGAGCAGGCGCCGTCCGATATTCAGGAGAAAGAGATTGCAAAGCGCGCGGCAGAAGAGTAGGCGGTATGCCGAAGCGAAAGCCGGTAGAATCAGAGATTCGTAGAAAGAGATGTGAAACCATAAAAGGATCATAGAAAAAGGCAGGGAATCTGAAATAGCAGAAGCTATTAGTGGGTTCTCTGCCTTTTTGTGCACCCTGATTCCGGAATCAGATGCATGTGAAAAGAAAATATTAAAACAACGTAAAAATATATAAAAATGCGTTAAAATTACATAAAGATTTTCCTTGACTTTCTAATAGAAAGTGTTATAATTTGCATGCTGATTATCGGTTTAGAGAATGAGTGATTTACAAAATGGAAAAGTAATGTGAGAAAAGAGGAAAATGCGATGAAAATTGTAATTATAGGAGACGGGAAAGTGGGCTTTAAGCTGGCGAAACAACTCTCCGAAGAAAATTATGACATCGTTTTGATCGATCCGAATGAGGGGAAGCTAAAGGAGACGATCAACAAGCTGGATATTTTCTGCATCACCGGAGACGGAGTTAGTGCAGAGGTTCAGAAGCAGGCAGATGTTCCGCACGCAGATCTGGTGATTGCCTGTGCGTCCACGGATGAACTGAATATGTTAAGCTGCCTGATCGCGAGAAGGCTGGGAGCCAGACATACGATTGCCCGTGTGAGAAATCCGGTCTATCTGCAGCAACTGGATATTTTGAAGGAAGATCTGCATTTGAGTATGGCGGTAAATCCCGAGCTGACGGTTGCAAATGAGATTTCAAGGGTATTGATTTTTCCGGTTGCGGGCAAGGTGGAGACTTTTGCGAAGGGAAGCGTGGAGCTTGTGGAATTTCCGCTTCAGCAGGAAAGTCCCATTGCAGGAATATCGCTGGCAGATTTCTATAAGAAATATAAAATCAAAGTTTTGATCTGTGCGGTCCAGAGAGGAAAACAAGTCTATATTCCGGATGGGGAATTTGTTTTGCAGCCGGGGGACAAGCTGCACATAGCAGCATCCCACCGGGAGATGGAGATCTTCTTCAAAAAAATCGGAAACCGCAAGAATAAAATCAAAAAAGTACTGATCTGCGGTGGGGGAAGAGTCGGGTTTTATCTTGCAAAGCAGCTGACAAAGCTTGGAATGCAGGTGAAGATCATTGAGAAAGATCTCTCAAAGAGTGAAGGATTGTGCGAGGCACTTCCGGAAGCGACGATCATCCACGGAGATGGATCCGATAATGAGCTTCTGATTGAGGAAGGAATCAGCGATGCGGATGCCTTTATTGCGCTTACGGGAATGGATGAGGAGAACATTATCATGGCACTGTTTGCAAAGAAGCAGGGAGTTCCGAAAATCGTGGCAAAAGTAAATGAAGACTCCCGGGCAGAGATGGTGGCAGGATTTGGAATTAACAGCATCGTGTCGACCAAGTCGGCCACAGCAGATGCCATTTTAAGCTATGTGCGTGCACGGCAGAATTCTATTCGCAGCGCCAATATTGAAGCGATGTATCACCTCGTGGACGACCGGGTAGAGGCGCTGGAATTTATTATTAAAAAGCAGACTTCCTATGTGGGTGTGCCGCTAAAGAATCTGGAAACAAAGAGGGATGTACTGATCGCATGTATTGTGCGAAACCGCAAGATTATCATTCCTGGGGGAGATGACTGTCTTCAGATCGGGGATAGTGTGATTGTAATTACACTGAAATGCAAGGTACAGGATTTTCACGATATTTTAGTATAGTGGTGGAAGAAAAATGAATTATAAAATGACAGCTTATGTATTAGGAAAAATGTTAGGGGTAGAGGCGCTTGTCCTCTGTATCCCGGCAGCGGTGTCTCTGCTTTACGGAGAAACCTCGGACATAGCAGCGTTTGGGATCACAAGTGCTGTACTGTGCGCTTTTTTTCTTCTATTTGGAAGAAAAAAGCCGGACAATGGAAGAATCTACGGGAAGGACGGACTTGTGATCGTGGCGGCTGCCTGGATCCTGTGGTCAGTCTTTGGTGCGCTTCCGTTCTACCTGTCGGGAGAGATTCCGTTGTATATTGATGCGCTGTTTGAGACCGTATCCGGATTTACTACGACAGGATCTACCATCCTGACTGATATCGAGGCACTTTCATATGGAATGAATTTCTGGAGATGTCTGACGCACTGGATCGGCGGTATGGGAGTACTTGTGTTTGTCATGGTGCTGACTTCGCTGGATGACAAAAGCTCTATGCATCTGATGAGGGCAGAAGTTCCGGGGCCGGAGGCAGACAAACTTGTTCCGAAAGCGCGGGAGACGGCGCAGCTCTTATATGGGATGTATCTGGCCTTGACAGTTGCCGAGATCCTTTTCCTTCTGGCAGGAGGCATGAATTTGTATGACAGCATCATTCATTCCTTCAGTACCGCGGGAACGGGAGGGTTTGCGAATCACAACAACAGTGTCGCGTACTATGACAGTGCATATATTGACGGTGTCATCACTGTTTTTATGATATTATTTGGTATCAACTTTAATATGTATTTTCTTCTTCTGATGAAAGATGTAAAATCTGTTTGGAAAAATGAAGAAGTCAGAGCCTATCTGGGAATCATAGCTGTTTCCACACTGGCCATTATGTGCAATATTCTTGCAATTTACAAAGAGCCGTTAAAGGCTTTCCGATATTCTGTCTTTCAGGTTGCATCGGTGATCACGACGACAGGATTTGCCACGGCGGACTATAATCTGTGGCCGGAATTTTCCAAATGCATTCTGCTGCTTATTATGGTCATCGGTGCATGTGGCGGTTCTACGGGAGGCGGAGTGAAAGTATCCAGATTTCTGATCCTGTGGAAAAGCATTTTGAAGCAGGTCAGAGGAATGCTGCATCCGAAATCGGTCAACGTTGTAAAAGTAAATGGAAAGAAAGTCAGCAGCGAGACGCTTCAAGGTGTGTATGCATATTTTAGTGCATATGTGTTTGTGTTTGGCATCTCTGTTTTGCTTGTGGCGCTCGATAATTTTGATTTTGCAACGACCGTATCAGGTGTGCTGACCATGCTGAGCAATGTAGGTCCCGGAATCTCAAGAGTCGGTCCGGTGGAAAACTTCCAGTCTTTTTCGGTGCTGTCCAAAATTGTATTTTCAATGGATATGCTGATCGGAAGGCTTGAAATCTTCCCGTTTCTCATGATTTGTTCTCCGAGTTTCTGGAGGAAACACTTTTAAATCATATTGTTTATAAGAAGTTTATAAAATATCATCAGACATTGTTTGCGCTGATGATATTTTTGTATTATACTGTTCATTATAACGTATTGATATATAAGAAAATGGAGGATGTTATGAAAAAAGCAAAGGCGAAAATAATTGGAGCGATTGTCCTGGTGATTGTTGCATTTTTGTACTATTACTTTACATTGCCGGCAATCAATATCCACTCTCGTGATTTCTGGTTCTTTATCGGAATCCTGGTTGCAGTCATTGCACTCATCTATGCGTGGAAGAAGCATCTCCGCCCGGATGAGATTAAAGAGAGTAAGGGAATGAAGGCGATTCTGTTTGTGCTGGCAGCAGTTGTTGTTGTGTATCTTGTGGGAGCATTGCTTTCCTCTCCGATCGTAAATGCAAAGAAGTATCAGAAGCTTCTGAAAGTAGAAGAAGGGGAGTTCACAAAGGATATCGAGGAACTTTCTTTTGACCAGATTCCATTGCTTGACAAGGAGTCGGCGACACTTCTCGGAAACAGAAAGATGGGAAGTATGGTAGATATGGTATCTCAGTTTGAGGTGGATGATATTTACAGTCAGATTAATTACAATGACCGTCCGGTGCGCGTATCTCCGCTTAAATATGCAAGCGGAATCAAGTGGCTGACGAATCAGTCTGAAGGGATTCCTGCCTATGTCCGTATTGATATGGCAACACAGTCCACAGAACTTGTAAAACTGGACGAGGGAATCAAATATTCTACAAGCGAATATTTGAACCGGAATATTTACAGACATTTGCGGTTTCAATATCCGACCTATATTTTTGACGAACTAAGCTTTGAGACGGATGATGACGGGGTCCCATACTGGGTATGTCCGGTGAAGAAGTTTAACATCGGTCTGTTCGGAGGGGAGACGGTTGGAAGAGTTGTGCTCTGCAATGCAGTGACAGGGGAGACGGTCGATTATGCGATTGAAGATGTACCGACATGGATTGACCGTGCGTATTCATCGGATCTTTTGATTCAGCTCTATGATTATTATGGAACGTTGAAACATGGATTTTTAAACAGTGTGCTCGGACAGAAGGACTGCCTGAAGACGACAGAAGGATACAACTACCTTGCAATCGATGATGACGTATGGGTATATACCGGTGTGACATCGGTAAGCGGTGACCAGTCAAATGTCGGATTTGTCCTGATGAATCAGAGAACAATGGAGACGAAGTTCTATCCGGTCGAAGGTGCGACAGAGGCATCTGCGATGTCATCTGCGGAAGGACAGGTACAGAACTTAAAATACAAGGCCACATTCCCGCTTCTTTTAAATCTTTCCGGAGAGCCTACTTATTTTATCGCACTGAAGGACGATGCGGGACTTGTGAAAAAGTATGCGATGGTAAATGTGCAGAAATATCAGCTTGTGGCAATCGGAGACACGGTAAGCCAGTGCGAAGAAAAGTACAATGAGCTGCTTCTCACAGACGGTGTGATTAAAGAAGAGGAAGATACAAGAGAAGTGCAGACGATCGAAGGAACGATCGAGAAGATTGCGCAGGGTGTCGTGGAAGGAAATTCTCATTATTATATTCTGCTCGAAGAGTCGGAGGAGATCTTTGATGTTTCTGTTGTAGACTTTATCGATGTCATCCGCTATGAGCCTGGTCAGAAAGTGACGATCGAATACAAGAACGATGAGAAGGCGAATACCGTTTTAAGTATCAAATAGAGCAATATTTGCAAGAAAATCAGCATTTTTGGAAATGCATTTTATGGAAAATGCCGTTAGAATAGAAAAAAGTGAAAAAAAGAAAAGTAAGGATGTGGAAACATGGGAGAGAAGAAACAGACAGTAGCAGTGATTTTCGGAGGGCAGTCCTCTGAGCATGAAGTTTCCTGCAAGTCAGCAGTCACAGTGATCTCACACATTGACCGGACAAAATATGAGCCGGTGCTGATCGGGATTACGAAAGAAGGAAGCTGGCTGAAAGTAGAAGATACAGAAGCGATTATAAATGATACATGGCGTGACGGAAGATGTCAGGCGATTCTTTCGCCTGACGCCAGCGAACGTGGAATTCTGGTACTTGGAGAGACAGTGGAGAAGATCCCGGTAGATGTGATCTTCCCGGTTCTCCACGGAATGTACGGGGAAGATGGAACGATTCAGGGACTGTTTGAACTGGCGAAGATTCCATATGTCGGATGCGGCGTACTTGCCTCAGCGGTATCTATGGATAAGCTTTACACGAAAATCATCGTAGATCGCCTTGGAATCCGTCAGGCAAAATTTGTCGGAATCCATGCATATGAACTGGAAGAGATGGATGCGGCGCTTGACAAAGTTGAGGAGGCACTTCCATATCCGGTATTTGTAAAGCCGTCAAAGGCCGGATCTTCTCAGGGAGTCAGTCAGGCAAAAGACAGAGCATCGTTAAAGTCGGCGCTGACTGAGGCGGCAAGACATGATACGAAGATTCTTGTAGAGGAGACGATCAAAGGTCGGGAGATTGAATGTGCAGTGCTTGGCGGAAAAGATGTAAAGGCATCCGATGTAGGGGAAATCAAGGCGGCAGATACCTTCTACACTTACGAAGCTAAGTACAATAACCCGGATTCTAAGACGGATACACATCCAAAGCTGCCGGAAGGAGCACTGGAAAAGGTCAGAGACAATGCCGTTGCAATCTTCAAGGCAGTAGATGGTTTCGGACTTTCCAGAGTAGATTTCTTCCTGGAGAATGAGACAAATGAAGTGATTTTTAACGAGATCAATACCTTGCCAGGATTTACCAATATCAGTATGTATCCAATGCTCTGGAGAGAGAAAGGAATTGATACGACAGAGCTTGTGACAGAATTGATTGAGCTTGCATTTGTAAGAAAATAAGAGGGAATGAACACCTTTTGGCAAAGAGCCTGAAAAAGCCTTGCGGTAGAAGATACTGCAAGGCTTTTAAAAGTAATGGAAGCCGACAACTTTTGCAACAAAGCTGTCTTCTCATCTTAATTAAGAAGTGTACAGTCCGCCAGGTCAATTCCGTTTAACTGATCCTTCTCTGCGCTGATACTTAAATAGAAGTCTACGTCATGTCTCTTAGAGATATTTTTCAGCCGTTCAATGAAGCGAGGCATATTCTCAGAAGAAATGTGGGCATGTTTTAAAATACCGTCGATAAAGATAGCCTGAATATCGTGGTTCGTGCTGAGCATTCCATAAATAAAGCCGGTGTAGTCGTCAATGTTCTTGATAGAAGGATAGTCATCCATACAGATTACTCTGATATCAAAAGATAAACTGTATGTATCGTTGTGACTGTTCTTGATAAATGTTACATTGCCGTCACACTGCTTTACTGTCTCATTTGCTAACTCGATCATCTGTTGTGTTTTGCCGCTTCCCTTAGGGCCTGTTAATAAATTTACCATGGCACTATCTCCTTTATAATGTTTTTTCGTTCTGTCGATTATGTAATGTATTATACACTAATTATAATAAAATGGCAATAAAATATGAAAAATTATGCGAAATTTACAAAAAAATATAGCTTTTCCCAATGCCTTGACAAATACACTTCGTATGATAAAATAGAAATATCATTGAAACGATGATGACAGATTGAATCAGATAATGGCAAAGAAGAGGAGCAGTAAGAGCCTATCGTTTTCAGAGAGCTGCCGGCAGGTGTGAGGCAGCAGCGTAATCTCCGAACTCGCCTTGGAGCCCTTCTATTGAACAGCATATACAGAATCATCTGTATGGAAGTAGATAGAGGCGGGACTTCCCGTTACAGAAGCAATGAGTGCATACAGCAGGAAAGCTGAGTGAATAAGAGTGGTACCACGGAAATTGACCCTTTCGTCTCTTGATGAGATGAGAGGTTTTTTTATTTGCGTAAGGGAGATTCTTAGAAAAGAAGGAGGAAAAAAGTTATGGCAGTACCTTATAATCATAAGGCGATTGAAAAAAAATGGCGCGAAAACTGGGAGAAACATCCGGTTAATGTAAAAGAAGATGAAAATGGAAAAAGAGAGAAATATTATTGCCTCGATATGTTCCCGTACCCGTCAGGAAACGGTCTTCATGTCGGACATTGGAGAGGATATGTAATCTCTGATGTGTGGAGCAGATATAAATTATTACAGAAATACTATATTATACATCCGATGGGATGGGATGCGTTCGGACTTCCGGCAGAGAACTATGCGATCAAGATGGGCGTGCATCCATCGATTTCCACAGCAGAGAATGTAAAGAATATCAAACGGCAGATCAATGAGATCGCAGCACTCTATGACTGGGACATGGAAGTCAATACGACAGATCCGGAATTTTACAAATGGACACAGTGGATCTTTGTAAAAATGTTTAAAGAAGGGCTTGCATATGAGAAGGAATTCCCGATCAACTGGTGTCCTTCCTGCAAGACAGGTCTTGCAAACGAAGAAGTGGTAAATGGTAAATGTGAGCGCTGCGGAACAGAAGTGACAAAGAAAAATCTTCGTCAGTGGATGCTTCGGATCACGAAATACGCAGAGCGCCTTCTGGCAGATCTTGATAAGTTAGACTGGCCGGAGAAAGTCAAGAAGATGCAGGCGGACTGGATCGGAAAATCTTACGGTGCAGAAGTTGATTTCCAGGTGGAAGGAAGAGAAGAGAAGATCACTGTCTATACGACAAGACCGGATACACTTCATGGCGCAACTTTTATGGTACTTGCACCGGAGCATGCGCTGGCGAAGAGCCTTGCGACAGATGAGACAAGAGAAGCGGTAGAACAGTATATCTATGATGCTTCTATGAAATCCAATGTAGACAGACTTCAGGATAAGGAAAAGACGGGAGTATTTACAGGTTCTTATGCGATCAACCCATTAAATGGGGCAAAGACACCGATCTGGCTCTCTGACTATGTTTTGGCAGATTACGGTACCGGAGCGATCATGTGCGTTCCGGCTCACGATGACCGTGACTTTGCTTTTGCAAAGAAATTTGATCTTCCGATCGTGCAGGTAATCGCAAAAGATGGAAAAGAAATTGAAAATATGGCAGAGGCCTACACAGAGGCAGCCGGAACGATGATCAATTCCGGTGAGTGGAACGGAATGGAATCCGCTGTTCTCAAAAAAGAAGCGCCGCATATCATCGAAAAGCGCGGATTTGGAAAAGCAACAGTCAACTACAAACTGCGTGACTGGGTATTCTCCCGCCAGCGTTACTGGGGAGAACCGATCCCGATCGTACACTGCCCGGATTGTGGAGCAGTTCCGGTACCGGAAGACCAGCTTCCGCTGACACTTCCGGAAGTAGATTCTTACGAGCCGACCGGAACAGGAGAATCTCCGCTTGCAGGAATTGAAAACTGGGTAAATACAACTTGTCCGGTCTGCGGAAAACCTGCGAAGCGTGAGACAAATACAATGCCGCAGTGGGCAGGATCTTCCTGGTATTTCCTCCGCTATGTGGACAGCCACAATTCAGAAGCGCTCGTATCAAGAGAAAAAGCAGATGAGATGCTTCCGGTAGATATGTACATCGGAGGAGTAGAACATGCGGTACTTCACTTATTATACTCCCGCTTCTACACAAAATTCCTCTGTGATATCGGAGCAATTGATTTCGATGAGCCGTTCAAGAAATTGTTCAATCAGGGAATGATCACCGGTAAAAACGGAATCAAGATGAGTAAATCAAAAGGAAACGTCGTATCTCCGGATGATCTTGTAAGAGATTACGGCTGCGACTCTCTGAGAATGTATGAATTATTCGTAGGTCCGCCGGAATTAGATGCAGAGTGGGATGACAGAGGAATCGACGGTGTTTACCGTTTCTTAAATAAAGTATGGAATCTCGTGATGGACAGCAAAGACAAAGATGTCAGCGCAACAAAAGAGATGATCAAGATCCGCAACAAAATGGTATATGACATTACAACACGTCTGGAAAGCTTCAGCTTAAATACAGTGATCTCAGGATTCATGGAGTACAATAATAAGCTGAATGAGATCGCAAAGAAAGCAGGTGGTGTTGACAAAGAAACATTAAGTACACTGTCAGTACTGCTCGCTCCGTTTGCTCCGCATATGGCAGAAGAACTGTGGCAGCAGCTCGGACACGAAGGAACCGTATTCAATGCCGGATGGCCGACTTACGATGAAGAGGCGATGAAAGACGACGAGATTGAGATCGCTGTACAGATCAACGGAAAGACAAGAGCTGTCGTGACACTCGCAGCAGATGTATCCAAAGAAGATGCGATCGCAAAAGGAAAAGAAGCAGTGGCAGATAAGCTGACTGGAACGATTGTGAAGGAAATTTATGTTCCGGGAAGAATTATCAATATTGTGCAGAAGTAGGCAGTGCAGATAACGGAAAAGATGGACTTATCCTGTTTACAGGAATAAGGATATCTTTTTTGTTATCTATAGGGCATATGCCCGTCAAGCGAACGAGCTAGTCTCGTGAGCTTGTATAGCACTGCTGTAGAATAAAATGCTTGGAAATATTGAAAAGTTCGCTGAAAATCAAGGCTTACAGACATTTTTCTTCAAAGAAAAGGTATCGTAGAATATCGAAAAATATCGTAACAGATTTTTGAAATGGAGTAAATTTGGAGCAAAAGTCGAAAGAAAATGGAGTAAATATTTCAAGAAGACATTAGAGGAATGACGCAGATAGTAGAGATATTGTCTGCGTTATTTTTTAGAGGAATAGTGTAGGAAATTTAAAATTTCAGATTAAGGAAGTGAAAGAGATATGCAACCTGTTTTTACATTGCAGTACGGGGAATTTGTTGTGGCAGATTATTTGTCAAAGAATATAAAGGAGGCTTCAGTGTTTATTCCCTCTTCAGCACAGGAAAAAGGAATTGACCTGTTATTATATAAATTTTCTAATGGTGTGAATTTGATAAATACAATACAAGTCAAGATGTCGAGAGCCTATTATAATGTGAGTTCAAAATATCAAAGTACATTATGGTATAATAGATTTGAACCGCAGGATAATGCAGATTGGTTTATCTTAGTCGGTATATATGCAAACTGTCCTAAAGATGTAAATGTTTCAATTAAGGCATTTGAATGGGATACGATTATGCTGGCATTTAAAAATAAAGAAATGAAGCAATTTATGGACGACGTTCGATTGAAAACAGATATTGAAAGAAAAGATAAGATGTTTGGCTTCGGCTTCAATGAAAAGAATGAAATAGTTCAAACAAGAGGATATATAGAAGAACGTGATATGTCTCAGTATCTGATTGAAAATAGGATTGATGAGATTAGGAATTCATTTCGATAAAAAAAGTGGTTTAAGGAAATGAAAAATCGTGATATTTATATGGAGTAAGAAAAAAGATTTGAGGGGAGAGAAGATTAAGATATGGAAATCGGTATATATGAAAAGGAAGTTACAAGTCAGGAACTAACGAGTATTGTAAATAAAATAAAATTTTAGCAAAAGAGATATTAATGAAAAAAATAAGAGGAAATTTTCCAGCACGAAGTGAATGGAAAGAGGAATGTTACCAAACTGGAAACAAACGAAATACGGATTGGTGCTTTTCATTTTGCCCGCACCAGTGTATGATACGGGTGAAAGAGAGGTATATAATATGGCATTAAGTGATAATATCAAAAAACTCAGAGAGAAAAATCATCTCACTCAGCAACAACTTGCGGATAAATTATATGTGTCCAGACAGACTGTCTGTCGATGGGAAAATGGTTCAAGATGTCCGGATCTGATCACCGCCAAAAGATTGGCTTTAGAATTGGACGTGAGTGTGGACGAACTTATATCAGATGAAGATGTAAATGATATTCAAGTAAATTATGGAAT
>URCR01000005.1 GCA_900546325.1 uncultured Lachnospiraceae bacterium | reverse complement strand
TTTGTTGTTATGCAATTAAGGTAATGGATAGCCTCTACTTTTCATTTTCAATCTTACTCTCCTGGCATTCTAAAAGAATTTAATTCATAAAACGTTTCTCCATCATCCATGTATGGAAAATGTGTATAATGCTTGTCTAATTCATTAAAAACTTCTTTTGCTCTTTCACACGTATTATACATACCTAAAACTTCTCTGTTATTTCTTGTATTTCCAATCACTTCGCAAAAAACAGTTTTTCCTTCCACCCAAACCACTAACTTTTCGAATGGATAGCTAATATTGTCTTGTTGGCTAATCACTCTCATTCTTCAGTTCTCCTATTCCATACTTCGACTACTTCATCAAGTTTTCTTCCTTTAGGATATCCTTCTTCCGGAACAGGGCAGTCTGGGTTATTGCATTTGACCATGTACATAAGACCGCCACTGCTCCAAATTTCTACTGTGGCGCTATTTTTCCCACATAACTTGCATGATTTTAATTTTTCTTTCTTCCTCATCCTCTCCATTTTCTTCTCTATCTCTTCCCTAAAGGAGCTACACGGCTCTTCCTGCCATGCATGTTCCTCCAAAGATTTATTTCTTTTCCCTAACAAAATACACCCTCCCACACTTCGCACACTTGTATCTTCTCCCTACGTTGGTGACTCTTTTAAATCTCTCACAGCCACATCTGCACCGCTGACGCATGCCGTCCTCATCTCTAAGGACCACAGTGCGGTTTGTCGTCATAAATATCATTTGCCCCTCACCTTCTTCTTTCTTTTCTTCTTCGAGCATTTATGGATAAAATGCGACATGCTGCCATTCTTAGAATAATTATCTTTTAATCTCATTTACTTAGCAGCCTCCCCTCGATTGCATCAATTTCTTTACTGTCATAAGATCGTCCTTCGAAGTTATTGAATGCATTTTTTTTACTGGTAGCTTTCCTAGTCACTTTCTTCTCCGTCTTCTTTGATACCGGATAAAAACTCTTCCAGTTACTTACGGTCGCTTTCTGAATGATTGATAGCTGCTCTTCTGGATCCGTAGATAATTCTTTCAATCCATCTGCCAATAGCTTGATTTGATTGTGATCAAGTTGATCTCCATTCTTCTCTCTGCATAAAACATACAAAGAAAAAGCATCTTTTACTTTTTCGCTGGCGAACGCCCCTATATATATACTTTTATCTAAATCTAAATCTATATCTGTGGAAACAGACTGTATACGATTTGTTTCCATTTTGTTTCCATTCTGATTCCACTTTGTTTCCTTTTTGGAAACTGGAATATATTTCTTTTCTTCATCCAGTGTGTAAGACTTATTTTGCTTAATAAAAAGCATGTTCCTTTCGTCCATATATACTGTTGGAGTATATCGATCAGTTTGGATGCAGTTATGCATTTTCCAGTGCTTTATGACAATTACACCGTTTTCAAAGGTCAGAACAAACCGCTTTGCAATCAACAGTTTCAGATCATCTTCACTGCATCCTACCATGCGCATAATCTTCTTGGGATTCCCGATAAATCCATCGTCATCCGCTCTCATGTTAAGATGGAAATATAGGCACTGCGTAGATAAAGGCATATCTAAAAAAGCATCTGAATCAACGATTTTTATATTAAACATTCTTTTATTCGCCATCTTCTACACGCTCCTTTAGTTCCATCCCTGCTTGAAACTCCCTGTATATTTTCATCCAGTCATCAAATTCCATCGTGACCAGTATGCTGTGATTATTCTTTTTGCTAAACACTGCTGGCAGCATTCCTGCTCCTCCGGCTTTTGCATCGCGCTTTGCCTGATCCATCCAGTCATAAAGCTGCATCCGTTCCTGGTGCTTTGCTTCTACATGGATTCCGGGAAGTCCCACGACATCTGATGCATCGCCGGTATTCCCGCAGTATTGCGCTGTTCTGCGTGCTTCTGTATAGCCATAGTCTCTAAATAAACCGGCAAGCTGCCTTTCAAATCGGGCGCCTTTTTGCTTACTGTTTACGGCCATTCCTTCCCCTTTCCCTCCTGCCGGACAGACGTAACCGGCAGGAGTCTGAATCTGTTGTTTTCAAGTGTCATATATGTGATATATTGTTTCGGAGGCTGATGTCATTAAGCGATGATTGTGATCTGTTCTCTATTTGGCAGATCCTTCAGTCTCTGCTCGAGATATTGCTTAATATTCTGCATTGCTACATTCTTCCAGAGCCCGCCTTCTGCCTCGATCAGCTTAAAAGAAGGCTCTCCGTTTCTGTCGGAAATACGGAAGACAAATGCACTGGACGGCTGCTCTGCTTCCAAAAATGTCCGATAAGGTCTCAATGTAACTGGATTCGGAACAATCACATCTGCTCTTGTGGCAATTCCCTGCTTAATTGTAGTTTTCTGTGTAACACCGTCATCGCCATAATTTGCCGTTGCTTTCGCTTCTACGTTCCCTGCTACTTTTAAGATTGTTGCAAGGTCCTCAGTTGCTTCAAAATCTGCCTGAAGTTCGATGACAAACCGTTCCTGATTGTACCAGTTATCAAAACGAAAATCCGGAACAATTGCCTCTGCACAAAACAGAAATTCCCTCTTCCGCTCATCAGTAAGACCGGAGTACAGACGTACTCTTGTTGGACTCTGAATATGTACAATCATAGCCTCTCGCAGCTCGTCCGATCTGTTCCAGATATAATCTACCAATGCGGTCAACGTGGAAGAATGGATTTCCTCAGCCAGAGGTTCCTCATCATACCGTGTTAGTTTTTTATTACAGTACACCTTTCCATTGATTTCTTGCACAATCGGCTTCATTGCATCCTCTTTTAATTCTGTGATAAATTCCATTGCTTGCTTTAACATTTTACATTCTCCCTTCTTTTATGCTTCTCTTGCATTTCTAAGATCAATTACATTGCACTGCACCGGTTGCTCTTGTGGAATCTCATACACTTCTCCAGTGGATGGATCTACAACCTTCTTTAATGCCGGCTCTTGCACTTCTTCAGCTTCTTCAAATCTCATCTGCCCCGGGATTTGATTGCCAATCTCCACCGCCTGGACCTCTCCGGTTTTAATGTCTTTGCCGATTGTCATTGCAGTCACAACGCCAAGTGTAGGTGCAAGGGTTGTTTTTGCTTCAATTCCCACTGTGGAGAAATCGCGCTGATCATTCGGTTTTACCGTAAGGGTAATTGTGATTTTCCTTGCTTTCTTTGCATCCGTGTTTGGATTCTGAATGTTTTGTGCAACTTCCTCCATTGCCCGATTGACCTGCTCTGCAAATGCTCCATTTGCAAATGTTTCTAAGTTGATGTGTTGCATTTTGTGTTACCTCCTATATTTTTTGTATTTAATTGAAAAAGTCACTTTCCACACTGGCAAGTTCCTTTTCAGTTTCCTTTTGTTCCGGAGAAATGACTTCTTTCATCTCCTGCTCTGCAACGATGTTTCTTTCTTCTTCCACTGTCTCCTGCTGGTGGTCTACATAATCAGCAGTTCCATCTTCCTGGATAACCGCCATATCCTTATCAATCGCTGTCTGAAGGTCAATACTCATGATTCCCCACTTACTGATCAGCTGGCGCAGCATAGTTTTCATCGCCATGCCGTCAAAGTCCTTGTACCAGAAAGAGGAATATTTCCACTTTTCGGAATCAGGAATCTTTCCAGCTTCTAAAAGTTCCAACGACTTCGCGGAAAATGCTGCGGAATACTTATCAGCATGAGCAAGCATTTTCTTCTTACTCCAATACATTGACTTCTTAAAACCGTTCTCATACTCAAACATGGCATAATAGCCTGCTGTTGGGGTTTCTTCCCTTTCAATATCATCCTCAATCAGACTGACTTCAATTTCTTCCTCTAAAGGATTGTAGCGGATCAGTTCTCCATCTTTGATTGCAAGGACATTTAATTTTTTGTAATACCCGGAACGGATCGCAAGCTGAATGTACCCTTTGTATCCAAGCTGGAACTGTGCTTCTGTGACACCCTTCTTTTTATTCTTAAACGGCACCATATAAAACTGTCCTAACTGTGGAGATGGCGAAAGATTCAGCGCCTCTCCTAATAATGCAGCTGATAAAATACTTGGGTTTGTACACTCCTGAAGCGCCGGAGTCGTCTGTACTGCGGATACAATACTGGAAACAAATCTTGTCCCATTTTTCCCGCCAACCACCTTGTTGATCTGATTTTTAACTACATCCTGCGTCAGATACGCAGTTAATCCGCCTTTTTGATTTCTGTTTACTAAACTGTTCTGTACTGCCATTTTTTAATCCTCCTATTTTCTAACTGGTCCATACACAATATTGTTTGCCTTTAAAAATTCTTTCAGCTTCTGAAGCTGCTCCGGTGTAGCTGTCACTCTAAACTCGAGCGTAACTGTCTGCGGATCCGGAGTAGTTTCCTTCTGCGGTTCTTCTACGGTCTCTTTTTTGTCAGATTTCTCCGGAATACTTTCTGCAATCTGCTGTTGTGCTTCCGCTCTCTTTTGCGCTTCTGCAGCAGCTCTTTTTTCAGCCTCTGCACGCTCTCTTTCCTGCTGCGCTCTTCTTTCCGCAAGTTTACGTTCAACTTCTTCCAGCCTTGCGTTTTCGCGGAGTGCCATCGACAGATCCAGTGTCTTCACGTACATGTCTTTTACCTGCAGTTCATACTTTGTATCCAGCTCTTCGATCACATCCATATCCTGATTTACTTTACTAATCAGCGCCGTGATCTCTTCTGTGATGCTTTTTAATGACTTGCTTACATTCAGATACTCATTTTTAAATACTTTTGCAAAGGGAAGAATTCCTTTTAGATTGCCAATATTCTCCTCATAAATCTCAAGCACCTTCTGTTTCTTCTCAAGTCTGCGCTGCTCTTCTACTTCTTTAATCTGCGAATCAATCAGCTGAATTGGTTCATCGATGATCGCCAGCACTTCTTTGACCTGCTTTTCAAACAGTTCATAAGGCGCCATACACTGCTTCTTAATACGCTTTCTCTCTGTTTCAATCGCCTCTCTAAGCTTGTTTAAGGTTGCTTTATCCTTCTTCGCCTCTTTAATCGTCTCCTCTGTGTACTGGAGCCCTTTATAGTCCTGTACCTTTGCCGAGATTGCTTCTTTCAGCTCCTCGTTATTCCATTCAATTTTCTTCACAAATCCGTCTTCCATCGGACTTAAAATTCTTAATTCCATTTCTTTTCCTCCTTTATATTTCCGGCAACTTAGCCGGCGGACACTGGTCCTTTTTAACATATTCCCAAAACTTCTCACCCTCAGCCATCAGATATTGGATATCCTCTTCCACCTCTGATCGCTCAAAGTGATAATGCTTCGTCTGCAAGAATATATCTCCGTCATACTCGCTTTTTAACTGCGCTTTCAATTCACAGAAATCAGCTTCTAAAACCGCCATATAAAACAAGCACTGGCAGAAATAATTCTGTGGAATCTGGTTTTTCCACTTCTCCCTCATGCCGGCATTCAAGATATTCATAGTCTTACATTCCCATATCCCAAGCCGTCCCTTGTCGTCATACAGCCAGCCATCCACGGAAGCCTGCGCCCACGGGTATTTGTCGTTGTAAAAGCTGTTGTTTTCCTTATAGCAAACCTCGTAGTTCGGAAAATCCAGTTTAAATAGTTCCCGGAGCGGTTCCTCTGCTTTTGTGCCGTACAAAACATAAGGCTTCTGAGAGATATCAACAGCTTGTCTTCTTCCAGTTTTTAGTTCCCATAACTCCACGTTGGACATATAAGGATTCGCACCGATTACTGCGGATATTTCTGATCCACCAATACCATTTCTCCGGTTAGCAAGCCATGCCTCGTGACTGGGGAATGTTTTAAGCTCTACCATGTGCATCGCCAACCTTTTCTTTTGCTATTTTAAAGAGATCTTCTGCGAATTCGATTGCACAATCTGCACCCCGGTCGTTTCTGATAGGATCAGAATAGTCATAATCATCATGAAAACCACCTTTGCTACCTCTAAAATATATTGGAAATCCATAATTAGAAAAATCAATTGCAACGTACGGGAAATCTCCAACAGATTCTCCGAGATCACGAATATCCAACACCAAATCCAAAAGCTTATGTATCTTTTCTCTACTTACCATGAGTCAGCACCTCCACTCTCTCAATCCCTAAGATTGCAAATATTACTTTAAAATCCGGAGTATCTACTTCATTTGCGTAGCGTTCCACAGCCCGGACCATCGCCGCTGCCTCCTCTGCTGGAATATCATCATTAAAATGGTATTTTTCATCTATGCTTCCTCCTTCGAAAATCTAAACTCCATAAGATCTGCAACCATCAAATACTCTTTCGCAGTCTTAGTCTCCCCATGCGTTTCCTTTACCTTTGCTCTAAACTCCTCTAAAGTGCCATAAAAGCAACCGCATCTCACACCAATATCTCCTGCTTTTGTCCTAAAAAATGTAGTTGTACGATATTCGGAGCCAAAACCATGCACCGTGGCGTAGTCAACATTGTCGGACACCCAAGCATCGCCGGACACCCGAGCATTGTCGGACACCCAAGCATTGCCGTACACCCGAGCATTGCCGGACACCCAAGCATCGCCGTACACCCAAGCATTGTCGGACACCCAAGCATCGCCGGACTGATCTAAATTTTCCTCTTTTTCCACAAATCCTCCAAGCTCTCCCTCTTCCACATTCCCGAAAGAGATTAATGCCTTGATTCTAAATAACTTCTTTCCTGCAAAGATTTTCGATTCTGCTGTTAATTCAAATTTTTTCATCTTGATTTTCCTCCTATTTTCGCTTATTCTGTAATTGGATTATTATGTAAGGGCGCTTACCGGTTTGCCGACCGTGCGCTCTTTTTTGCTGGATGAGAAATATCAATAAACTTCAATTCCTCCAGCCCCTTCTTTTCTCGTTCTGGAAACGGAATGATTTCTGCCATCGGCTCACTCTTCTTTTCATATCGCTCGATTTTTCCGTGCTTATTAAAAAGTCCTAAAATACTCATGCTTGTCCACCTCCTTTCTACCGCCTAAGCGGTTTTCTCCTCTGTGATCTTTTCGAGCGTGTAATCAATTTCTACTTGATTCTGCTCCGCTATTAAGGAAATCAATACCGCTATGATTTTTTCCATATCGGGTTTCATTTTTTCATCACCTCTCTTAAAGATATGCTCTGCGGTTTGTCCTTGTTTCGTTATTCATTTGCTTGCTTCCTGATTTCAGTGCCGCAAAATGAACAAAAACATATTCTCGGCTTAAAAAACAAATACTTACGTTTTGTATTAAGTTTGCACTTTGGACACTTGAATTCCATAATCCGCGCACCCCCTTCATCTTCAAGAAAATCTAAAATAAGACATCTAAGAAGGAAGGAAATTAAAACTAACAACATGATTGCAACTGATATGAATAAAATAAGTACTACTACTGCTAAGAATCCCATGCTTTACCTCTTCCTGATCAATCTACTATGCCGCCTCTGAATCTCTAAAAATCACATGGTATCGCTTAATCTGACCGTCGCACTGCGTGTACTCAATCTCTCTCGGGTATCCATGATCTGAGTACCACTGTTTTACCATGTCGATTACCTGCGGAGCGTACTTGCGGACAGCTCCCTGCCAGTTGCCTTTAGATTCCCAAGTTTCTGTGTACAGATCCTCAGATAAATCCAATCTACGGATAATCTCGTTGACGGCTTTATCTGCTGGCTTGCCGGAACTTTGATAATATAATCTTGCCTGCCTTGCGATATGTACGGTGTCGTAATACTGCTGATCCGCCTCGATCATAATCGGGAGGTCTACACCTGCCTTTTCGTAGAGCGACTTCGCGGTCAGAAGCTGAATCTTACTGTTACAACCTGCTGCCTGAAGCATTGGTGTTAAAATCTTTACCGCATTATTGACACTGGCAAGACGTTCGTTGCTTTGTTTCTTCTTTGGCATCTCGTAGGATCCGGTTTTTCTGACAGATGGAATAACATCCAGTGCAAGCCAGTTTTGAAATTTCTCGGCAACTGCGTTATTAGCTTTCATTCCAAGTCGATAAAATAATGATTCTGGAATGTAATCGTCTTTCCCCACTTGTGGGGAAAATCCCATTTCTCTACAAAATGAGTTTAATCTCTCCCATTTCACATAGATTTTTCCATTCTTCTCTTGAGTCCAACCAAATCCAATTGCCGTATCCTCTGCACTAATGGAAATACTTCCATCCGGATTTGGCAGCGTTCTTACTCGCAACCCTAACTCTTTGTTTTTAAAAATCTGTAATTCGTTCATATTGCCTCCTATTACCCTGCTTTTCTTGTTTCTTTTAAAAATGCAGACGCAGCCATCGAAATGATTCCATCGATTTTACCCTGCACTCGCTCTGGGAACTTGTCCCAATTTTCTGCGATCGCTTTAAAATCTTCCAGTCTTTTCTCTTCCTGTTCTTTTGTGATTTTTTCTACTGCTTCGCTCATACTGTCACCTCTCTTTCTTTTTTACTTTATTGCCATTTATTTACATATCTCCTATACTGTAATTACCGAGTACTAGTCGGAATAATTATGAAAGGAGTGATATTATGAATATGACACCAGTATCATCTTCCAATATTGCCAGTATTGGATATGAAAATGGAACGCTCTATGTCGCGTTTAATCACGGCGGAGTATATGCATACTCAGGGGTACCGGAATCCGTTTATCGTGATCTTATGTCGGCTTCTTCACATGGAAGTTATTTAGCCTCTCATGTGAAAGGCGTCTATCCGTATAGACGTATCGGTTAATCAACAATGGTAAGAATTACAGCCGGACCGCTTATAGATATTTTTTTATCTTGATGTGGTTCGGCATATTCTGCTAATACACCATCTCGACGTTTCATTTCTTCGACCAATTCTTTTGTTGTATACCTTTTTAACTCATCCATGTTTCTTATTCCTCACTTTCTATTACTCTGTCCTCTGCATTAAACCGGGTTGGAACGGTCTAGGCGGTCATTACCATGCCAAACAGCTCATCGAACGTATCGCTGTAATACAATGGCTGTACCTCTTTTTGATTATGTGGGCTGACTGCATTTTCGCCGTATTTCAAGCCTTTCTCTGTCAGAGATTTGAATTTCTTCACTATTCCCTTACTTGACTGGCGTTCTTTTTCTTCCAAAATTCCGGCAGATAGAAGTTTCTTATTGAACTGCACCGCACTGATTCCGAGATTATTTTCTTTCAACAGTGCTGTGAGTGACTTCATTTCCCTGTTGCCGTTAAACTCGTAATTCGGTAAGAACCCTGTCGGAATATGGTAAGAATCATAGAACCCTTTCAGCATCAGCAACTTGCTTGCATCGTTCATTCTTAACATACTTGCTACCACTTCCAGTGATTCCACCTGCTCTTTTAACGGAATGCCTACATACTGCGTTCCCTTTTCAATGAAATCTTTCATCTTATCAAATGCTTCAATATATGTAGCTGTGAAAATAACACCTTTCTTTCCGGTCATTTTGTTGGCGATCATGTCGCATCCTTTCTTTGTACAGAGGTAACATGGAAGTGTTCTTCCGATACTGTCTTTGTACTCTGATTCAATGAAGTATTCATTCAATCCAAAATTGGCTTCAATGAGATGACTTGCATATCCTTTGATATCTCTTAAGAGTTTTGCATGGTCTTTTCCTACCATCATTGCTACTTCTCTACTGTCGGTGAGTAGCTGACCGTTTTGTTCAAATACTGTTAAATTGTTCATTGTTTCTCCTATTCCTGATCCATCTCTTTTTCTATCAATTCCAACTGCTCCATTGTCACTCCGTCACGGATCAACTGCTTACCTCTCTTCTCGTGCCATCTGAGTTGGTATAGGTACTGTCTCCTTTTATATTTGATACGCTGTTCTTGTCTGGAAAGTTGTACGGCATTCGACTGATTCAATCTCTCAATCTCCTGCTCCACTTGTTCGTCTGTTAAAAAATCTTTTCTTGGTTTCATTTACTTCTCCTTCCTACTCCCCAAAATACTTAACGCTTACCTCTCAATGAATTTCCACAAAATATTCAATATCAAAGCATTACACGCAATCCCTCTACTTTTGGCTTCCTTTTTCAAAACTCTGTAGAGTTCTTCTGGAATTCTTAATGTTCTCTGTATCATGTCTTCCCTCCTTACTTTTCTGATACTAAAATGATACCAGTATAAAAGAGGTTTCCTGATGAGCGTCAGCTCAGAGGTTTGTCAAACCTTCTGTTAAATCAATTTTTCCACTCATTAAATCACCCAGCAGCACATCTCTTAACTCTGCAAGATATCGGTTTTCTTCATTGTTGAGATAAAATATATGTTGTTTCCACATATTCATAATCATAATCAAAATACTAGAGACATTGTCTTTACTTTTATTTTCAAATTTCATCTCATTTCTATTTTTTGTGCTGCTGAAATAATCTGCTTTCACTAACTCATCTGTTCCCAATTTTATTAACAGTTCATTAAGGCTTTTATTATTACTGCCCTTTGATTTATATAACTCTAAATCGAATCCCAGTGTTTTCGCCAATGTTTCATTGATTGTAAGCTTGCAAGCATTTTTTTCATTCATAATCCGGTTTATGTCTTTTACGATATCGCCGTATGCTCTATGCTTCACTTCTTCCATTTGACAATCCATATAGGCGGCCGCACTGAGCGTATACTTTTTATCCCTGAACATTTCAATAGTAATTGGCATACTAAAGCTTGTTTTTCTGCGTTCTTGAATACATAAAATTATTTCTTCAATCACATCATCCTGCAAAACTTTCCGACTTTTTTTATACGTCCGGTTCGTATGTGCTTTGCCTCCATACTGCCCTTTTTGTTCCCGGCTCACAATGTCATATTTTTCTCTTGCATCGACTATTTCCGTCGTTGCAGTTGTTTTGTTTTTATCCAATATCAAAATGCATACACCAATATCTGTGGATTCAAACATATTGTCCGGCAGTTGTATTACCGCTTCTATCAAGTTTTTTTCAATTAAATTCTTCCTTATCTCCTGTTCTTCTTTTAAATTACTTTGTGCTATAGAATTGGGAAGAATAAAAACACAGCGTTCATGTTCTTCAAGTGCCGTCAAGATAAATGCATAATTTGCATTACTTTTTGGCGGCACTCCATAATCAAAAAAGCGCCTTTGCATTTGAGCAAATGGTGGAACATCCCATTTAAGATTAAAAGGCGGGTTTGATATCAAGCCTTTCATATGCCCTCCTCACTTTCTAATATTCCGTAGTTTTCGCCTTTACAAATCTTATAAGTTCGAAATACTTGCTGCTGTAAAACATCTGCATGGTACACTGTACATTCGATATTTCTAAGTGCCATATTAAAGAGTAAAAACGGCAGCACGTTTTCATCAATCTCATACAGTATAAACTTTTGCTCATGGTCCTGATTCCATTTCTGAATTGTCAATGAACCACTTCCGGCACACATGTCCGTTATTGTATCTGCTTCTCCTATCAATCTTCCAACAAGATTCGAAAGACATTTCGGCGTGTAATCCTGTTTTTTCTCTTTTCTGTCAGCAAGGTAATATTGATACACCGGCTGCAGATAATCTACAGATAAATCTTCATTAAGCATTTCAGCAAAATTTGAATAAATTTTTTCATCTGCATTTTTGACACATGACATTAGTTTTTCTCCAATATCATCTATCTTAGTTATATTGAAAATACTAAATATGTTCTCTTTGATATCTGATAGTTCCACTTATGTTCCCTCCTCTCGGTATAATCTCATAGGTTTGTCAAGTATATTTTCTAAATCACCTGAACCAAATTCTTTGTAGCTCCCATTTATATCACCCCACCTTTCTGTTGATTACCTGCGCTTCTTGTTGCCGCAGTAAAAGAGTATTCGCATCTCTTGTAAGAAGTAAGATATCAGGTAACTCAATTTGTTCCAAAATCGAAACCATATGTTTGATTTCCTGCTGTTTTTTTTCTTCTATCTTTAACATTCTTCACACCTCACTTTCGTGCGCTTTTGTTTTGTTAAGCACATTATATTCTGTTATTTTGTGTTTGTCAATAGTTTTTTAAAATTATTTTGTGCTTTACAAAACATTTTACTTGTGTTATTATTTATTTTAGAAATGAGGTGATAAATTGAATATTAGTGAGCGAATTAGGGTCTTAAGAAAAGAACATTTGCATATAACTCAGGAAGCGCTCGGAGAACCTCTAGGACTTTCTAGAGCAAATATAGCAAATATAGAGGCTGGAAGAATTGCTGTAACAGATAGAGTCATTTCTTCTATATGTAGGGAATTTGACGTAAGTGAGAAATGGATTCGTGTTGGAGAAGGAGAGCCGTTCGATCAACTTAGCGAACAAGAAACATTACTTAAATACACAGCTCTACTAATGAAAGATAAAGACTCCGCTATAGCAACCGCTATACAGACTCTTATTATTACATATGAGCAACTGGATGATGTAAGCAAAGCTACATTAGAAAAAATAGCTTTGCAATACATAGACAACTTAAAAAAGAGCCAGTAATCTGACTCTTTTTACAAACTATTTAGGAAAGATAATTCTTTATAAATATGAGAATTTCTGCAACCTTTTCAGGATGCGCTCTTTCTAATAGTTCAATAATTACTTTGATGTCGTTTTGCTTTTTACAAACTTCATTGCTCATATGTACCCCTCCGTATGATTTATCGAACAAATATTCGAAATTCCTTATTGGAATATTACTACACTTTCAAAAATATTTCAATAGATTTTCCGAACATTCGTTCTATTATTTATAGGAAAATTTTTCCTATCTATATAAGTAAACAAAGAACCGAGGGAAAACTTATGCAAAATATGAGAATCGTCCCAGATCTGGGACACTTATTTATATGGAGAATCGATAAGGTCGTAAATTCGAACTTTTAAGCCTTTGGCAAGAATTTCCAGTGTATCCGCAGATGGCGACACCTCGCCGTTTGCGATGCGGCTGATCGTAGACTTAGAGATGCCAGTCATAATGGAGACCTGCCGGACAGATAAATTTTTATTGTACATGATCTTATCGAGTAGTATCTTCATACTTGCAATTATAAAAGATAAAATATAGGAGGTATACCGGTAAAAAATGGAAAAAGAAATACACCTTTTTGACGATAGCTTAACATTTATCCTTGAACAGGAAGAGCTTGAGAAACATCGTCCAAAAGAAAGAGAAGAAGATATGAATGCTTAGGCGTTATATAAATGTGGCGTACTAAAGAGGGAATGCAGGGGAAAGAGAGGAAATAAAAGTGAAAAAAAGATTAGGTGGCATTTTGTTAATTACCGCACTGACCATTATTCCGTTATTTGGTTGTGGTCAACTTAAACAACAAAAATCAGAGTATGATATTGATGAATTTGGTGCTATTTATGAAGAAACCGAAAAGAAATTCAATAAGGAGACAGAATACTTAACTCAGGAAGAAAAGCTCGGCGACGAAGGGCGAGCTATTTATAAAAAATGTTCTAAAGAAACAGGTCTTCCGTATAATAAAGAGATTACATTGCGGGGTAAAAAGAAAAACTCAGTCATATCATTCCAGATAAGTTCTTCTAATGAAGAATATTCTATTTTTTGCTTCTTTGACACCAAAATGCAAAATAAAAGTATTTTCATCGAAGAAGGGGAAAATATTCTTGTGAAAGGCATATTTTCAGATGTTGATAACGGATACGGCGTTTTATCTAATGTAGAAATATTATCTCCTGAAAAAATTGACGATACATATACTAATAATGTTAAAGAAATATTAGATGATTACGACAGTATTGATGGTACTTCCGTTATTCAAGGGGAAGTGGCGCTTGTTCAGACTTTAGATGAATTTGAAAACGCAATGAATCTTATGGAAGATACAGTAACCTATACCCCAAGCGATCTATACGACGACACGGTTGTCACAATCACTGGAGCTGAAGGCAAAAATATTTCATTTATGTATGATCAAGAAGTCCTTGGATCTGTTGAAACGGGAGACAAAATTGCTGTATCCGGATCTGTTGAAGATTTAATGAGTTTACAGATGGCAGATGGATCTACAAATGTTTTTTGGGGATTACTTGGAAATGTTTATGAAATTTATAGATTTGAATAAAAATCTATCATACGATAAATAAAAAACCGCCCGGTACTGGTAATACCGAACGGCTTAATATACACCCGAAGATGTACACTATCTCAAGCAAATATATTGTATCATCTTCGTGCAGCTATCGCAATCGGAACATGTATTCGATGGCTGTTATTTTTATACTTATTTTTAATATAATTTACGAAGGAGTGATATGAAATGCCTGAAAAAATTTTGAGATGTGCTATCTATATCCGTGTATCTACCTTCGAGCAGAGTGTACATGGAAAATCCCTGCAAGCGCAAAAAGAATATTTAGAGCACTATGCTAAAGAACATAACATGTCTGTTGTTGGAGTGTATGCGGATGAGGGAAAAACCGCGCGAAAGGAACTGAAGAAACGAAAAGCTATCCATGCACTGATAGAGGATGTAAAGCAGGAGAAAATTGATGTGATCATCTTCTGGCGGCTCGATCGGTGGTTTCGAAGCCTATCGGACTTTTACAAAGTGCAGGATATCCTAGATGAGTACGGTGTACGGTGGATCTCTGCATCCGAACCCGGAATCAATATGGAGACGCGGGATGGCAGGCTGCAATTAAATGTCGTGCTATCGTTTGGACAAAACGAAGTTGACACAACCTCAGAACGTATCAAATTTGTAAACGAAGCATCTATTAAAAATGGGCGTCTAATCTTTGGCGAAGCGAATATGCCATTCGGCTACAAATCAGGTGTAGTCGATGGAAAGAAATGCATGATTAAAGATCCCGAAACCGAACACATGGTAATTGACTTCTTCCAGCATTATAGAAAACACCAAGGAAAACAAGATGTAATGAAATATATGCAGCGTACTTACGGAATTGATTTTTCTTACGGAATGCTTAAAACTATGCTTTCTAGCGAATTTTATAAGGGCACATATCGAGGATACCCCTACTGCCCTGCATATCTTACAGAAAAAGAATGGAATGAAATTCAAGAGATATCCGTCCGCAATGTAAAGCGGACACCATCAGGTCGAGTATATCTATTCACAAGCCTAATGCGCTGCCCTTTGTGTGGTCAGAAATTAGTTGGAACCGGATGCTCATCGATTTCAAACCGTAAAACCGGCAAAAAACGTACCTACTGCTATTACCGCTGCAACAAAGCTTTAGTTGATCATCTTTGCCCGAATAGACACCGCGTAAGTCAGAATCTTATTGAACAATATTTGCTTGAGAACTTATCTAGCGAATATGAAAAATATAAAATAAGAAGCAATAAAATTAATGAGGAGAAAAAGAAAATCCGCAAAGCAAAAAATCCTGCGCAATTGAACAAAGAGATGGAGAGGCTTAATTTGCTATTTCAGAAGGGGAGGATATCTTTTGATTATTACGATGAAGAATACCAGCGATTAGAAGAGGAACTCGCTTTTGCCACCTCTGATCCTGCACTTGAAGAACCGAAACACAATTATTCTGAACTAGAGAAGCTTCTCCAAACAGATTTTAAAGTAATGTACGATTCTTTATCGCTTGAGAATCGGCGGGCATTTTGGAGATCCATAATAAAACAGATACACCTCAATGATGATTCTACGATAAAAGAGGTGGATTTTTTATAAATTGTTTTGTACTAATTATATTGCCCCATTTGGCGCCGATAAAACTATGACCGCCGTTCTCTCCGGCGAGGCAGATATCGGATTTATGGGATCAGAAGCTTCGATCTACACTTACAATGAAGGAGCCAATGACTATGTTGTCAACTTTGCACAGCTGACACAGCGCGCCGGCAACTTTCTTGTCGCCCGGGAGGAAATGCCTGACTTCTCATGGGATGACCTTCGAGGAAAGAAAGTACTTGGTGGACGAAAAGGTGGTATGCCGCAAATGGTATTTGAATATATTCTCCGTCAAAACGGCATTGACCCTGCCAAAGATGTCGAGATCAATCAAAGTATCGACTTTGGGTCTACCGCAGCAGCGTTTTCCGAGGATGATTCTGATTTCACTGTAGAATTCGAACCTCACGCCACTTCTCTGGAGGCTGCCGGAAAAGGTCACGTCGTGGCTTCTCTCGGAACCGACAGCGGATATGTTCCATACACTGCTTTCTGCGCCAAACAAAGCTATATCAAAAAGAATCCTGAGATCATTCAGAAATTTACAAATGCACTTCAAAAAGGAATGAATTTCGTGCGCGCCCACTCTCCAGAGGAGATCGCCGAAGTGATCGCTCCACAGTTTAAAGAGACAGACCTCGATACGATCGCAACAATCGTGACAAGATACTATGATCAGGATACATGGAAAAATAATCTCGTCTTTGAGGAGGAAAGCTTCGAACTTCTTCAGGATATTCTCGAAGATTCCGGCGAACTGAAAAACCGTGTTCCTTACAAAGATCTTGTCACAACAACCTTTGCAGAAAAGGCAAAGAAAAATTAAGCCAAGATAAGAACATTAAATTCCCTACTTTTATAGATTTTCATTATTTTAAAGCACTTTTTATAGAATTAAATTCCCTATTCTTCTTGACATCTCTCTTCTCATAAAATAGTATTAATCTATATTCAGAAGGTTCAAAGGCAGCTCTGCATTGTCGATTCATCGACAGTCAGCGCCGCCTCTGAGCCTTGATATCTTTTTAGAATTCATTTTTGAATCCGATTTCTTCTCAATAAAGATTTATTTTTCAAAGTTTGTTTTCATTCATACTGCATATTTTAAGACGGGGAGGTGTCGTGAAATGAGCGCTTACGAGAGTATCTCTCTGATGGAAGATCTTGTGATTACAGAAATCTACTCTATCCACTATTTTGAATATACAAAGGATTTTGTCTACGAGGGGGAATCTCATGATTTCTGGGAACTGCTCTGCGTGGACAATGGTGTCATTGAAGTTACCGCCGGAGATCAAAATCTTGTTTTGGAAAAGGGTGAGATGATTTTCCATAAACCGAATGAATTCCATGCACTGAGAGCAAATGGAAAAATTGCTCCAAACCTGATCGTCATCTCCTTCGACTGCGGCGCCCCCTGCATGGATTTTTTCCGGGACCGGATCGTCACGATCAATGCCACCGAAGGGTTCTATCTTGGTCAGATCCTCACAGAAGCGAAGAAAACTTTTTATACTCCTTTAAATAATCCGTATATCTGCAAACTGGAGCGCTACCCTCACACTGCGTTTGGGAGTGAACAGATTATCAAAATCTCATTAGAATCCATGCTGATCAGTCTGTTCCGTCGCTATTCTGAGGAAGAACCTCTCTTCGCCTACGAGGAGGCGGAGCATCCCATGCTACACCGTGATCACGATATCTTTCTCAGTCAGGTCATCCAGTATCTAAACCAGCATATTTCGGAGCATCTGACCGTCGCCCAGATCTGTAAAGATAATATGATCGGACGCTCCCACCTTCAAAATATTTTTCATAAGAAGAAGGGCTGCGGTGTCATGGAATATTTTGCCTGGCTGAAAATAGAAGCAGCGAAAAAACTGATCCGCGAGAACCATTACAACTATTCGCAGATTGCAAACCTGCTCGGTTACTCATCTTATCAGTATTTTTCGCTGCAATTTAAAAACTACACACGGATGACACCTTCCCAGTATCACCGCTCCATTAAATCTTTTTCTGAATAGCTGCACGGATTGCTTCGTTGACCCGCTCTCTGCATGCTGTCATATAAGAAATATTTCTTGGATACTTTGAAAATGTGACCTCTTCCTCCGGTGTCTGCTCAATGCATCTCATCACAGTCTCCCGATCTGTCAGATCCTCTAGCAGATACATTGCCCGCAGGTCGCTCATAGCTTCATTCATCAGCATCAGACGAATCGATTCTTCCGGCTTTCTGTCCTTTCCCGGATATACAAGGAATGGATCTCCTGACGGAAATGCCCCGGATGCATCTGTACAACGGTATGGATCGATCGGATAAAGAGATTTTTCTGAATTGTAGAAATTATATCCCCAGTGCAAAAATCCATCCAGCCGGTATTTATACATTTGTGCTCCTAAAATTCTTGTCCGATATCCCGGCTGTACGATAAAGCGGTTCGATACCTCCCGGCACTGTCCCGTGCAGTAATAGCCCCACAGTTTCTCCGGACGGTCTTTTAAAAATGGTTCGATATGGTCTAAGGCACATACCGGCTGGCTGACCAGTCCCTCTTTGTAAAAATCATAATCCGACAGCGCGTCAAATACAACGCAGTCTTTTAAGTCTTCTGCCACAACTTCTTTCGCTGTGCGATAAGAGTCAATCTGTGACATTTGAGGCTCATCTGAAATATGGAAGTAAACTTTCTCACGAATTCCAAGTTTCTCTATCTCTTCCTTCAGAGCTGTTAAGAACTGGTGCAGGAAGTTTTTATACACTTCCCCGGAAGCATCTGTATTCCATCCAAACAACTTGATCGTTTTACCGTCTTTTTCTCCGACGATCTTCGGCGCTGCGACAGCTCCCCACTGGGAGAACAAATGAGAAATCTCAAAATACTCGATGCCGCATCTCCGGCACAAATTTACCCACTTTTCAAAGTTTTCAAATCCAAAGGTATACTTGTCTCCTTCCGCCTTTACATCTACAAGCTGTACCGTGAGCCGCTCTCCCCCAACAGCTGTATCAAGCGGCGGAGTAAATACCGGCGTCAGAATCATATTGCAGTTTCTCTTGACTGCTGCTTTCACAAAATTTTCGACAACTTCCCAATATTCCTCCGAAAATACTTCCAGATGATAGTAATCTGCAAGACAGTCGGTATGGAACCATTCGGTATGCGGAACCGGAAGTTTTGGAAGTACATAATCGATCACTTCACATGTAATCTCCAGTTTGCCGATCAGATCTTCCCCCTGTGTCAGACGGATTTCTAACGGATAATCGCCTGCCTGCGTTTCCGGAGTAATCTCCACATCGATCCACAGACTCCTCCACTGACCGCTCACCATCGGAAATCCAAGTTTTGGAATCTCTGTCAGCAGATCCGGATATAAACCGGGTGCAGTCGTAAGATAATCTTCATCCCTGCTCATGTGACATGGATACTCACACGGTACAAGCTGTACAAGACGGACACTTACCTGCTCTTTGAGTGGAGAGATCACTTCCACCTGCCCTCTTTCTTTTCCATTTGCTGCCCAGTAATAGGCAATCTGGAAAGATACTGTTTCCCCTTTTAATGCGGTCAGCTTTGCAAGACTTCCCTCCCCTGTCGGTTCCTTGTCTGCAAATACTTTTTCCATCTCAGATACCATTTTGATTCTGAAATACTTCATTGACTTTCCTCTCTTTCCGAGTTTCATGACTCTGAATCTTTTCCATCTATTTTATCCCTTCACTCCGCTAAGTGCAATCCCTTCCACAAACTGTTTCTGCAAAAACGCGTACAAAATGAATGGGAAGATAAAGGATACCGTCGCCCCCGCTAAGATCAATCCATAATTTGTCTGATACTGTGTCTTTAGCAGCGACAATGCAACTGTCAGTGTATACATCGACGAATCTGTCGTAGATACAAGCGGCCACATAAAATCATTCCATGAAGTGACAAATGTAAATACAACAAGTGACACAAGCACCGGTTTAATCAGCGGTATCACAATATTGATAAAAATCTTATATTCCGGGCAACCGTCTACCTTCGCTGCCTCCAGGAGTTCATCCGGGACACTTTCCATAAACTGCCGGATCAGAAATACTCCAAATGCATTTAAAATAATGACTACAAGCGCAAAATAAGTGTTCAGAAGCCCTAATTTTTTCATAATGATAAACACCGGAATCATTGTGACCTGCCCCGGAATCATCAGAGTGAGCATATAAACTTTAAAGAGAAATTCTTTGCCCCAAAAATGTTTTTTCTCAAATCCATATGCTGCCATCGAAGCGATCACACAGTTGAAAAAGCAAGAACAGCCGACAACGATCACACTGTTCATCAGCGAACGGAAAAATCCACTCTTTCCAAACACATGCTCATAGTTTGTAAAATCTGTAAAGTTTACATCGCTCCACGAGATCATCAGTGTCGTGGACTGTGTAAAGGACATGATCAGCATATACAGAAACGGGGCAATGCAGATCGCCGCAAAAATCAGAAGAAAGAGAAGTCCGATGATTCCAAGCGGTGTCCATGCTTTTTGTTTTTTCATGTTTGCAATACTGGTACCTGCCATACTATTTCTCCTTCCTTTCCTTGAAAAACAGATTTTCCACGATGTTAATCACCACGACAATCACAAGAAGCAGCATCGCCATCGCACATGCGTATCCCATCTTATACTGTTTAAATGCCGCATTGTAAATTCCCATGACCAATGTGACAGTCGCACGTCCCGGACCTCCACCCGTCATCAGATATGCAAGATCAAATACCTGGAACGACCAGATAATTCCAAGTGTCACTACAAGGTAGGTGATTGGCTTTAACATTGGCATCGTGATCTTAAAAAACTGTTGAATCGAAGTTGCCCCGTCTACTTTTGCCGCCTCGTAGAGATCTTTAGAGATTCCCATGATTCCTGCATAATAGATAACAAGGAAATACCCGACATTTTTCCAAACCGCAACAATGCAGATACTGATCAGTGCAGTCTTCGTACTTCCCAGCCAATTGACCGAATCTAAGTGGAGGAAATTTAAAATGTTGTTTAAGAGACCTCCCTCTGTATTTAAGATAATTCTCCAGATTGTTCCTGCCGTAACCGCAGAAGCAATTACCGGGATAAACATGACACTTCTTAAAAAACCACCTGCCCTATTCTGCATTTTATATGCAAGAAATGCGGCAAAGATCAATGATAGAATCGTCTGTACCGGCACCGTCATCAACACATATAACAATGTATTTTTCGCCGCATCTGCCACATAACTGTCTTGAAATACTCTCTCATAATTTTCAAGTCCGACAAATTTTGGAGGTGTCATAATATTGTAGCTTGTAAAACTAAAATACCCCGACATAAAAATGGGAACAATACAAAAAGCCATGATTAAGATAAAACTTGGCAGCACATACAAGATTCCTTGCAATGCCTCCTTTTTTTTCCTGGACATAGAATCACTTCCTTCTCTTTATTTTTCTTCTTTCATTTTTGTCAGCCTCTTTGAAAATCAATCGGGAGAACCTTTTAGATTCTCCCGACAGCTGATTTTCTGATTAACTACTGTCTTATTTCAAATTCGTATTATAGTACTCTGTCGTCTGCTTCAATACTTCTTCCGGCGTCATCTCCCCCAGCATCATAGACTGAAGATTCTTATACAGTGTATCGTAGAGAGAACTTGCCCCTTTAAATACAGGAAGTGATACAAAGTTTTCTCCATAATCGGAGAATAATTCTGTAAACCGCTCATCTCCCGAATATGTTTCATCTTTTGTGATCGGCGGCTGTTCGGATACTGTCTTGTGGAAATCAGACATCACATCTGCACTTGTGATATATTTCATCAGTTTTGCCGCAAGTTCCTTGTTCTCACATTTTTCAAACATGACGAGGGAGTCTGCCGCAACAAATGTCTGTGCTTTTTCCGGCCCTTTGATCAACGGCTGGAAATCCCAGTTGACCTTATCTCCGACTGTCAGTGCATTGCTGGATGCAAGTACCGCCATTGCCGCCTCTCCATTCTTAAACGGCTCCAATACATCGTCATTTGACGTGCAGGAATCCGGCAGGATTCCTTGTTCTTTCAGACTGTATAAAAATTCTGTCGCTTTCAGCCCTTCTTTGGAATCAATCGTAAGGTTTCCCTCTTCGTCTACGATTTCTCCCCCTGCACCCCAGAAATACGGCCAGTAAATTTCATTCAAGGAACCATAATGTGGATTTCCCCAGTCCTGAAGGAACGGCGCCACATCCGGGTTGCTCTCTTGAATCTTCTTGCAGGCACTTACCAGTTCATCCCAGTTTTCCGGAATCTTATCGACTCCTGCTGCATTTAAAATATCCATATTTGCCACGAGAATTCTTGGATTTCCCACAACAACCGGAAGCGCATATTGTCCTTCCTGAATATTTCCAAGTTCATAATACAGATAATTTGATTTTTCCTCGTCCGTAAAATATTTATCAATATCTGTCAATGCTCCCATGTCGATATAATCATAGAACATTTCCATATACATATATCCGACATCTGGACCGTCATCAGAAGTTGTTCCCGTCAGGTATTTCTCCTCATAGTTATCCCACGGAATAATCTCTACCTTTACCTCACAATTATTTTCTTCTCCGAATGCTTCCATCTTTTCTCCCCAGAATTCCTCGTCAGTCACCTCTGCATCCGTCGCGGCAAATGTCGGCATCCAAAGTGTGATTTTCTCCTTCCCTCCGGATTTTTTGTCCCCCGATGTCCCAGATCCGCATCCACTGAATAATCCGACTGTCATTGCTGCCACTGCAAGCAAGGCAATTACTTTTTTCTGCTTCATAACTTGTTTCCTCCTTTTTCAGATTTGCTGTTTTATGCATTTTGTCTATTTATTTTTTATTTAGTTAAATAATATAACACTTTTGCACAATTTTCTTCATATAATCGTCCGTGCTACACATACTTTTGTCCATTTTGCAGTGGAATATATTCTCTCTTCGGAGATTACGATTCTGTTTCTGACAGATTCCAATTCTTTATTGCATCCCCTCGGATTTCTATGTTATAATAAAATTCAAATGAAAGCTGAAAGAAGGTATCTATTATGTTAGTAGCTATCATTGGTATTTCTATTCTTGCAGCTGTCATCGCTGCAGTTGTCACAGCTTCATTTGCCGGAGTGCTCGCAGCTGATCTTGACGATGAAGAATAAGAAATCATAAAAAATGGATACAGACCTGCTTATCACAGATCTGTATCCATTTTTTCACTCTACACCGCTCATATGCAAGGTGGCGTTTACTTATGATTCACATCTTAAAATATACGGTCATGTACAACGCTTCCAAACGGCATCAATGCCAGTTTTGCAATTTTAAAATGCTGTAATCCGAATGGAATCCCGATAATGGTGATGCACAGAAGACATCCCATCAATGCTGACTCGATTGCAAGCAGAAGCCCTGATATGAGTAACCATATAATATTTAACAGAAGAGAACCTGCTCCGCCTCCATAAGATATTTCCTTTCCAAACGGGAAAAATGACAATGCCGCAAATTTAAAGCACTGCATCCCCACCGGAATTCCTATGATCGTAATACACCACAGACACCCCGTCAAAAGCCAGCTAATCCCCGAGATCACTCCTCCACACAAAAACCAGATTACATTTCCAAGACATCCCATACTATATCCTCCTCTCCATCGCTCTGATATCTTTGATTCATCATCTGAAGGCTCAGAAGAAGCTGTCTGATTCGCTCAAGTGCCTCATCTACCTGCTTTAATGCGCATGTGATCTTCTCTTGCATACTCCAGTCTGATAGAATATTGTCCAAAAAAATATCTGCAAATTTTTCGAAGCTTTGTATTTCGACATTGACTTGCATACTTACCGCGACATCTGCTAATTCTTTTTCAAACATCTTCACTTTCTTCCCCGCAAGCTCCATTGACACCTGCGCTTCCTCCAGACGATTGTATTTCAGCACACTGCTTAACATTCCTCCCCCAAAGATATCCCATATTCCCAAATATTTCGCATCCTCTAATTTTTTCTTTGCATCTTCCAGGCAATGAACCGCACAAACCCCTGCTGCCATCGCCTCCTTTACCTCCTGTACTTTTCCTTTCCTTTTTTCTTCCATAACTAAATCCTTTCTGCCTTATTCCGGCTTTCGCACTTTTCTCTCAGCAAAAATTCTTTTTCATTCCAGCGGTATCCTACCGAAAAACAGTCCCCCCGGTTCTGATATACTCCATAAAAAAAGACTCCTACCGGGGCAACCTCTGCCTCGATAAAAGTCTTGCACATTTCATTTGATACGGATACCTCTCGATATCGGGTGACGATCTCAAATCCACCTCGCGGTGTTTAGCTACTCCCTCTTATCTTGCTTATGATTCTAATACGTTTCCCGGCTCTTGTCAATCTTTTTCTGTTCATAAAACCATTATTTCTGTTCACCGGAAACGGTAAAGCCGTATTTCACAGTTCCGCCTTCCCATACAGCTTCCACTTCGTACACATAATTGGCCTCTGCCTCTTTTAATTCCGCCTTTGTTCCATCCAGCGTGACAGATTCTTCTGTAAATTCCTGCTCCTTACCGGGTGCTGTTTCTATATTCCACTTTTTCACAATAACATTTTCCGGTTTTCTTGAAAACATAAATTTCAGACTCGTGTCATCAGTATCACAGATGATCTCCGGGAGCTCCCCTGCCTGATACTGGTCCAGAACCGATCTATCTTCGGTCTTTTGATTTTCTTTTGTCCCATCATCCTTTGTGTAACTCCAATCATAAGAAACCGATTCAATACTTGTCGATACAACTGCAAGCTTCTGGTAATTTTCAATACTCAGCGCCGGAATTTCAGACGGATCCGGTGCCTGATAGAATTCATCAATCAACGGCTGGTATTTCTCTGCCGTCTTCTGATCTCCTTTTTCTGTGCGTACCACCTTAGTCACCCCCGCATACTGTGGCGGAAGGCTCTGTGCTACCGCACCATTTCCATAAATCGCTACCGTATCTCCTGCTTTTAACTCTTCCTTGGAAATCTTCTCCCCGTCTTTGTCAAACAATTGATCTTCCGGAATTTCCGCGTCAAACAGTGTTTCATTTTCCACATCTGCAAAGATATAAAATTCCTGCTCTTCTCCGTAGGTGAGATAGACTCCTTCCACAGTCGGTGTTTCCTTTTTCTTCTCGGTTGCATTCTCCTTCTTTCCGCAGCCTGTGCCGAAAATAAGCACTGATGCGAGAAGCACTCCGATGATTCTGTTTTTTTTCTTCATAAGCAACGCCTCCTCTTACAATTCGTTTGTAGACAGAAAACACTGCCTGCAAACTGATTCACTTTTCAATCTCCTATTATTTTTCCCATTCTGATTTACATGTATCAGCATTATAGCAGAAGCCCACAGAAAAAAACAGTGCCGAACCTGCTTTTTAAGATTCCGCACTGTTTTTCTTAAGATTTTACAAAGAATTTTATTTTATTCCTTTTTCAGCAATCTGTTTTTCTTCTGTCTCTTTCAGTTTACAAATTTTTTCTTTCAAATCTTCTGCTGCTTTCTTTGGATCATCAGCTTTCATGATCGCAGATACGACCGCCGCACCGTCCATCTTACAGCCTTTTAAAATATCCAGATTATCTGCGTTCAGTCCTCCGATCGCTGTAACCGGAATTGGCACAGTCTCACAGATTGCCTTTAATGTCTCCGGCTTTGTGAGAATTGTGACAACCTTTGTCGTTGTCGGGTAAATTGCACCCACTCCGAGATAATCGGCTCCTTCTTCCCACGCTTTTTTTGCAGCCTCCACTGTCTTTGCGGTCGCCCCGACAATCTTCTTTGGTCCGAGCAGCTTTCTCGCCACAGCTACCGGGAGATCACTTGCTCCGACATGAACTCCCGCAGCATCACATGCGATCGCCACGTCCACCCGGTCATCAATGATCAGCGGAACACCATAGCGGTCGGTAATCTTCTTTACAAGAACTGCCTTCTCGAGATATTCTCTCCCGCCCGTCTCTTTCTCGCGGAGCTGTACCAGAGTCACACCTCCTTTGCATGCTTCCTCCACCGTCCGAAGCAATGACTCTGTCGTATGATAAGTACTGTCCGTCACCAAATATAAGGTAAGATCTACCTGATTTCCTGTTCTCATCTGTCCACCTCTTCTCTTTTTCCTTTTTTGCACTGACAGAATCTGTCACTTTCTCTGTCAAAAGTCCCGCTTGATTTCTTTCTCCCACAGGCAGAGTCGCTCTCTGATTTTCTCTTCCCGCAGGGTGTACAGTTCATCAAAAAATGCGGTCTGGAAACTTCCCGGTCCTCTGCTGTTTTCTGCGCCCAGTTCCCCTGCGATTCCCATGACCGCTGCGGCTGCCAGCACTGCCAGTTCTCTTGCACATGCCTCTCCGGTAAGACAAGTTCCGCACAATGCCCCAAGCATGCAGCCGGTTCCTGTGATTGTTCCAAGCATGGCATTTCCATTTGCCAGACAATAGCAGTGAGTTCCCGCTATGATCAGATCCTCCTGCCCGGTCACGAGAAGAATCGACTGATACTCCTCCGACAGCCTGCACAATGCAGATAAAATCTCCTGCTCATTTTCCTCTGAAAGTCGATCTTTTTCTCCTGCATCCACTCCGGTTCCATCCGTGGAAAGCCCTGCCAGTTTCCGCATTTCCGACATATTTCCTTTTAGCACGGACGGACTTCCAATCTCCAGCAGTTCTTTGGCATACTGAAACCGAAGACTGCTGCACTGGATTCCCACAAGATCCAAAACGGTCGGAACACGACGTTTAAGCGCTTCCCGGAATGCTTTTTTCATGGAATTCATTCTCACATCGGTGATATTTCCAAGATTTAAGACAAGCGCCTGCGCTGTCTTTACAATCTCCTCTACTTCCTGTGGATGCTCTGCCATGATCGGACGGCCGCCTGCCGCCAGTATGATATTGGCACTGTCATGGATCGCAATCGGGTTCGTGATACAGTGTACAAGCGGTCTATGCTGCCTGATCTGCTCCCCCAGCGCTGCGATCTTCGCTGCTGTTTCTCTTAACATTTCCTTTGTCATATACTTTTGCTCCAAGACTCCATTGAATTTTTGCAAGCACACCGCTTCTGCTGAGCTGTTTTAACAGAAGCCATGCCACTGCGCCTCCCATGCAGGTTGCACCGAGAAACATCGGTGTATAGAAAAAGGCATTCAGCCCATCTCTTCCCATCAGAAATGCCATGACCGGATAGGACACGAGTGATCCGATGATTCCCGTTCCAAAAATCTCCCCGAGCACAGCGCAGAAAAGCTTTCCATGGGATGCACGGTAGAAGACGCCGGATAAAAATGCGCCAAATACCGCTCCGGTCAGCGCAAGCGGTGGGATTCCCATGAACATCATCCGGATGACTCCGATCATCGTCGCACAGAGCAGAGAATACCATGGTCCTAAAAATACCGCACACACAATATTTACAAGATGTGCGGTAGGACACATTCCCTCCACGCGCAGAATCGGTGAAATGACAACTCCTACTGCCACGAACATCGAAAGCATTACCATACGGTTTGTGTTCATTCTTTGTTTTTTCATGATGTGATTCCTCTCTTTCTTTTGTTGGAACACACCTGACAACTATGCCTGAAAATCTCTCCCCAGAAAGGACTTTTGTCCTCCGAACATTTCTCTTAATACACTCCTTTGATCCGGAAAGCATGATCCATCGGACCACTTCCCTTCCCAAGATCAAGCATTGCCTCCAGCGCTCCGGAAATATAGTTCTTTGCATTTTCTACACTTTCTTCCATCGAAAAGCCTTTTGCAAGATTGGAAGCGATGGCGCTTGAAAGGGTACATCCGGTTCCGTGGGTGTTCGGATTCTCAATCCGTCTTCCCCGGAACCAGCGAAATGTTCCATTTTGATATAATAGGTCATTGGCATCATTCTTCTGGTGTCCGCCCTTGCACAAGACTGCACATCCATATGTCTCACTGATCTTCTCTGCTGCTGTTATCATATCTTCCTCCGTGAAGATCTCCATCTCTGCAAGCACTTCTGCCTCCGGAATGTTCGGAGTCAGAAGATCCGCCATCGGAAGCAATGTGCTCTTTAAGGTCGCAATTGCTGTATCCTCCATCAGTTTTGCGCCGCTTGTCGCCACCATCACCGGATCCACAACAATCTTTTCTGCATTGTATTTTTTCAAATTCCGGGCGATGACTTCCATCAGTTCTGCCGACGATACCATACCTATTTTCACTGCATCCGGATAAATATCAGTAAAAATACACTGCAATTCTTCCTCCAGAAATTCAGGAGTCACCTCCATAATATCTATTACGCCGGTCGTATTTTGTGCAGTCAATGCGGTGATAGCGCTCATCCCATATACGTGATGTGCCATCATGGTCTTGATATCTGCCTGAATGCCGGCGCCTCCGCTGGAATCACTTCCGGCGATTGTTAATGCTGTTCTCATTTTGTTCTCCTTTTGCATTAATTTTATATAGCGGCAGAAAGTGGTGCCCCCGGCCTGCCGCTTCTTGGGTTCCCGATCGTTGTTCCGGCAATATCCTTACCGCCTGCCGCTGTCCGATCCTCGCTCAGCATTTTTATCACATAGGACACATTTTTCTATGTAATAAAAAATGCTGCAATAATCCGCGCGGGTACTATCACAGCATAAACTTCTACCGGGTATTTTCCTACGTTGGCATTATCCAAATCAGGTTATGGGTCTAAGCATACAGCTTACTCTCAGCCTGCTTTTCGCAAGCTCCCCTTGTTCTTTTACAAATTTATTTTAGCATAATTTTACAGCAATGCAAGACTTTTCTGATTTTCGATGCGCTCTGCAAGATCGTTTAAATACACCCATCGTTCCATCTTCTCTTCCAATGCAGCTTCTGCAGCTTCTTTTTGTTCGGTGATTTCTGAAAGTTTCGCTGAATTTGTAGCATATTTCATCATCTGCTCATCCAGCTCCTCGATCTTTTGCTCCAAAGATGCAATCTCATCATCGATCCTCTCATATTCTTTTTGTTCTTTATAAGTAAATTTTAACTTCTCCGGCGCCTCTTTCTTCCAGCTTTTCCGGTCTGCTTTTTTCTTTGTGGATTCTTCCGTTTCTCTGACAGCTGTCCCGTTCTTCCGCTCTTTCGCCTCAAGGTAATCGGTATATCCGCCCTCGTACTGCGCAAGCTTTCCGCTCTCCTCAAATGCGAAGATCCGATCTACGATATTGTCAAGGAAATACCTGTCATGAGATACTGTGATCACAATTCCCATAAAAGAATCAAGATAGTCCTCAAGGATCGTCAGTGTCGGGATATCCAGATCGTTGGTAGGCTCATCAAGAATCAATACATTTGGAGCATCCATCAACACCTTCAGAAGATACAGCCTTCTCCTTTCACCACCCGACAGTTTCCCGATCGGGGTGTACTGCATCGCCGGCGTGAATAAGAACCGCTCCAACATCTGTGATGCTGTGATTCTTCCGTCTTTTGTCGGTACGTACTCTGCCACATCTTTGATATAATCGATCACGCGCTGATTCTCATCCATCTCAGTGGCTTCCTGCGCAAAATATCCAATCTTGACGGTATCTCCAATCTCCACTTCTCCCTGATCCGGCTGTTCCTTTCCGGTGATGATCTTCATCAGTGTAGATTTTCCGCAGCCATTTGGTCCGATAATTCCGAGGCGCTGGTTTTTCAGTACAATATAGTCAAAATCATCGATCAGCTTCTTCTCTCCATAGCTCTTGGAAACATGATGCAGTTCGATCGTCTTCTTTCCCATCCGTGTTTCCACAGAATCGATCTCAACCTCTGCATCCCTGACCGGAGCTTTTCCGTTTTTCAGTGCCTCAAGCCGTTCCAGCCTTGCTCTCTGCTTCGTCGTACGGGCACGGCAGCCTCTCTTTGCCCACTCCAGCTCCATCCTCAGAACACTCTGTCGTTTCCGCTCGGAGGCAAGCTCCATCTCTTCTCTCTGCGCCTTCAATTCCAGAAACTGTGAGTAATTTGCCGTGTAGGAGTATAATTTTCCATGATCGATCTCCAGAATCTTATTCGTCACCCGATCAAGGAAATAACGATCATGCGTGACCATGATGATCGCACCCTTCCACTGGTTCAGATAATTTTCCAGCCAGACTGCCATCTCATTGTCAATGTGGTTCGTCGGCTCATCAAGAATCAATACATCTGCAGGGTTGACAAGCGTTCTCGCAAGCGCCACCCGCTTTTTCTGTCCGCCGGACAAGTGTTTGATCTCCTCATGATGATCTGTAATTCCCAGACGGTTCAGCACGCTCTTGGCTTCGCTCTCTCTGCCCCAGTCTGCCCCATCGGCGCCGTCCGCCACATAGGAAAGGACGGTTCCATTTTCCGGAAACTTTGGTGACTGCGGAAGATAGGTGACGCGGAGTCCATTTTGAAAAACTACCTGTCCCAGATCCGGCTCTTCCAGCCCTGCGATCATTTTCAGAAGTGTCGTCTTACCGGTCCCGTTGATTCCGATAATTCCGATCTTGTCTCCCTCATGAATCCCGCAGGAAATATCATCGAACACCTGCTTCTCCCCAAACAGTTTACTGATATGCTCTATATTAATTATGTTCATCTGCAATTCTCCTCATCTTTGTCATCTTCCCCATTATATCTATTCTGATGGATTTTCTCAAGATGAACCGCGGAAGAATTTCCGAAGATTTTCGGGCAACTTTCCGAAGCTTTCCTTTTCTCTTCGTTTTTACTCTACTTTCAGCATCCGGTATCCTACCCCGATATGTGTCTGGATATACTGCGGCATATCCGGCTCGTTCTCAATCTTCTTGCGGAGTGTGGCCATATATACGCGCAACGATGCCACATCGTTTTCCCAGCTTCTTCCCCATATCTCCTGTGTAATATAAGTGTGTGTCAACACCTTTCCCACATGCTTTGAGAGCAGACACAGTAATTTATATTCGATCGGTGTCAGATGCAATTCCTTTCCATCCATGTAAGCACAGCCTGCACCATAATCAATCGTCAGCTTTCCATTTGTGAAGGTTGATTTCTCTTCCTGCGCTCCGCCCTGCATAATGGCAAGTCTTCTCTGTGTCACCCGAAGCCTTGCAAGCAGTTCTTCCACCGAAAACGGCTTGGTCAGGTAATCGTCTGCCCCTGCATCCAGTGCGACAATCTTATCATTGTCCTCACTTCTGGCGCTAATCACAATGATCGGCATGTTTGACCAGGAGCGGATCTTACGGATGATCTCCACCCCGTCCATATCCGGCAGCCCCAGATCCAGAAGCACAATGTCCGGATTGTACGAAGATGCTTCCAGAATCGCTGTCTGTCCGTTTGCCGCTGTCTGATAGCGGTAACCGTGCGCCTTTAATGTCGTCGTGATCAGATTTCGTATTGATGTATCATCCTCGACAACCAAAATTAATAACTTATTCATTCAAATGTACCTCCTCTGCGGGTAATGTAAATGTGAAAATACATCCGTGTGGCTGATTGTCTTCCACCCGGATTGTTCCTTCATGTGCCTCTATGATCGAACGACAGAGTGACAGCCCAAGCCCAAGACTGCGGCGGCTGTCCACAATCTTATGTGTTCCGGTATAAAACATTTCAAAAATATGTTCTTTTGCCTCATCGCTGATTCCCAGTCCGTTATCACTGACAGACACTTCCACCATATTCCCCTTTTTCTGTGATGAAACTTCTATGACGGATCCCGGCGGCGTATATTTCAGTGCGTTGTCAATCAGATTGATGATCACCTGAAGAATCAGCCGGACATCCATCTTTGCCATGAGAAATTCGTCATTTTTCTTTAAACGAATCTCATACTCCGCACTTTTTCTTGGCAGATGACGGACAGACTCCGCAGTCACTTCATCGATCAATTGCGCTGACATTTTCAGATTCAGTCTGCCATCCTCTATTCTTGTCACAGAGAGAAGATTTTCCACAAGATTGATCAGCCACACAGAATCATCATAGATGTCTCCATACAGACGAAGCTTCGTCTCTTTATCAAAACTATCTTCATTGGATAAGAGATTGCTTGCATTTCCTGAGATGACCGTCAGTGGTGTCCGAAGGTCATGGGAGATTGCCCGCAAAAGATTCGCCCTCAGCTGCTCATTCTGTGCCATGACAGCAACCTCCTCTTTCTCCCGGATACTCTGCTCGTTTTCCAGTGCAAGAGCACATTCTCCAAGAATGGACAACACAATGCTCTTCTCAAAGTTATCCATCGGACTGCTTCCTGGCGCAATTCCGATGACTCCATAGACCATATTGTTAACACGGACTGCCAGATACAGACATTTTGCATCTGGAAACATCTTCGTTGTCGCCCCTGCATGGCGGTTGTTCTTCATCACCCACAGGCAAACCTTTCTCTCTTCTTCTGTCTTATAATTTTCTCTCTTCCCTTCTTCACTGCAATAGTAAATGCGGGGATCAGAAAGGGCCGCTTTTTCTACCTCATAGACTACGATATTCCGGTCGAGAAGTTTGATCAGCTGCAGCGCCGTCACTTCCAGAATATCTTTTTTCTCCCGCTCCTGCTGTAAAAGCTGATTCATATCAAATAAAATCTGTGTCCGGAATGCGGTCTGTGCCGCCTCTCTCGCATTGTTCTTCAGCTTCACGGTCAGGGAACTTGTGATCAGTGCCGATAAAAACATGATTCCAAAAGTAATAAAATACCCTGTGTCATATGCTTTCAGCGTATATTTCGGATCCGTAAATAGAAAATTGAAAATCAGCACACTGAGCACAGAGAGTGTCAGACTGTAAATTCTGCTTGCTGTGATTGCCGCTGTGACAAGCACCCCTAAAATATAGACTGTCACAATATTTGACTGACGGATCCCCAGTTTCTCAAACAGAAGACTCAGTACCGTTGTCACAATCGCCACAACTGCTGTCTTTATCCAGTCTGAGAGGACGGAATATTCCTGTTCCTGCCTTACCTTCTTCTCGTGATAGAGGGCAATACTCTTCGCTGTCCATCCCTTTTCCCGACTCGCATGTTCTGTCCCGCTTTCTTCTTCCAGCACGTCTTCTTTTTCCCACTCTTGCAGATATTTCTCCTGGTTCTTTTCAAAAAACCTGTCGATTTTCTTCATACACCAGAATCCCACACTTCCCGCTGACAAAAATACTGTAATCAACAATATGTTCTGCATACTCTGACCGCCCCTCTGCTTCTTCTATCTTTCTTATCTATTCCATTAGATATGGAAACACTTCTGCACGTTTTTATTTTTTCCAAGAACAAGAAGTGTCTCATCCTCTTTAAAGCAATAATCCGAATGAATCTCCGGATGAATCTGATCATCTTTTTTCACTGCAAGAAGTGTCACATTGTATTTCTTGCGGATATCCAACTGATTGATCGTCTTTCCTACCCATGCTTTCGGGGTCTCTGTCTCATAGATGGAGTAATCCGGTGTCAGTTCAATATAATCGAAAACATGATCTGAGGTGTAGCGGATTGCCGTCCATGCTGCAAGCTGCTTTTCTGGATAGACTACATGATCTGCTCCGTTTCTCAGCAAAAATTTTGCATGCACATCTCTTGCCGCACGCGCCACTACTTTCCGCGCCCCCAATTCTTTCAAAAGACTTGTCGTCTCCAGAGAGCTCTGAAACGCATCTCCGATCGCAACAATACAGACATCAAAATTACGTACCCCGAGTGAGCGGACGAATGCCTCTTCGGTACTATCCCCGATCTGTGCACTTGTCAGATACGGAAGGGCATCTTCCACTCTCTTTTCATCTCTGTCAACCGCCAGCACCTGGTGATTCATCTCATTTAATTTTCTGGCAACATGTCTCCCAAAACGTCCTAATCCGATTAATAATACTGATTTCATATTTCTTCTCCTAACCTATCGTTATTTTTTCCTGCGGTAATTTTGATTTCGTAACCCGGTGTCCGGATACGACCGCAAAGATTAATGTCAGTCCCCCGACTCTCCCCCAAAACATCAGAAGAATCAAAAGCATGTGAGAAAACAAACTGAGCTGAGGTGTCAGCCCAAGTGACAATCCAACCGTTCCAATCGCTGACGATGTCTCAAATAATGCCCCCATTAACGGGACCTGATCGACACAGCTGATCATGATCCCTCCCAAAAGAAACAGGGACATATACAGGAACAAGATTGTCGCTGCATTTTTCACAGTCTCTGCCGAAATTCTTCTTCCAAAGCACTGCACATCTTCTTTTCTGAAAAAAACTGCAAAGGAGGTGAGCAGCAGCACAGCAAGTGTCGTCGTCTTAAATCCACCCGCTGTCGATCCCGGCGAACCTCCGATCAGCATCAGCAACATCATGATCAGCTGGCTTGGCTCACTCATATGGTTCAGGTCAACAGTGTTAAACCCTGCTGTTCTCGGCGTCACAGACTGAAATGCCGATGCGAGGACTCTTTCCTTTCCGCTAAGGTCATTCCACTCCGGCCTTCCAAACTCATAAAAATAGAAATACAATGCCGGAAGCAGAATCAACAGTGCCGTCACCGTCAAAATAACCTTGCTCTGCAAACGATACTTGTGAAAATGCAGGCGGTGGTGCCAGATATCATCCCATGTCAAAAATCCGATTCCACCGATCACGATCAGCGCCATGATCGCAAGGTTGATCGTAACATTTCCGCTAAATCCGGTCAGAGAGGAGAACGGCTGCCTTACCCCCATCAAATCAAATCCCGCATTGCAAAATGCAGATACCGAATGAAATACCGCATACCATACTCCCTTTTTCATCCCGAACTCTTCACAGAAAACAGGTGCCATGCAGATCGCACCGAGAAGCTCGATGGTCAGCATCGCACGCAGAATAAACCCGGTCAGTCTCACGATCCCTCCTACCTGCGTCGCGGAAATGGATTCCTGCATGGTACTTCTCTGCATCAGACCGATCTTTCGCCCTGAGAGAATCGCAATGGCGGAGGCAGCTGTGATCACTCCCATCCCGCCGATCTGGATCAGCATCATAATGATAAACTGTCCCTGCATCGACCAGTAACTTGCCGTATCATGGATGACCAGTCCGGTCACACAAATTGCTGATGTTGATGTAAACAGCGCATCTGAAAATGGAGTCCCTACCCGGTCCGCGGTAGATGATGGAAGCATCAGCAAAAGGCATCCCGTCAGATTCACAAGAATAAATCCGAGAATGATCATCTGAGGGGAAGAAAAGCGTAATTTTTTTCGTTTCACGTCCATAAATTATCTCCTGAAAAAAGTTGTCCGATTTTATCCTTTGATCTCGGTATTCTTTATATTACTTTAACACTCATTAACGCCGCGTAAAGAAAAATATGTTAGTATTAAAATCGTATAAAGATTTTAATACTATTTTTATTATTTGTCATTCTTTTCTCAGGCTTTTTTTCTTTTTTCTTCTATTTTCTTCCTCTCTCAGTCTGCCGGAACTTATTCCTCTTTATTCTTCTCTTCTTTTTCTCCGTTTTTCTCTCTTCTTCCGCTCACCAGATAGATTCTCGCAAAAACAAGCGCCGCCTCATTCAGCATGGCAGTCAGAAGTCCATATTCAAATGACGGAATCTGTCGTTTTTCCTCAAGGATGATTCCCATTACGCCGTAAATCTCATCGCTTGTCTTAATCGGAAGGTACATCGCCTTCGCCCCCGGAAGTGTATGTGTACAGCAGCCTGCCCTCTTTTTATTTGCGATCACCCAGTCTGCCACTGCCCGTTCCTGACTGTCAATCATACTGCGCAGCGCTTCCTGGGACTCTCCTTCTTTTGGAAATGCCCATGGTCCTGCTGCCTTCCCGTCTTTATTCAGGAAAAATACAACCGGAAGATTCATGAGTTTTAATACCTGACCGCTCAATTCTTTTAAAATATCCTTGATGTTATCTGCCCGGCGCATCCTTCTGCTGTTGTCAAGGAGAAGTTCTGTCCGGTACACCATCTTCGCGCTTTCTCTCGCCTGTCTTCTGGCATTGGAAATGATTGTCGAAATGCTCAGAGAAAAAATCAACATAAAGAGGAACGTCGCGCCGTACCCTTTCTTATAGATTTCCAGACTGTATAACGGCTCCACAAACAAAAAGTCAAAAAACAGCACACTGATCAGTGATACTGCTGCCGGAATAAACCACCGCCTTGTATATAACGAAAGCAGCAATACTCCAAGCAGATAAACCATGATAATATCTGCATTTAAAAATCCAAGATACTGCATTCCAAGTCCGACTGCCGTCGATAAGACAAGTGCCAGAATTCCTTTTGTAACTTCTGCGTAGCAGCCTTCCACCTTCTGAGAATCAAAGAACTGCTTCTTTTTGAACTCTTCATGCCACTTCATCTTGCTGCTCTGTCTGTCCGGGATGATGTAGATATCTACATCCTCTGTATAACTGTCAATCTGATCCGTCAGATTCCGCTTCCGCTGTCCAAACACGTAACGGTGGCTCGTTCTCCCGATGACGATCTTTGATACACCGCTGATCCTTGCATACTCTGCAATCTGAAACGCAACATCCTCACCGAAGACTGTCACAATTTTTGCCCCGAGAAGCCTCGCCATCCGGATATTTTCATCTCTTTTCTTCTTAACACGCTCATCCGCATTCTGAAGAGACGGTGTCTCCACATACAGTGCGGTAAATTTTCCCTGAAATGCATAGGCAAGCCTCGATGCACTGCGGATGACTTTCTCGCAGCTTGGTGCCGGAGAGATGCAGACAAGGATATGTTCCCCCTGATAGGTTTCCCGCTTCTCATATCCCGGCGCTGCCTGCTGTTCTTTCACAGCCTCCCGGTTGACTTTATCTGCGGTCCGCCGAAGTGTGATCTCCCGAAGAGCAATCAGCTTTTCCTTTGCAAAAAAGTTATGAAGCGCCCGCTCTGCCTGTGTAGACTTATAAATCTTCCCGTCTTTGAGCCTTTTGATCAGCACGTCCGGCTCGATGTCAATCAGCTTAATCTGTGTTGCCCTGTCAAAAATGAAATCCGGAATCCGCTCCTTGACGTGTATTCCGGAGATCTTCCCTACGATATCATTCAGACTTTCCAGATGTTGTATATTGACAGTCGTATAGACATCGATTCCTGCATTTAATATTTCTTCAATATCTTCATATCGTTTCTGATGGCGCATCCCCGGCGCATTCGTGTGGGCCAGTTCATCAATCAGGACTACTTCCGGATTTCTCTTTAAAATTCCGTTTAGATCTACCTCTCTCAGTTTGATTCCTTTATAATCGACAAGAAGGGGTGGAATTTTTTCCAGCCCCTCTTCTTTGCTCTTTGTCTCCGCGCGCTCATGCGGTTCAATATATCCGGCTACCACATCCACGCCGCTCTTCTTGAGATCATGCGCCGCTTCAAGCATTGCGTAAGTCTTTCCGACTCCCGCCGCATAGCCTAAAAATATACACATCTGTCCTGTTTCTTTTTTATTCATCAAATGTGACTCCCATCTTCTCGGCAATCTCGATGTTGCACTTCAGAACATTTACTTTCTCTTCCCCGAAGATTCCGAGAAACTTATGTTCTGTATTCTCTTCTACGATTTTTTTCACTTCTTCCTCAGAAAGTCCGCTGTTTGCAGCTACGATCGGAATCTGGACTTCGGCGGATGCCGGACTGATATGAGGATCAAGTCCGGAACCGGAAGCAGTCAGAAGATCTGCCGGCACTTCTCCTTCAAATGCCTTTCCTGTGGCATTCTCATACTTCTGTTTAAATGCTTCCACATCTTCTTTCACACGCTCCTGAAGTTCTTCATTTGTACTTCCGTAGTTGTAAGATCCGGAAGCAGGACCTGCGTAAGTGCCGTCCTCTTTTTCCTTCTCCGAATATACATTATAATTTACCGAAGAAATTCTTCCCTGAAAATACTGTTCCCCTTCAAACTCCTGTCCAATCAGTTCTGAACCGACTTTCTTTCCATTTATTTCTATCATACTTCCATTTGCCTGTTTTTTAAAGAGTAACTGGCCTGCTCCCGTCATCACAAGCGGATAAACAATTCCGCACAGCACGATCAGTACCAGTGTGATGCCAAATGCTTTTTTTAAATAAGATGTAAAATTTTTCATCTTTCTCTTCTCCTTTTTCTGTCTCTATAATCCTAAAAGTGCGAGCAGAGGTGTCACCACAATATCAATGAGCTTGATACCGATAAACGGAACGATGATTCCGCCGATTCCATAGATTCCCATGTTCTTTAAAAGCATTTTTTCAGAACGCATCGGTTTATATTTGACACCTTTCATCGCAATCGGGATCAGACACGGAATGATGATCGCATTGAAGATCAAAGCGGAAAGAATCGCGCTGAATGGTGTGGACAGTTTCATAATATTTAATACCTGCATCTGTGGGATGACAAGGGTAAACATTGCCGGGATGATCGCAAAATATTTTGCTGCATCGTTTGCAATACTGAATGTTGTCAGGGAACCTCTTGTGATCAGAAGCTGTTTTCCAATCTCTACGACTTCGAGAATCTTTGTCGGATCGGAATCCAGGTCGACCATATTGGCTGCTTCTTTCGCTGCAGAAGTTCCGCTGTTCATCGCCAGTCCGACATCTGCCTGTGCAAGCGCCGGCGCATCATTGGTTCCGTCTCCGGTCATCGCAACAATCTTTCCTTCTGCCTGCTCTTTCTTGATCTCGTCAATCTTGTCTTCCGGCTTACACTCTGCGATAAATCCGTCAACGCCTGCTTCTTTTGCGATCGTTGCCGCTGTCAGCGGGTTATCTCCGGTACACATGATCGTCTTGATACCGATCTCTCTTAACCGTTCAAATCGTTCTACGAGCCCCGGCTTTACGGTATCTTTCAGATAAATCACACCGTAGATGACATTCTCCACGCAGACAACAAGCGGTGTTCCTCCGAGACTTGAGATATCTGTCACGATTTTTTCCAGATCAGACGGAATCTTTCCACCTTTGGCAGCAACATATTTTTTGATTGCGTCAAATGCACCTTTCCGGATCTGTGTGCCATCTTCCAGATTGACACCGCTCATCTTTGACTGAGCAGTGAATTCCACAAACTCTACCTGGTCTGCTGCAGACTCTTCAATTCTTGTTCCCATTGTCTTTCCAAGCTCTACCACAGATTTTCCTTCCGGTGTCGCATCACTTAAGGAAGTCATTACTGCATAATCGATCAGATCTTCTTTTTTTACTCCTTCCACCGGAATAAAATCCGCTGCCAGTCTGTTTCCATATGTAATTGTACCGGTTTTATCAAGAATCATCGTATCGACATCGCCGCATGCCTCCACTGCCTTTCCTGACAGTGCGATGACATTATATCTTGTCACACGGTCCATTCCGGCAATACCGATTGCGGAAAGCAGTCCTCCGATCGTAGTCGGGATCAGGCAGACAAGAAGTGCGATCAACGTTGCCACCGGAATCTCAACACCTGCATAATCTGCAAAACAGTAAAGTGTCACAACAACGATTAAGAAAATAGCCGTCAGACTGATCAACAGAATATTCAGTGCAATCTCATTTGGTGTCTTCTTTCTGGAAGCACCCTCAACAAGTGAGATCATTTTATCAAGGAAAGAATGCCCCGGATCTGAAGTGATTCTTACTTTCAGCCAGTCGCTGACTACTGTTGTTCCTCCTGTTACCGATGAGAAATCCCCGCCTGCTTCTCTTGTGACCGGAGCGGACTCTCCGGTGATTGCAGACTCATCGACAGATGCAATCCCTTCGATCACTTCCCCGTCTCCCGGGATCATCTCATTTGTCCGGACGATGACGATGTCACCTTTTTTCAGTTCTGATGCACTGATTTTCTTCTCGCTGCCGTCTTTCATCAGAAGAACGGCAGTCGTATCTTTCTTTGTCTTCTTTAATGTTTCTGCCTGTGCCTTTCCTCGTCCTTCTGCGACAGACTCCGCAAAGTTCGCAAACAGGATTGTGACAAACAAGATCACTGTGACAATTCCATTATAGACTCTTAAATTTGCCGCATCCCCGAAGATTGTCGGGAAAAATGTCAGCACCAGTGTGATAAAAAATCCAAGTTCCACAACGAACATGACCGGATTTTTAATCATATATCTCGGATCTAATTTCTGAAACGATCCGATTACAGCAGATTTCATAATATCCTTTGTAATAAATTTTGTTTTTTTACTTTGTTCTTCCATTTCCGTCAAGATCCTTTCACCATATTATGGCATCCACAGCACGAGATGTTCCGCAATCGGTCCAAGTGCCAGTGCCGGGAAAAATGTAAGTGCTGCAAAAATATACACAACAAATACAAGAATAAATACGAACAGTACGTTGTCAGTGCGGAGTGTTCCGACTGTCTCATTGACTCTTCGCTTCGCAAGAAAGCTTCCGGCGATCGCAAGCTGCGCAATCATCGTAATATATCTTCCGAAAAACATCGCAAGTCCCGTCGTAATGTTCCAGAAATAAGTATTATCTGCAAGTCCCTCAAAGCCGGAACCATTGTTCGCTGCTGAAGAAGCGTATTCATACAATACTTGTGACAATCCGTGAAATCCCGGATTTGTAATTCCTTCCTGCCCTGCACCTGTCATCACTGCCAGTGCGGAGAAGCCGAGAATCAGAAGCGGATGAATGATCAGCACGATCGCAACCAGCTTCATCTCTTTTCCCTCAATCTTCTTATTCAGATACTCCGGCGTCCGCCCGATCATCAGACCGCACAGAAATACAGCGAGAATCACATACATGAGCATGTTCATCAATCCGACACCCTTGCCGCCAAACACACAGTTTAACATCATATGAAGCATCGGAATCATTCCTCCGAGCGGTGTCAGTGAATCGTGCATGTTGTTGACAGTTCCGGTCGTAAAGGAAGTTGTCGTTGTAGTGAAAAGTGCAGACTGCGCAACTCCAAAACGAACCTCTTTTCCTTCCATATTACCAACCGTCTGATCCAGTCCCGCTTCTGCAAGCAGAGGATTGCCGGACTTCTCTGCCAAATAACACACGGTAAGTCCTACAAGGAATAAGATAGACATCGCTGCAAAAATCGTTCTTCCCTGAGAACCAAAGCAAGTCACATTTCTTTTGATCTTTGCGGCTGCGTTTACTGTTTTCTCCTTTTTCCGCTCTGCAGCCATTTTTCCAAAAGTAATGACACAGGCTCCCGGTAAAAGCATCATCGAGTATAACTCAATGAGATTGGAAATAATTGTCGGATTTTCAAACGGGCTGGAAGAGTTTGCTCCGAAGAATCCTCCTCCGTTTGTGCCGAGATGTTTGATACTCTCAAGCGCTGCTACCGGTCCCATTGCAATATCCTGAAGTCTTCCCTCAATCGTCTCCACTGTCGCAGTTCCTGCCAGTGTCTGCGGTACTCCCTGCCAGATCAGAAGGATTCCGATCACGATCGAAAATGGAATTAAAATTCTTGTAGTGATGCGGACCACATCTTCATAGAAGTTTCCGACATCTTTGCGGTTTCCGGTAATTCCTCTGCAAAATGCCATGCATGCCGCATATCCGGTCGCTGCCGATGTAAACATCATAAATGTAATGACTAACATCTGGCTCAAATAAGAAAGTCCGGATTCCCCGGCATAATGCTGAAGGTTTGTATTTGTCATAAAACTGATGATCGTGTTAAATGACAGTGTCGGTTCCATCCCTTCAATCTGATTTGGATTTGCCAGCAATAATCCCTGCACTCTCAGGATCAGGTATCCCGCAAACACCATAACTGCATTTGTCATCAAAAGACTGAACGCGTATTGTTTCCACGTCATTCCCTCGCCTTTGATTTTGCATACTTTATAGATTACCCGGTCTACTCTGTTAAACACCGGATCTGCAAATGTCTTTCGATTGGCGGCGATGTGATACATGTAAGTTCCGACTGGAATCACCAGTGCAATATAGATCGCCAGTGTGATAATGATCTGCAACATTTATTTGTCCTCCACATGATAGTATTCTTCTTTTTTTCTTCCTTCCGCTGTCCCGACCTGCTTTTCGCACCAGTCCGCCAGCAGTTTCATACTTCCGAAACAGATAAGCAACAACAAAATCATAAAAATATCTGTCATCATTTTTCATTCCTTCCTTCTCCATTTGTTTACATATCAAATTAGCATAACTAAAATTAAGGCGGTATTATAATTTTCCTCTTTTCTATTAAAATCGTATAAAGATTTTATGTTCTTCTGCTTCCGGCGGCGCAAAAAATGTGCAGAATCATATTCTTTCACAGAACATTCTTTTCCCGTATAAAGAGAAAAAAGCAACTGCGCTTTCTGGCAGATTGCTTTTTTCTGACTGGAAACTTCAACTTCCCATTTCTATTTTCTATTTTACTTCTGTCCTCTTATCAGGTGCCTTACATCCATCCGAAAATCATACTGAATGGCAGCATCACCGCGGTTGTTGTCAGTGTAAGTGCTCCGACAAGTAATACCGGTGCTCCTAAAAATGCAAGTGCACATGTCACGACTGGATATTTATCTGAAAAATGTTCAAAACCTTCTTTACATTTCTTTTCCATTGTTGTCACCTGACTGATCATCTGCTTCATAATCATTCCCTCCTTATGCTTTCCACAGATTATCATGTCAGGAATTAAAATGATTCTAAAAAAAAGAATGCAAAGTTAAAATCGAATAAGAACTATCTTTTATGTGAGGGATATCTTCTCGACGATCTCCTTCATCTCTGTCCGTTTCCACTGGATTTTTGCAACAAACAGATCTCCATTTACATCGATTGTAAGTTTTCCTTTTTGAAGTTCCGCAAAACTTTTGACGATTGCAAGCCCAAGCCCGGACCCTTCCGTATTTCTCGAAGCATCCCCGCGCACAAACCGCTCTGTAATCTCGCCCGGATGAAAATTCAGTTCTCCTTTGGAAATATTTTTCATTGTGATCGTGACGGTGTCATCTACATCTTCCACATCAATATACACCCTCGTACCTTCCAGTGAATATTTCAAAATATTGATCAGCAGATTTTCAAAGATCCTGTAAGTTTTCTGTCCGTCTAAAGTAAGATATACTTTTTCTTCCGGAAGCTTCCACCGGAAGTCAAGTCCGGATTTCTCTATCCGTTCGCTCAGCTCTAATCTCACCTGCTTCAAAAGTGAAGTGATGTCTACTTTTGCCAGTTCAAGCTTTACATTTTTGCTTGTGGCCTTGCTGACTTCAAACAGGTCCTCAATCAGAACTTTGAGCCGCATAGATTTTCGCTCCAGCACGTCGATATAGTTTTCCCGCTCTTCATCCGTGATTCCCTCTTCTTTCAGCAGATTGACGTAAGTGATGATCGCTGTCAACGGTGTTTTCAGATCGTGTGAAACATTGGTGATCAACTCCGTCTTCATCTTCTGACTTTTGACCTCTTCCTCCACCGCCGACTTAAATCCGCTCTGGATCTGAAGTAACTGATTTCTGACCGGGTCAAAAATTCCGAAATCCTGTTCCATAGACATATCAAGGTTGCCGGATGCAATCTTCTCTGTCGCCTGAAGCATGCGCTGATAGTCCTGTTTGATCTTAAAGTACTTTTTGCAGATAGTCCGGAATAAGACCACTGAGTAGACCAGCACTCCCGCAATTCCAAAGAACCATCCCATACAAAACAGCGATACGATCACAAACTGTGCTGCAACAAACCGGAAGATCACTTTGTTTGATCGTTCCTGCAGGTCAATCCGAAAGAATCTGTCAACCCGCTTTGCCAGTCCGCTCCATTTCTTTTTCAAAAAAGAACATGCTTTTTCCAGTTTTGCACGATGTTTTTTCAGAAACGGAATCAAAAGTATCCTTTCTCTGACTGCATGTTTCCATCCGACACCGATCAGGCTGCGAATGCTTCCTGCCACCCAGTAGATCAGACCGAAGTATAAGATCCAGACAATCAGATTCCATGCCATGACAATACTCTCTGCATTTCCATTGCTCAATCCGAGCTGTACCAGTCTGTCCTGAATGTCTCCTCTGATTGTACCGATGACCAGACTGGTAACTGCCTCCCACAAGATCAGCAGCCCTATGACAGAAATTCCAATGATTTCTACCGGCATCTGAAAACCTCTCTCGTTTCCGGTACTTAACTTTTTCACGAACGGAAGAAGTATCGCCGCGCCGATCAGCACAAAAATCGAAATTCTGATGATATCTGCCATTCCGCTTCTATAATAAACGGCATAAAACGGATTCCCGATATAGGACTGATATGCCTCCCCCTGTTCCTTCGTCATTCCATATAAAAATGTACAGTCCTCCGGGGTTCCCATCTCTTCTGCTGTCTCTACATTTTCATATTGATCTTCATATTGATGATACAATACTTCCGACAGACGCACTTTCATTTTCTGTGCATATGTTCCATAGCACTCTGCAACCTCTGCATTTCCAAGATGATCGTATGCAATCTCCACGACCCAGTCATACTTTTTTATATGATTTTGTTCGAGGACCTGCTTTAAAGACTCCCCGTTCTTTGTAAGTGTTTGCCCTTTTTTGTTTAACACTTCATACTGAAGATATGGACGTACCTCCTGAAAAGAATTCCCCGGCGGATCCAGTTCCTGCGTATTGGCCCCACTGATTTCTTCATATAAAAGTTGATTCCCATTATAGAGCATTTCCACGAATTCCCGTGTCGTATAATATTTTCTGCTCTCTTTCTCACTCTGCTCTCTTATATGCGGATAGGCGGACAAAATCACCATCGCCGGAACTACGCAGAGCAGCACCCACAAAAAATATTTGATCTTACATTTGTTTTTCCATTTTATAGCCAATTCCCCACACCACCTTTACATACTTTGGTTCTTTTGGATTGATCTCAATCTTTTCCCGAATATTCCGGATATGTACCATGATCGTCTCCGTGTTGACTGCTTTTTCGTTCCAGACTCTCTCATAGATCTCCTCTGCGGAAAAAACTCTTCCCGGATATCTGATTAAAAGCAGCAAAATCTTAAATTCAATCGGCGTCATCTTGACCTGCTTTCCGTCCACAAGCACTTCCACGCGGTCTTCATTGACTTCCAGCCCTCCGATCACATAGGATCTTTCCTTTTCTTCTTTTTTGTTGAGCGCCTCCTGAAATCGATTGTATCTGCGAAGCTGAGAGTTCACCCGCGCCATCAGTTCCATCGGTGTAAACGGCTTTGTGACATAATCATCGGCACCGATGTTGAGCCCCATCACCTTGTCCACCTCCTCCGATTTTGCCGACAGCATGATAACCGGAAATTCATATTTTTCCCTAAGCCTCATCGTCATTGTGATCCCATCCATCACCGGCATCATAATGTCAACGATTGCCAGATCGATCTTCTCCCGCTCGATAATTTCCAGTCCCTCCTTCCCGTTCTCTGCCTGAAAGACCGTGTACCCCTGGCTGCGGAGATAAATCTCCACTCCCTCCCGGATCTCTTTGTCATCTTCTACAATTACTATCTGGTTCTTCATATCCCCTGCTCCCTTTCGTTCCTTTTCGTATACTTTCTATATAGAATAAAATCTTCCGTAAACAGTTTCAGTATACTACTTTTCCTTTGCAAAACCTAGTATAAAGCCAAGTTCTAAACATCCCATGGACAAAATTCTAAAGATTTTCTAAAGGATTCTGAAGGAATTTCCTATGTGGGCAAAAAAAATACACCCTTGCCGGAATTACTTCCGGCAGGGCATACCCTTACAATGTCTGTCCCGCATTCATCTTCTCATGTTCTTCTTTCAATTCACGATACAGTTGCAGGGAAGTCCAGTTCTGATTGTACTCTGTCACGATCGCTTTCAGGTTGACTTTCGCAATCCCCGCTTTTCGAAACTCCTTTAGTAACAGATCGATCCTGCTGCTCGTAAATCCTTTCATCACAAGCATCTCCTCCGAAAATCCTTCCCCTTCATAGATGTTTCCGGAAGATGGAATTTCCTTATTTCCCGCCAGAAATCCAACCGGCTCCAGATACTGCTCTGTTGACACTTTTTTCATCTTTACTTTCATTTTCAAAAGTACCATCTTAATCTTGCGTGCCTTCTCGCCTTCGTCGAGATTATATAATAGCACTGTCTCAAAATTCATCTCTTTTCCTCCATTTCTTCCGGCAGCTTCTTTTTCATCTGCCGCCCCCTAGGATAATACGTTTTCCGTTCTCAGGTTGCATAGCATCCTCTCAAGATAATTGTAAAGTTGCTCCTTCTCCTCTTCCGAAAGTCCGCTTGTCAGACGTTTCTCCATGTTTTGAAAGACAATGCAGACTTCCTTTGCCTTCTCTTTTCCGGTTTCTGTCAGTGAAATGAGAAAACATCTCCTGCATTCTTCATCGGTCTTTCTCTTTACATAACCTGCCTGGACAAGCTTATCCAGATTCCTGGACAAAGTTGTCTGATCCACATGACACATCTGCGCCAGTTCTTTCTGCGTGATCTCTGTCTTTTTCAACAGTGCTTTGAGCACTCCCGGCTGTCCCGGTGTCAGTCCCAGCTTCTCAAACTGCGGTCTTAACGTCTGTCGGCGCTCCATATCAAGGCAAAACAGAAGTTCTCTGATCATCGCTGATTTTTCCATATATTTCCCTCTTTTCTTTCCCGTTTATTCCAATTCAAACTGTCCCGTATATAACTGATAATATCTTCCTCTCTGTTCCAGAAGCTCCTCATGATCTCCCCTCTCTATAATTTCCCCATGATCCAACACCATGATCGCATTGGAATTTCTAACTGTGGAAAGTCTGTGCGCAATGACAAATACAGTCCGCCCCTTCATCAGAGAATCCATTCCCCGCTCAATCAACCGCTCTGTTCTCGTGTCAATGGAACTTGTAGCCTCATCAAGGATCAGCACCGGAGGATCTGCAACCGCTGCCCTTGCGATCGCAAGCAGCTGTCTCTGTCCCTGTGACAGATTTGCGCCGTCACTTTCGATCATAGTGTCATATCCGTTTGGCAGCCGTCGGATAAAGGAATCCGCATTGGCAAGCTTTGCCGCCTCCTCCACTGCCTCCTGACTTGCATCCAGATTTCCATAGCGGATATTATCCGCAATCGTCCCGGTAAACAAATGGGTATCCTGAAGTACCAGTCCCAGTGATCTTCTAAGATCTGCCTTCTTGATCCTCTTCACATCAATGCCGTCATAAGTAATGCTTCCTCCCTGCACATCATAAAAACGGTTGATCAGGTTGATGATCGTCGTCTTTCCTGCCCCGGTCGAACCGACAAAGGCAATCTTCTGCCCCGGCTTGGCATAGAGACTGATTTTCTTCAGAATCTGTTTCTTCTCCGTATATCCAAACTCTACGTCATGAAAACGCACATCCCCGCGAAGCAGCGTCAATGTTCCATTCGCTTCGTCTTTCCATGCCCATTTTCCGCTTCTTTCCTTGCACTCTTCAAATGTGCCGTCCTCTTTTTCACGGACGCTGCAAAGTGTGACGGTTCCGTCATCCCACTCCTGCCCTTCATCCATCATGTCAAAGATTCTCTCTGCCCCGGACAATGCAGCCAAAAGGAAATTTACCTGCATCGTAAACTGGTTGACCGGCATCGCGCTCTGTCTGACATAGACAAGATAAGAGGCAAGGCTTCCGAGATCCATCATCCCTTTGATGACAAACAGTCCTCCCACACATGCAGAAACCGCATAATTGACATAGGAAAGACTGACGATTGTCGGGACAAGCATTCCGGAATAGCGGAATGCACTTGTGGATGCCTTTCTGAGATTTTCATTTCTTCTTGAAAATTCCTCGAAATCTGCTTTTTCATGATGGAACACTTTCTCTACTTTCTGTCCATCCACCATTTCTTCGATAAATCCATTGATTTCACCAAGATACTTCTGCTGGCTGTTAAAATAACGTTTTCCTCTTGCACTGCTGTATTTAATAAAGAAAAACATCAAGAGCATAAAAACAAGCACGATCAATGACAGTTTAAAATTCAGAAGAATAATGCAGGTGATCGTTCCGACAATCGTAAAAAAACTCTGGATCAAGGTTGTGAAACTGTTGTTTAATGCCTCCGAGATCGTATCTACATCATTTGTAAAATGACTCATCAGTTCTCCGTGTGTATGCCCGTCAAAATATGCCAGCGGAAGTCCCTGCGTGTGGCGGAACAGATCTTCTCTGATCTCGCTTACAATCTGCTGGCCGGTACGAGCCATGATCTGCCCATATCCGTAGGTTGCCAATACTCCTGACGCATACATGACTCCCATAAACAGAAGCATCCTCGCCAATCCCTGTACGTCCCCCGGAAGAATGTAACGGTTTACGACCGGTTTTAAAAGGTAAGTTCCAAGAATGCTCGCCACGCTGCTGACTGTGACAAGAATTGCGACAATTGCCACCGCTATTTTATGTGCACCAAGATATCCAAGCAGCCTTTTTAATGTTTTCTTCGTATTTTTCGGTCTTTTATAATTCATTGTCCTTGCCATTACAGTCCACATCCTTCCTGCTGAGAGTAATAAATTTCCTGATAGATCTCATTTCGCTGCAACAGCTCCCCATGTGTTCCGCAGTCATTGAGCCTGCCATCTTCCATAATCAGGATTTGATCTGCATGCATAACAGAAGTGATGCGCTGTGCAATAATGATCTTCGTCGTATCGGCAAAGCTGCTCTGTAATGCCTCCCGGATCTTTGCCTCTGTCGCTGTGTCCACCGCACTTGTCGAATCATCCAGGATCAGAATTTTCGGCCGCTTCAGCAATGCCCTGGCAATACACAGACGCTGCTTCTGCCCTCCGGACAGGTTCACACCTCCCTGTTCCACTTTTGACGAAAGTCCGTCCTTCATCCGCAAAAGGAATTCATCGGCACATGCCATCCTGCATGCCTCCATCAATTCTTCCTCACTTGCATCCTCTTTTCCCCACCGCAGGTTATCTGCGATCGTTCCGGTAAATAACGTGTTCTTCTGAAGCACCATCGCGATTGCCTCCCGCAGATGATTGAGCGGATATTTTCTGACCGGTATGTGATCGATGAGAATCTCTCCTTCCGTCACATCGTAAAGTCTCGGAATCAGCTGCACAAGCGTAGACTTTGCAGAACCGGTTCCTCCGATGATCCCGACTGTCTGCCCCGGTCTAATATGGAAGGACACATCCGAAAGCACATTTTTCTTTCCTTCTTTTTTATATTTGAAAGAAACATTTCGAAATTCAATCTCTCCCGCTTTGATCTCTCCCGCTGCATCCGGCTCCTCTGTCAGATCAATCTCTTCATCGAGTACATCCAGAATCCGTTTTCCGGAAGCCATCGCTCTTGTCAGCATCAGGAAGACATTGGAGATCATCATCAGAGAATTTAAAATCTGAAGGACATAGCTTAAAAAACCTGTCAGCTCGCCTACCTGCATTTCTCCGGCGAAGATCAGTTTCCCGCCAAACCATAAAATGCATACGATCGTTGTATACATGACAAGCTGCATCGCAGGCATATTTAACACTGCCGTGCGGAAAGATTTCTCGGAAACATTTTTCAGTTCCTGATTGACCTGTGCAAATTTGGCTTTTTCATAGTCTTCCCGGACATATGCCTTGACGACACGGATCGCTGTCAGGTTCTCCTGGATCATCCGGTTCACAAGGTCGATCGCTGACTGCATTCTCGTATAGAGCGGCCTGACTTTCCGGATTACAAGCCACAGACAGATCCCAAGCGTCGGAGCCGCAACAAAAAACACCAGTGCCAGCTTCGCATTCAGCACGAAAGACAGCACCATTCCGGTCACCATCATTAACGGAGCCCGAATCAGCGGACGGATTCCGTTGGAAACCGAGTTCTGGATCAGTGTCACATCACTGGTCAGCCTCGTTACAAGTGAAGAGGTCGAAAACTTATCTGTATTTGCAAAAGAAAATTCCTGTATCTTGCGGTATTCCGCCTTCCTGAGTTCTGCTCCAAGACCCTGCCCGCAGAGAGCCGCAAACCTGGCATACCCGATTCCGAGAAGCAGCGAAATTCCGGCACAGATCACCATCTGCATTCCCTTTTCCATGATATACGCCTGATCTCCGTTTGCCACGCCGACATCAATGATGTCCGCCATGATCATCGGGATGATCAGCTCAAAGAGTGTTTCAAACGCTACACAAAGGCAGCTCAGCACTGCGTATGTTTTATATTTTTCCATGTACACATAAAATCGTTTTAACATTCCATCAAATCCCTTCCTTTTTGCCTGATTCTTCTGTGATTTTCCCATTCGGCACATGTAGTCATGTATACGCAACAATTACATCTGCAACATTTTCGTTTGCATTAGTTGTATATACAACAATTAATTTTATGATAAACACATTTCTTCCTATTGTCAATGGAAAAAGACACTGAAAAAGATGATTTTCCTATAGAATAGAAAGAAGCTGCGGAAGCATTTTCTCACTTCCGCAGCCTCTCCTGCATTTTCCAAACGATTCTTTTATCTTTTTACTGTACTAGCGGATCTCCAAAAGCTTCTGCTTTAATTCGCCTTCCATCCGGTTTAATTCCACCTCTGCCGCACGCCGTTTTTCCTTTCCTTCGGTCTGAATCTTCATCACTTCATCCAGTGTAGCGATCAAGGACTCATTCGTCGCCTTCAGCGTTTCCATATCGACAATCCCGCGCTCTGTCTCTTTTGCAGTCTCTATCGTCGCCATCTTTAAGGTCTCTGCATTTTTGCGGAGCAGGGCGTTTGTCATGTCTGTCACTTCCCGCTGTGCTTTCGCGGCCTTCGCAGAATTTTCCACACCGATCGCCAGCACCATCTGGCTCTTCCAAAGTGGAATCGTGTTGACGATCGTCGACTGGATCTTTTCCGACATCAGTGTGTCATTGCTTTGTACAAGGCGGATCTGTGGCGCCATCTGAAGCGAAACCGCCCTTGTCAGTTCCAAATCGTAAATCTTCTTCTCAAACCGGTTGCAGAGCGAAGACAGATCGTTCACAGCCTGCGCATCCTCCGGCAGCCCGCTTGTCTTCGCCTTTGCCTCAAGCTGCGCCATCTCTGTGGCACGCACTTCCTCCAGCTTGCGTTTTCCTGCTGCAATGTACATGGACAGTTCTTTGAAATAAGTAACATTCAGCTCATACATTTTGTCAAGCATCGCAATATCCTTTAACAGTTGGATCTGATGGCTCTCAAGCGCATCGCAGATCCGTTCGACATTCACTTCTGCCTTCTCATACTTCGCTTTCATATTTGCCAGCTTATTCCCGCTTTTCTTAAAAAATCCGAAAAATCCTTTGTCTTCCTCTTCTTCCTCGAGTGTCCTCAGCTCCGATACAACACTTGTCAGCATTTCCCCGACTTCCCCGAGGTCTTTTGTGCGGACATTCTCCAGTGCCGTCTCTGAAAAATCCGCCATCTTCTTCTGTGCACCCGCACCGTACTGTAAAATCATATTAGAACTGTGCAGATCAATCTTTGCCGCAAATTCCTCCACCATACGCCGCTCTTCCGGCGAGAGATTCACTTCCTCTTCTTTCACAAGTGGTTCCGGCTCCTTTTCTGTCACCGCTGTCCTCTCATCCGCGAACGGATCCAGTGTGAGTGTCGGTGTCTTCTGTATCATCTCATCTAAATCCTGTGCCATTCCGATTCTTCCTTTCCTCACCTGCCATTGACTGACAGTTTTCTAAAAATCACTCTCTTTGTAGCCTTCCCTTGCAAACATTGCTTCCAGAACAGAGATATCTGCCGACACGTCAAATGCCGTATCCTGGAATAAGTCATCGAGAAGCTTCTCAAATGCAACAATGATCGTATCCAGTGTGCGTTCAATCTCTGTCATTGCGGTTGTCACATTTTCTCCTTTGACCGGAAGTCCGTCAAACTCCCGATAAGTATTGACAAGCTTCAGTGTCGTAGGCAGATAATATTCCATAAACTTTTTCATCTCTCCCGCCTGCTCCGGATGTCGGATCACTGACTCAAAAATCTTGCTGATGATCACTTCGAGTTTATCCAACTTTGCCGAGATCACCTCGCCCGGAATCGCATCATTTGCCTCCCGAAGCGACGTAATATAACGGCCGCCTTCCTGCACCATCGCCTGAATCTCCGGAGAAATCTCCTGAGTTTCTCTTTTCTCTTCCCGCGTCTGCTCTTTCTTCTGTCCGGCCTGTCTCTGCTTCGCTTCCTTCTGTTCTTCCTCTCGCTGCTTCCATGACCGCTGTGCCTGCAAATACTGCTGATAAGACTTGTCATCCAGCATCAGGCAGGTTCCCTGTTCATCAATATGTCCCTGTGGGAATGCTCCACGCCGGATCATCTTCTTTAACTCCCGCAGCATCTCTTTCTCCGAGACATTCATCTTTGCTGCCAGTTCCTCAATCTGGCAGAAAACTCGTCCATTTAATATTTCTACACAGCGGAGTATTTTTCTATATCCTTTTCTGTTGGAAAGTCCCTTCCATAGGAGTGCCAGTGACAAAATGAAAACCGGAAGCTGAACAATCAGCGAAACTCCCAGCAGATGCAGCCGTCCGGTAAACAGAGACGAAATCAGCAAAATCAACTCCATCACTCCGGCAAGCCCGAGTCCTATCGATCCAAACACGATCATCAGGATCCCCGAAACCTTCCCGACCGGCTGAACCTTCAGCTCAGACACCTTTGCCGGCTGACTCTGGCTGCCCGTATTCTGCTGTCGTTCCCGTCGCTCTGACTGGCTTCCACGGTCATATTTGCTGTGCGGATCTACATGTGGAAGAAAATCAGTATCTCTGTATCCGCCAAATTGCCGTCTGGCTTCATCCAGTGCCTGATTCACCGTCCTTCCGATATCCTGATTCAGCTTGCTGAAATTCATCGACCGCATTGCATCATCGACCATCTTGCTGACCTGCTCTCCTATATTTGAAAAATCTCTGTTATCCATAACTCTATCGCAGCCTTTCTCTTTTTGCGCTTCCGCAATCCTGATTTCTTTCTATTATATAAAAAATCAGATTTTTTTACAATGAACTTTTTCTTAAAAATCACTCCGGTAGATTACTCCTGCAGATCACTCCTGATAATCACTTTTTGTCAGATCCACTCTTCTGTCACGGAAATAAAACTCTCTGTCGTGTTCACTGATTTCCCTTAAGACACGGCACGGATTTCCAACTGCCACTACATTCGCCGGAATGTCCTTTGTCACAATACTTCCCGCTCCGATCACGGTATTATCCCCGATCGTCACCCCCGGAAGGATCACGCACCCTGCACCGATCCATACATTGCTTCCGATATGAACCGGAATGTTGTACTGAAGCGTTCCCCTTCGCATCTCAGGTTCAATCGGATGTCCTGCAGTCGCCACAGTCACATTCGGTCCGAACATCACACTGTCTCCCACGAAGATTTCCCCGTCATCTACCAGTGTCAGATTAAAGTTTGCATAGACATTTTTCCCAAAATGAACATGTTTTCCTCCAAAGTTTGCCCGAAGCGGCGGCTCAATATAACATCCCTCTCCGATTTCCGCAAACATTTCCTTTAAAAGCAGTGCCCGCTTTTCCCCTTCCAGCGGTCTTGTCTCATTGTAATCGTATAATCTCTCCAGACAGATCATCTGCTCCGCCATGATCTCCTCATCTCCCGGAAGATACAGTCTCCCCTCCCCCATTCTCTGCTTTGCTTCTTTTGAATCCATCATCTGTTTTTCCTCCTATGTTTTTCTATTTTACGATCTGATGACGCAAAAAATTTTTCCAACTGGTTTTCGCGCACATCTCTGTCGTTTTCTTCTATATTATAGATTACATGAAAATAGAAAAAGGAGCAATCCCTTTTCACGAACTGCTCCTGTAATCTTTATCTTTTCTAAATGTTTTTATAAATTCTCTTTGAAAAAGATTTCCATTGCTGCTGCAGCCTCGGCTTCATCAGCACCTTCTACTTTGATCACAACTTCTTCTCCCTGCTTTGCCGCAAGTCCCATCACACCAAAAATGCGCTTCGCATCTGCCGGTTTTCCCGCTTTCTCGATTTTAATATCCGATGTGAACTTTGATGCTTCTTTTACAAGAAGACCTGCCGGTCTTGCATGGATTCCCTGACTGTCTGTGATTGTGTACTTAAATTCTTTCATTTTCTTTTCCTCTTTTCTTTTTTATTTCTATTTTGATCCGCTCTGTCCATTTTGCGGAAGCGGTTTTTTCAGAATCACGATGCCTGCCATCGCGATTACAGCTCCTGCTGCCAATGCAACCAAAAACATCGGCGCATGATCCATGATTCCCACTACGAAGATTCCTCCGTGCGGCGCCCTTGATCCACATTCAAAAAACATGGACAGTGCCCCGGAAACTGCGGAACCTATCACACACGGCGGAATGATCCGAAGCGGATCCGATGCCGCAAATGGAATTGCTCCCTCTGTGATAAAGGAAAGTCCCATAATATAGTTTGTGATCGTTGTCTGCTGCTCACTCTTCGTAAAACGATTTTTGAAAAAGGTCGTTGCCAGTGCAATCGCAATCGGCGGTACCATTCCTCCGATCATAACCGATGCCATGATCTCATACTGTCCGCTGGCAATGGATGCTGTTCCAAATACATATGCTGCCTTGTTAAACGGTCCTCCAAAATCAACTGCCATCATTCCTCCGAGCACTGCTCCCAGCAGAAGCCGGCTTCCTTCTCCCATGCCCGCAAGCATCTCATTCAGCCATGTATTAAATGCTCCAACCGGAGGATTTACGATAAACACCATGATCGCTCCGATCAGAAGGATTCCAAAGAACGGATACAACAGAACCGGCTCTGTCCCCTCCAGCGCATGCGGCAGCCGCTCAAACAACTTTTTCAGAAGCAGCATCAGATACCCTGCCACAAATCCTGCAATCAGTGCCCCGAAAAATCCCGAGGAAATCCACTGGTCTTCCGGAAGAAATACCGAGGTTCCTGCCTTCGCGAGCAGTCCGCCGACAATACCCGGCATCAGCGCCGGACGGTCTGCAATGCTCATTGCGATATATCCCGCAAGAATCGGGAACATCATTCCAAACGCGGTATCTCCGACAGTCTTTAAAAATCTGGACAGCGTGTTTCCTGTTCCGAAGATGTCTGTCCCTGCATTTGCGCCATCAAACAAGAATGCCAGCGCGATCAGGATTCCTCCGCCGATTACAAACGGCAGCATATGGGAAACTCCGTTCATCAGGTTCTTATAAACCTTTCTCGCGAACGACTCTTTCTCCCCGCCAAATGCTTCCACTTCTTCTTTCCGTTCACTGCGGTACACAGAAACATTTCCGCTTTCTGCCTCCTCGATCAGCTCTTTTGCCTTGTGGATTCCATTTGCAACCTTCGTCACGATGACCGGCTTTCCATCAAATCTCGCCATCCTGACATCTTTGTCTGCCGCCACGATAATGCAGTCACACGCTGCGATTTCCTCCGGTGTCAGTACATTTTTATCTCCGCCGGAGCCATTCGTCTCTACCTTAATCGTATAGCCAAGTTCCTTTGCCGTCCGCTCAAGACTTTCTGCAGCCATATAAGTATGTGCGATTCCGGTAGGACAGGCTGTCACCGCAAGAATCTGGTAATGTCCGTTTCCCGGCTCCTCTTTCTCCTTTGCATTCGCACTTTCTTCTGCTTTTGCTTCCTCCAAAGCATCTTCTTCTCCGAACTTTTCTTTCTCCGCTTCGTCTACATACGCAAGAAACTGTTCTACCGACTCTGCACGGATCAGATTTTCCCGAAAAGCTTCATCCATGAGAAGCATGGACAGTCTTCCAAGTACTTCCAGATGAATATTGTCCTTCGTATCCGGAGCTGCGATCAGAAAAATCAGATTGACAGGCAGTCCGTCCAGTGAATCATAGTCCACCCCGTTCTTTACTACCATCGCCGCAAGTCCCGCTTCCTTTACTACCGATGTCTTCGCGTGCGGAATGGCAATACCTTCTCCGATTCCTGTCGTTCCTTCCTCTTCCCTCTTCTTCACACAGGATTTATAGATTTCTTCATCTGAGATATTTCCGGCCTTCACCATCAGTGAAACCATATGGTTGATTGTCTCTTCTTTTGAAGTCACCTGTCCATCAAGATCGATACTACATCTCTTCAATAAATCTGTAATCTTCATATCTTTCCTCCTACAATCCGTATTCTTCCGGCGGCTGCTGCAGAAACTTTACGACATCTTCTCTCTCCGCAAGCCAGAATAAAAATGCACTCGCACTTCCCGCCGCAATTCCGAGCTGAAGCGCCTTCTCATAATCATTTGTGTTCAGGTAGCCTGTCAGGAATCCGGCAACCATGGAATCTCCTGCTCCGACAGAATTGACAACCTCCCCTTTCGGCGGTGTCTTTCTGTAAACATCTCCATCTTCCGTCAGGAGAAGTGCCCCGTCCCCTGCCATCGATATAAGCACATTGACCGCTCCCATCTCCTGCAGTTTTCTTGCATAGGCAATGATATCTTCCTCCCGTGTCAGCGTCACACCAAACAGTTCTCCCAGTTCATGATTGTTTGGCTTGATCAGGAATGGATGATATTTCAGCACATTCCGAAGCAGGTCTTTTGTGGCATCTACCACGATGCGGATTTCTCTTTCCTCAAGCCGCTCCATGATTCTCTCATAAATATCTTCCGGGAGCGTATTCGGGATGCTTCCCGCAAGCACAAGAACATCTCCCGCCTGAAGCTGGTCAAGCTTTTGAAACAGTTCTTCGATTGCCTCCGCTGTGATCTCAGGCCCCTGTCCGTTGATCTCACTCTCCTCGTTAGAATTGATCTTTACATTGATCCTTGTCATTCCTTCTTTCAGCCGGATAAAATCTGTCGTACATCCAAAATCAGTCAGCATCTTCTCAAGTGCATCCCCTGTAAATCCTGCCACAAATCCAAGCGCTCTGCTTTTCATTCCAAGATTTGCCAAGACAACAGACACATTGTTTCCCTTGCCGCCGGGATATACTGCTTCATAAGTTGTCCGGTTGATCTCCCCCAGTGTCAGATTGTCGATCTGAATGACATAATCTAACGAAGGATTAAACGTTACTGTATAGATCATCTATTTCACCTCCATGATATTTTTATACTTTTTCAATCTCACATCCTGCAAGTCTGTGGTGATCACTGTCGCCTCATGAAATGTTCCGAACCGCACCGGAGAAATCTTCCCGATCTTCGAACTGTCTGTCAGTACATAACACTCCCTGCATTGCTTCATCGCCTGTTCTTTCACAAAAGCCTCGTTGATGTCCGGTGTCGTAAAACCGGCTTCCTCATGGACTCCGTTCGTTCCGAAAAATCCTTTTGTAAAATGGTAGCGCTTCAGATTTTCGATCGTTTCACCGCCGACAACCGCTTCTGTTGCTGCCTTTAGCTCACCACCCAGCAGGAACACCTTATATCCCTTCTCTGCAAGTGTGCGGGCATGTACAATTCCATTTGTCACAAACACTGCCCCCGTCTCACTGATCCATTCCATCAGACATCCTGTCGTCGTCCCCGCATCGATATACACAAAATCATTCTTCTCGATCAGCTCTGCGGCATACCGCGCGATTCTTTGCTTTTCTTCCATATTCATATCTTTTCTAACGGATACTGTCTCATCCTTCGTCGCATATCCCATCTGGAGTGCTGTCGCACCTCCGTGTACTTTCACAAGCTGGTGTCTTTTATGCAATTCTGTCAGATCCCGCCGGATCGTCGATTCGGAAGAATCCAATAACTCCGTCAGTTCCTGGACGGTAATCGTCTTCCGCTCATTCACCAGCCTGATAATTTCATGAAACCGCTCTTCTGCCAGCATATCACTACCTCGCTTTTCTTTTCGTTGATTTCATATTACAGCCATTTTCATTCAAAGTCAATCAAATTCAATCAAGAAACTTCAACAAATTTTACGTTTTTCTTTTAGATACTTTTACCAAAAATCATTTTTCTATGAATTTTAAAAAAGATTGTTTCCTGCAAAAATAAATAGTATAATAGGCACATAGCAAACTGATGATGCTCATCACACGATAAAGGAGGAACCCCTATGTCCAAAAAATCAAAAGCGGCGGGAGACGCCGATAAAATACACGAGGTAAAGCAAAATGCCAAACAGGAGCCTGCTGTTTCCAGTGCACTTTTTTGCGGAACGGACTTTGATATCTGTGAACCAGTCCCTTCCACCGGCGCAAAGGAAGCTGATATTCTCCCGTTTTCAGATGCTTCTCCTGAGGAAGAAAACTCTGAAAACAGCAGCATGGCAGACCTTTCAGAGACAGACAGCGCATCTTCTGCCAATGAGAGTATCTCCCCTGAATCGGTCTCCTCTTCCGGTACAGCTTCGACATCTTCCGATCAGGCAAAGTCCGTGAAATCAGATACTCTTTCTGATGAAGAGATCCTTTCTGATGATACTAGACAATATAAGCGTTCATTCTTCTCCAGAACCGCCAAAAGATCTGCTCCTTCGATGGAAGAACAGATTCTTGCCCGGATAAGCGATGCAGATCTGATGCGGTACCTTGAGATGGAACATGAAAAACTCCATCTGATCCAGTCACGGAAAGAATCGCGGGAGAAGAGGCTCTTTACGATCCTTCAGCTGCTCTTCTCACTCGCTGCCGTTGTCACTGTAGTCTTCCTTCTGAGAGATAACCCGACCGTTCTCGTCAATATTCTGTATATTACCGGAATCATTGTCGTTCTCTGGCTGGTAAAGAATCCTCTTGAGAAAGACCGCAAGAAAAAAGACTGATCGCCAAAACAGGAGATTCCCATACAATCAAAAAAAGAACGGAGCCACCCCACAAGACCTTCTCAATCGTCAGCTTTTCAGTCTGACTTTTGAGGACGGTTCTTTTCCGGCTCCGTTCTTTTTCTTAAGAATTATCTTCCTATCTTTCTTTGCAGATCATTCTTTGCAGATCTGTCCTTGCAGCAAACACACTATAATTTCTCTGCGAAAAATTTTTGGACTGCTTCTGCCGCCTCATCCTCATCTTCCCCCTGCACAGTAACGTAGAGTCTGTCTCCCTTGCGTGCAATCAGGCTGATGATTCCCAGAAGACTCTTCCCGCTCACAGTCCGCACTTCCCTCTTCTCCACATTGATCTCTGAATGAAATTCTTCCGTCATATCTACAAATTCGACTGCCTCTTTCATATGAAGTCCTGCTTCCTTTTGAATCACATATTCCAGCTTTCTCATTGGATTCTACGACCTCCTCTCTTCACAAGATACTTTTATGTGGTAATTATACAAAAATATATTTGCAAAATCAATATATTTTATTCACTTCATCCAACTCTATCCACATTCCTTTTCTTACTCAAACAATGGTGTGGATAAGTATCTCTCTCCCGTATCCGGAAGCAGCGCTACGATTGTTTTCCCTCTGTATGCGTCCTCCTCTGCAAGTCGGATTGCTGCGCACAGCGCCGCTCCGGAAGAAATTCCAACAAGAATTCCCTCTTCTTTGGCGAGAAGTTTTGCCGCCTCATAGGCTTCTTTATTCTCCACAGTCAGAATCTTGTCATAGATTTCTGTGTCCAGGATCTCCGGCACAAATCCGGCACCGATTCCCTGAATCCCATGTGCCCCTGCCGGTTCCCCCGACAATACCGCTGATGTGCGCGGCTCCACAGCCACCACCTCGATCTCTGCTCTCCTCTCTTTTAAATATCCTCCGGTTCCGGTGATCGTCCCCCCGGTTCCTACTCCCGCAACAAATACATCTACATTTCCTTTGGTATCCTCCCAGATTTCCGGTCCTGTCGTGCGGTAATGAGCGCCCGGATTCGCCGGATTGACAAACTGTCCAAGCACAACTGCTCCTTCTATTTCCCGCTCCAGCTCTGCCGCCTTTTCTATCGCACCTTTCATTCCTTTTTTCCCTTCTGTCAGAACAATCTCTGCCCCGTAGCCCTGCAGAAGCTTTCTCCGCTCAATACTCATCGTCTCCGGCATGGTAAAGACTGCACGGTATCCTCTTGCGGCAGCAATCGATGCCAGACCGATTCCTGTATTTCCGCTTGTCGGCTCGATGATCACGGCTCCTTCTTTTAAAATTCCTCTTTCTTCCGCATCCCGGATCATTGAGAGTGCCGCCCGGTCCTTGACACTTCCGGCCGGATTAAAGTATTCCAGCTTCACAAGGATCCTCGCCTGCAATCCCAGGCTTTTTCCAAGCTTCTTTACCTCCAGCAATGGTGTTTTCCCGATTAATTCTGTAATATTTCCATAAATTTTTGTCATATTCTTCCATCCTTTCTATTTCAGTCTATCCTGCATGCTGCAAATCTTTTCGCAAGTTAGTTTCAACTCACTTGCGTTACATTATAGCACGTATCTGTTGCCTTGTGAACTCCCTTTCTCCGGACTCACATCTTTCCTCTCTTTTCCCTGCAACTGCCGCTCTTTCCACTTTTTCATTTATATATTTTGCTATTTTTCCAATGTTTTTTTCTTGTTTTTTTATATATTTTGTTGACATTCCATCACCAGTATGCTATTCTCAAGAAGTGTTCAGCACACCTGGACAACAGATTTATTTTTTTATGGAGGTAACACAATGAACAAAGGTACTGTAAAATGGTTTAGCAACCAAAAAGGGTATGGATTCATTTCTGATGAAGCCGGAAACGATGTATTCGTACATTACTCTGGTCTGAACATGGAAGGATTCAAGACTTTGGAAGAAGGTCAGGCAGTCGAGTTTGAAGTGACAGAAGGCGCTAAAGGACCTCAGGCAATCAATGTCGTAAAACTTTAATCAGAATCTTTACTGTGCCTTTTATTTATATATATTAATTTCGATATTTCATAATTAAAAAGCAGTACTTGTATTACGTGATTAAAACAGAGCTGATGGCAGATTCGGTAGATTCCCTCTCTGCCGCCAGCTCTTTTCTTTACATCAATTTCTTCAGTAATTTTAAATGCCCTTTGTATGGCGGATACCTGACCGGAAGATCCAGCCATAACGCCTTTTTCAAAACGCTCTTTCTGTGCGTGAAAGTATCAAATCCTGCTTTTCCATGGTAAGATCCCATTCCACTCTCCCCGACACCTCCAAACGGCATATGAGAAGTAGCCAGATGGACGACCGTATCATTGATACATCCCCCGCCATAAGAAATCTGTCCGAGCACCTTCTGCTCTGTCCTGCGGCTCCTTGTAAAGAGATACAATGCCAAAGGTTTTGAACGGCCGTTAATCTGTGTGATCGCCTCATCCAGATTTTCGTATGCAAGCACAGGAAGAATCGGTCCGAAGATTTCCTCCTGCATCACAGGACTGTCCCAGGATACCCGCGTCAGAATCGTCGGTTCAATCTTCCCGGACTTTCTCGACCACTCTCCTCCGACGACTGTATGCCGCTGATCGATATACCCGCAGAGTCGTTCAAAATGTTTTTCATTGATGATCTTAGGGTACTCTCTGTTTTTACATGGTTGTGTCCCATACAACTTTTCTGTCATCCGCTTCATATAGGCGAGCAGCTTCTTTCTCACACTTTTGTGTACAAGCACATAATCCGGCGCCACACAAGTCTGACCTGCATTCAAAAACTTCCCCCATACAATCCTTTTTGCCGCCAGCTTCAGATTGGCGGTCTCATCGACAATACACGGGCTCTTTCCGCCGAGTTCCAGACTGACCGGAGTCAGATGCTCTGAGGCTTTTTTCATCACATACTTTCCGACTTCCACGCTGCCGGTAAAAAAGATATAATCAAATTTTTCGTTCAGCAGGCTCTCATTTTCTGCTCTTCCGCCTTCCACACAGCAGACATAACCGGGCACGAAAAGTTCCTCTGTCATCTCCCGGATCAGCTTTGATACATGCGGAGAATATGCAGATGGCTTTAGCACCGCACAGTTCCCCGCACCGATTGCCGCAACAAGCGGTGCAACGGTCAGCTGAAACGGATAATTCCACGGAGACATGATCAGGACAACTCCATATGGCTCTGCATAAATGCGTGATTTTGACGGAAATTGTGTGATCGGTGTCGGAACCTGCTTTGCCGCAGACCACCTCCGCAAATGCTTCATTGCATATCGGATCTCCTCCTTCACAATCCCAATCTCTGTCGCATAAGCTTCAAAAGGCGCTTTGTTCAGATCTTCCCACAATGCCTTCTCAATCGTCGTCTCATGTGCTTCTATCCACTGATACAGCTTTCTCAACTGAATCAGGCGAAAAGATACATCCTTTGTCGCCTGTGTCTGAAAATATTCCCTTTGTCCCTTTAATACCTTCTGATAGTCTATCATATCTTCTGCCTTTCTGTATGGATCATCATACTTTACAAAGCGTCTCCCACGCTTCCACCTGTAACATTTCCTTTTCGCTATCATTATAAGAAAAATGCGCTGCTTTTACAACACCCTCCGGCATAGAATCTTCCATTCTTTGCTCACTTCTTTCGCCGCCGTCTTCTTCCAGCCCGAGCAATTCTTCCAGCCTCGCTTTCGGCGCAAAATAAGTAAAAAATACGCTCTTGTTCCATGTTTTCTTTTCCACTTGTTTCATCATACAAATCTCCCTTTTCTCTTTCTTTTTACTTTTTCTTTTGTTCTACTGTTTGGAATAACGGCAGGAAAGATCGTCCAGCCGGGAAAACAAGAATGTTTTCATGATTCATTTTCTCTTTTGAAATTCTACTTGAAATGGTAAGCGGCGAAATGACCGCTTACCGATATTTATTATCATAGCACACTTCTTTTGAAAGGGAAAGTCCCTGTTTCTAAAAATTCAAGAAACAAAAAAGAAACAAATTTAGAAATCGAACAGCGACAACTGGTTTGTCTCCGGCAGATCTCCAAACATCCCAAGATCTGCCATAAAGTCAATGACGGTCTTGCTGACCTTCGTCCGCTGTCTGAAATCATCTCTGGAGAGGTATGGTCCGTCTTCCGCTGCCATCTCCACTGCTTCTGCCGCCTTATCACCCATTCCTTCGATGCTGGAGAGCGGCGGCATCAGTTTTCCGTCGATGATCTGAAATTTTGTCGCCTTCGCCCGGTAAATATCAAGCGGAAGGAATTCATAACCTCTCGCATACATCTCCTGCACGATCCGCATATCTTTGAGCGTATCCTGATCCTTTTTGCTCAGAGAGTCGGAGCGGTTCTTGTAGTCGCGGAGATAAAACTCCAGTTTTTCCTTGCCCTGACACATCAGTTCATAAGAAAACGCAGAGGCTCGAATACTAAAATATGCCGCATAGTATGCCAGCGGATAGTTGACTTTACAGTAGGCGATCCGGTATGCCATCATGACATAGGCCGCCGCATGAGCTTTCGGGAACATGTATTTGATCTTCTTACACGACCAGATATACCAATCGGGAACACCTGCAGCTTTCATTGCGTCTTCCCACTCCTGCTTCAGCCCTTTCCCCTTACGGACACTTTCCATGATCGTAAAGGACAACTCACTTTCCATTCCGGTATTGATCAGATACGTCATAATATCATCACGGGTACAGATGGCTGTGGAAATCGTCGCTTTTCCTTCCTGGATCAATGTCTGTGCATTGTTTAACCACACATCGGTACCGTGGGACAGACCGGAGATACGGATCAGATCTGACAGTGTCTTCGGCTTTGTATCCACGACCATCTGGATAACGAAATCAGTCCCAAACTCCGGGATTCCAAGACATCCTACCGGACATCCGCCGATATCCGACGGCTTGATCCCGAGAGATCCCGTGTTCGCAAAGAGCTGCATGACTCCCTGATCATCCAGAGGAATCTCTGTCGCCTTAAACGGCTTTCCGGTCAGCTGCTCCACAAGCTCTTCCAGCATCTTGATCATCGTCGGATCATCGTGTCCGAGAATATCAAGCTTCAGCAAGTTGTGGTCGATTGAATGGTAGTCAAAATGTGTCGTAATAATATCTGTCGTCATATCGTTCGCCGGATGCTGCACCGGTGTGAAGGAATTGATATTCTCCCCATGAGGCAGTACAATGATCCCTCCCGGATGCTGCCCGGTGCTCCGTCTGATCCCGGTACATCCTTCCACGATCCGCTCGATCTCGCACTTCCGCTTTCTGCTTCCATGCTCCTCATAATAGTTTTTCACAAATCCGAATGCCGTCTTCTCCGCCAGCGTTCCGATCGTCCCGGCGCGGTACGTCTGTCCTTCCCCGAAGATAACCTCTGTATACTTATGGGCATTACTCTGGTAATCCCCTGAGAAGTTCAAGTCAATATCCGGTTCTTTATTTCCCTTAAATCCGAGGAACGTCTCAAACGGAATATCAAATCCGTCTTTGACAAGCGGCTGTCCGCAGTTCGGGCACACTTTATCCGGCATATCCCATCCGCATCCTCCGGCAAATGCACGGACTTCCTCCGACTCAAAATCACTGTAATGGCAGTTGGTGCAATAATAATGTGGGCTGAGTGGGTTTACCTCGGTAATTCCCGCCATCGTTGCCACGAAAGAAGAGCCGACGGAACCTCTGGAACCGACGAGATACCCGTCCTCGTTTGATTTCCACACCAGCTTCTGCGCGATAATGTACATCACGGCAAATCCGTTGGAAATGATCGAGTTCAGTTCCCTCTCAAGACGTTCCACGACAATCTCCGGAAGTTCTTCCCCATACATACTATGCGCCTTGTCATAACAGATATTCCGCAGTGTCTGATCCGAATCTTCAATGACCGGAGGACACTTATCCGGCCGCACCGGAGAGATACGCTCAATGGAATCGGCAATCTTATTTGTATTTGTGATGACGACTTCCTCCGCCTTCTTTGATCCGAGATACGCAAATTCTTCAAGCATCTCCTCCGTTGTCCGCAGATACAGCGGCGGCTGGCTGTCCGCATCGGAAAATCCCTTTCCGGTCATAATGATCCTTCGGTAAACCTCACTGTCCGGATCCATGAAATGCACATCACAGGTTGCGACAACCGGCTTTTGGAACTTCTCGCCAAGCTGTACGATCCTCCGGTTCATCTCTTTTAAGTCTTCCTCGCTCTTAATATTTCTCTGCTTCTCACTTGCGATCATAAATGCATTGTTGCCGATCGGCTGGATTTCCAGATAATCGTAATAATCCACAATCTTCGCGATTGTCTCCTCTGATTTTCCATCCAAAAGCGCCCGGTATAATTCGCCCGCCTCACAGGCGCTTCCAAGGATCAGTCCTTCCCGGTATTTGTTAAATTCACTTTTCGGAATTCGCGGACGTCTCGCAAAATATTTTAAGTGAGAGAGTGAGACAAGTGTATAAAGATTGACCCTTCCCACCTCATTTTTTGCAAGGATGATTGCATGGTAGGTCGGCATTTTTTTGATCGCATCCGGGTTCATATCCCCAAACGCATTGACTTCTTTCAAAGTCATCATGCCGCGTTCTTTTAACATCTCGATGAATTTCACATAGATTTCCGCCGTCGCCGCAGCATCGTCCACTGCCCGGTGGTGATTTTCCAGAGAAATATTTAATGCCTTTGCTACAATGTTCAGCTTATATTTGGACAAGGTCGGAAGCAGTACGCGGGCAAGTCCCACAGTATCTACGGAGGTAAATGTCCGGCTCCTTCCAAGCCTTGCACAGTTCTGCTCAATAAATCCTACATCAAATCCCGCATTGTGAGCCACAAGTGCGGATTCTCCCACAAAATCAAGAAATGCAGGAAGTGCTTCCTCGATTTTTGGAGCCTGCAGTACCATATCATCCGTGATATGCGTCAGCTGCTGGATCTCAAATGGAATCGGAATCTCCGGATTGACAAACGTGCTGAATCGGTCTACAATCGCCCCATCCGTAATCTTCACCGCGCCAATTTCTATGATCCGGTCTTCTGTGGCACTGAATCCGGTCGTCTCGATATCGAAGACAATAAAAGTGTCATCCAGTGTCTGCCCCTGCTCATTGACGGCGATCTCTGTCAGATCATCGACAAGATATGCCTCCACTCCGTAAATGATCTTAAACGGATCATCCTTATCCAAGCGTTCCACATAGTGATTGGCATCCGGGAATGCCTGCACCACACCGTGGTCCGTGATAGCGATCGCCTGATGTCCCCAGTCATGTGCTCTTGCCACAAGTGCCTGCGCTTCAGAGACTCCATCCATATCACTCATTTTCGTATGACAGTGAAGCTCCACACGCTTCTCCGGGCTGGTATCCTTCCTCGTCGTTGTAAAATCACTGATCTTGCGGATGCCCACAACGGAACCGATCGTCAATTCCCCATCAAACTTATCGATCGTCGTCACTCCTTTGATCTTCAAAAAAGCTCCCTTTTTAATCCCTGCCAGAATCTCCGGAAGCTGTTCATTTCGCGTGAACATTTTTACCATGATCGTATCCGTGAAATCTGTGATCGCAAACATGACGATTGTCTTCTCATTTCGGATCTCTCTTGTCTCCAGTTTCAGAATCTTTCCGCGGATCGTGATCTCGCCCATCTCTCCGACCACATCGGAAAGCGGGATTGCCTCGTCCTCAAAATCTCTTCCATATAGTACATCCGGATTGTCAGAGCGCTTCGGAGAACGGTAAAATTCCTTTTTCTGAAATTCCCGCTTTGGAAATTCCTTTTTCTTCGGTTCTGCAGGTGCTTTCTCCTGCTTCGGAGCACTTCCCTGCTTCTTTGTCCCTTCTGCCTTTTCCTTCTTCTGTGCCAGTTTTTCCTCATGAAGGTTTGCATTCTGCTCCAGGATTGCATCAACCTCCTGTTGAATCCGGATTTCTCCATGTTTCTTATTCTTGCTCTCTTTCGGCTCCCGGTACAGTACTTTGATCTTCGTCGGAACCTGACACCGCTCATTAAAAATCCGGTCGATCGTCCCTACGATTGCATCCTTTTTCCCTTCTGCCACAATGGAGTCTGTCATCTCAATGCAAAGTGTCTGCGTGTCTTCAAATGTGCAGACCGCATTTTGAAACATATTATACTCTAGCATACTCTGCTGCTGAAGTTCGTATAAAATACTGTCCCGGTACTCCCGCAGCAGATTTTCCGGAGTGTAAAGTTCCGAAAGCTGATACGTCTCCACCAGTTCAATCTGAATCTGCGTGTGACCGAACAGCTGCTCCCGGATCATCTCCTCCATTTTACAGATAGACTGTTTTGCAATCAGATGCGTACTGCGCATATGCACCCGTATAAAATCTCTCAGAGAAGTGGTCGTGACTTTCATCACTTCCACTTCTCTGAAAAGGTTCTCATATTCTTTATTTACTTTCAATGTCGGAAATACATCAAAAAATAATTTTCCCATGTATCATCTGCCATCCTTCTATTCGTTCCAGTTCAAAAGTTCTTCTCTTAACACGGATAAAAGCTGATCTTCTTTGACCTTTTTGATAATTTTTCCTTTTTTGATCAGAAGACCTTCTCCGATTCCGCCCGCAATTCCGATATCCGCCTCTTTTGCCTCACCCGGGCCGTTTACCACACAGCCCATCACAGCGACCTTGATATCAAGCGGAATATCTGCCACCATATTTTCAACCTGATTTGCCAGCCCGATCAGATCGATCTTCGTTCTTCCACAAGTCGGGCAGGATACAACTTCAATGCCTCCCTTGCGAAGTCCCAGTGTCTTTAAGATTAATTTTGCAGACTTGATCTCCTCCAGCGGATCTCCGGTCAGCGACACTCGGATCGTATCTCCGATTCCCTGGTACAAAATAATCCCAAGTCCGACCGAAGACTTGATGTTGCCGGACAACACTGTGCCGGACTCTGTGATTCCGACATGCAACGGATACGGACACTGCCTTGCGATCAGTTCATGTGCTTTTACACACATCAGGACATCTGAAGATTTAATGCTGACAACAAGATTATCATATCCCATCTCCTCGATCAGATGCACCTTATCCATTGCGCTTTCCACGATTCCCTCCGCAGTCACACCGCCATATTTCTCCAGAAGCGGTTTCTCCAGAGAACCACTGTTAACCCCAACGCGAATCGGGATATTGTATTCCTTCGCCTTATCGACAACCGCCTGTACCCTGCTTCTGTCACCGATATTCCCGGGATTGATCCGGATCTTATCCGCACCGTTTTCGATGGCAGCGATCGCAAGCCGGTAATCAAAGTGGATGTCCGCTACAAGCGGAATGTGAATCTGCTTTTTAATCTCCCGGATTGCCTCTGCCGCCTCCATCGTCGGCACTGCACAGCGGATGATCTGACATCCTGCCGCCTCCAGCGCAAGAATCTGCCGCACGGTCGCTTCCACATCTTCTGTCTTGGTATTTGTCATCGACTGGATGGCAACCGGATTGCCTCCTCCGATCTTTACCGTTCCAATCTGAATCACCTTTGTCTCTTCTCTTGTCATGGTCACTACTCCTTTCCGTCCCATTTGAAAGCCCTCTATGAAAATTGCTGCATTCTCTTAGAGGGCATGTTCTTCTGCACTATTTTTGTTCAAAAACCAGCTGATCTCCGTACTCCCGCTCGGTAAGTGTCAGCTGATTGTTCTGTACACTGTAATCGTATGTGGCTGTGATCTCACTCAACGCCGTTTTCAGCATATCCGCGGTATATTTTCCACCGGATTTCTCTTCCGCTTCCTGAAGAGCCTCCTCATCCGCCTTAAATGTCACGGTCTTGCTGTCCTTATCCAAAAGGTACTCCATGCCGATCGTCAGCTTCTCGTCCTCGAAAATCTCTTCCCAGTCAACCAGAAGTGTTCCATTTCCCTTGATCGTCAGCACAAGCTGCTGCTCGGTATTCTTCCATGTTCCTTCCAGCGGATTCCCGGTAAACATCTTAAATAAGAAAAATGCCCCGATGAAAACGATCAGCACACTCGCTATGGATATGGCAATTCTCCATGCCATACTCCGTTTCTCTTCGTTGCTCTTTGCAATAAACATACTACCCCTTCCTTCCCTGCAAGTCATTGAAACATTTATCCCTCTGACACCGCAATGACTGATCCCTTGCGCGTGGCAAAGGGATACGCTCCTTACCCTTGTTGTAAGTAAATTATAAGTTGTTTCGGAAAGAGTGTCAACGGATAATCCGAAAGCCTGCTATTTCCTCTTCATCCCCCGGATCTTTTCTTTCTCCTCTTTCCCTACCCGGAGCGATTCTGTGATTTTCTGCAGTGCTTTGTTGTATGTAAAATCATCCAGTTTGTTTTTCATGAGATACTGCATCGTCGCTTCCGGATGCTGAACATAATAAATGGACACCGCCCATGCCACTGCCATTTTCACATAGTAATCCTCCAGTGTGATCTCATCAAAATATAGAAATGCTTCTTGCAGATAGATTTCCTCCCCAAAATGATCCAGCGCCATAACAACACCGAATCTGACTGTGTAAGCCTGATCCGACTGCATGCACTGCTTTACAAATGTCCACATCTCTTTCTTATCGTTCTTTGCAGGTTTCAAGGTGCTGCAAAAACTGTCACAGACCGACCAGTTATCGATTTGTGGAAGAAAACGGCAAATCTGGCTACACCGTTCTTCCCATTCCATCTTCGCATATCCGATCACAAATCCCCGGATCATCGTCTCCTCGAATGTTTGCTCCACTTCCGATCCCTCTTCCAGGTAAGCTCTCCAGTTTCCCTTTGCGATCTCTTTTGCAAGCTTCCTGAGATGGGGGAGTCTGACACCGCAGATCCGCTCCGCTTCTACATTCGGAAGCAGGCGGGCGGAAAATTGCTGATAGGAAGGGTCTGATAATTCTTCGATTCTTTTTCTGACTTCTTCAACTGTCATCATCTTTTCCTCCTACGATTTTTCATTCCCTTTTTCCATTGTTGCCAGCAGTGCAAGAAACCGCTCGCCGTATTTCTCATATTTCTTTTCTCCGACACCGGTCACCTGAAGCATTTCTTCTTTCGTCTTCGGATGCAGCATACACATGTGTGCCAGAGTTTTATCGGAAAATACAATATAAGGCGGAACCCGCTCTTCTTTTGCGATCGCAAGCCGCAATTCCCGAAGCTGTGCAAACAATGACGGATCTGCTTCTCCTGTAACTTCCGAGGACTTGCGCACCTTTTTCTCTTTCTTTTCCACCTTGCGCTCTTTGGCAGCTTTCATAAAAACTTCTTCGCTCTCTTCCAAAAGCTGTCTGGATTTTTCCGTCAGATGGAGTACCGGATACTCTTCTTTTGTCAGCAGCAGATATTCATTTAAAATCAAATGATTCATGATCTGCCGCAGGCGAAAGACCGGGATTGCTTCCATCGTTCCGTATGTTTCATTTTCATCCATGTGATATTTTAAAATCTTTGCGGACTTTCCTCCATGAACGGTTTCTATGATCACATTGATCCCATACCGCTGTCCACTTGTCCGCACACAGTTTACCATCGCCTTTGCCGGAGCAGTCACATCGATTTCCTCAAACTGCGTCAGGCAGTTCGAACAGTTCCCACAGTAATTTGCCCCATATTCTCCGAAATAGCGCAGCATATACTCCCGCAGACATTCATTGGTAAAGCAGTAATAGGTCATCTTCTGAAGCCGTTCCCGCTCGCGTTCTCTGATCAACTCTGCTGTTTCCGGATCAAACTCTCCCTGGTCCCCTGCCTGCTCAATAAAAAACTGGTTTGTGATCACATCCTGACCGGAATAGAGCAAAATACATTCGGACGGCATCCCGTCTCTTCCGGCCCTCCCCGCCTCCTGATAGTAACTTTCCATATTTTTCGGCATATTGTAATGGATCACAAAACGGACATTCGACTTATCAATTCCCATCCCAAATGCATTGGTCGCCACCATGATCTGCTTCCTGTCATAGATAAAATCTTCCTGGTTCCGTTTTCGCTCTTCGTCACTGAGTCCTGCGTGATACCGTGTCACTTCCAGGCCTTCTTTGATCAGCTTCTCACAGACTTCCTCGACAACTTTCCTTGTCAGACAGTAAATGATCCCACATTCTCCTTCATGCTCTCTCAGATAAGCGGTCACCGCCGCAAACTTCTCTCTTGGATGCTCTACACAAAACCGGAGATTTGCCCGGTCAAATCCGGTGGTGATCATCGCAGGCTCCCGCAGGTTCAGTAAGGCAATGATATCTTCCTTCACTTCCGCTGTCGCCGTCGCTGTAAAGGCACTCAGAACCGGGCGTGTGCCAAGATAATTGAAAAATTCCGCAATCTTCAAATAACTCGGTCTGAAATCCTGCCCCCACTGCGATACACAGTGCGCCTCATCTACACTCACCATCGAAATCTCTGCATCCCTTGCAAATCCAAGAAAACTTTCTGTCAGAAGCCGTTCCGGCGCCACATAGATGATCTTATACCGCCCTTCTTTTGCATAACGGAGTGCGGTCAGATACTGTCCCTGGGTCAATGAACTATTCAGAAAAGCTGCGTGGACACCTGCCTGATTCAATGCGGCGACTTGATCTTTCATCAGAGAAATGAGTGGTGAAATGACTAATATGATCCCCGGCATCAAAAGAGCCGGAATCTGATAGCAGAGTGATTTCCCTGCCCCGGTCGGCATAATTCCAAATACATCCCGGCCGTTCATCATGTGTTCGATCAGAAACTCCTGACCCTCGCGAAAGGAATCGTATCCGAAATAGTGCTTTAAGATATGTAATGCTTCTTCTTTTTTGTACAAAATCAATTTCTCCCTTCCAGGCTCTTTACATTTTCTATCATTATGATATGATACAAGGCGGAAATAATCAATGCTTTTAAGGAGGAATCTCTATGAATCCAATGCAATTACTGCAACTAAGAAATCTTTGGAACGGCTTCACTTCCAGACATCCAAAGTTTCCAAAATTTATGAATGCAGTCTATCAGAATGGACTTTGTGAAGGAACCGTAATGGAAATCCAGATCCGTACACCTGATGGAAAAGAATTTGCCTCCAATCTGAAAGTGACAAAAGAAGATTTAGAACTTCTTCAGCAAATGAGGTCGATGCGTTAAATCGACCTCATTTTTCAGCTAAAATCCCATCTCTTCGTAGTCCTCTTTTGTAAACCGGTGATAGATCACATGACTTCCCTCAAATTTGACACAATAATAATATGCATCCGGTTTCTGATCTGCAAAATAGATCAGCACATCGAACTCACCTTCTTTAATCTTCTCAACAACGGTATGGTCGGAATACTTCTCACAGATTTCCAATAATCTTTCCAGAGTACATCCATGTACGGACACTGCTGTGATCCACTCGTTTAAAAACGGATTCTCCGGCGCCCGCTCATGTACATAGACTGCCCCTTCCGGCGGGATACAGAGGCAGAAGCGGTCTTTTTTGTGAGACACGGTAACGTTTCCCAAATATTCTGTATGTCCTCCGAACCATTCCAGTTCCTGCTGCAGTTCTTCTATAGAAAGTTCTTTTCCCAACAACCGAAGTAAGGAATCCGCCGGATAATACAGACGGATCGTCTCCTTCTGATACCCAAGCTTGATCTGCTCCTCTTTGATCAGGTCGATCAGATTTTGTTCCAGTTTTTGATACTCCTGCTCCATGTTTTTTGTTCCCCTTTCTTTTCTTATCGGTACTGTTATCTTTATCGCTGTTACCAATGTGCTATTTTACTTTTCGTCCGGAGACGTATTTTTCTATAATGTGTCTGTCGTCTGACAGATAGAGCATACGCTCCAGGCGGTCACGCACCGTCAGTTCCTGTGGATGTGCAATGCTGCTGTCATCTAAAACAAGCGCATCAAACTCATATCCCTCTTCCAAGCTTCCAACCTTTCCGAAAAATGCCCCGCCACCTTTTGTTCCAAGATAGAATGCTTCCTCCACGGTCAGCGGCTTCTGTGTATCATCCACAAGCCTCCAGCGCATTTTGGAACATTGGATCGCATCTGCCATCGCCCGGAAGATCGAAGCGCTGTACCCTGCTGCCATGTCGCTTCCAAGCCCGGTCGGGATTTTCTCGGACAGAAACCTTCTCACAGGGGCGATCCCTGAGGAAAGATTCATATTGGACTGTGGGCAGTGTGCCACATATACCTGATTGTTCTTCATTTTTTCAATCTCTTCCTCTTCCATCCAGATGCAGTGTGCCATGATGGTCGGACAATCCCCTCCAAAGAGCCCGAACTGTTCATATGCCTCGCTGTAATTTGACACATTCGGACAGAGTTCTTTCACCCATGCGATCTCACCCGGATTTTCAGATAAGTGGGACTGTACCGGCAGTTTTTTCTCTTTCTGCAGTTCTGCCAGTCCCCGCATCAGCTCATCTGTGCAGGAAGGGATAAATCGTGGTGTGAGGATCGGTCTGACATGTTGAAAACGTCCATCCGTTTCTGCAAGCCATCTTCTCGTTTCTTCCAGCGATCTTTTTGCACTTTCTTCCTCCAGATCCTTCCCTCCGTTTCGGTCCATATTCACCTTCCCCACATAGGCCGACAACCCGGAATCTTCCAAAAGTTCCATCAGGATCTTCGTTCCCTCCACATGCATTGTCGCGAAAATGACCGCCCTTGTCACATCACTTTTTTTTAGTTCTTCCACATACATCGTATATGCCTGTCTTGCGTACGCTTCACTGGCATACTTTGCCTCCTCCGGAAACGTATGCGTATTGAGCCACTCTAACAGTTCCAGATCCATGCCAAGTCCCCGGAACGCATACTGAGGCGCATGCGCATGAAGATCCACCATCCCCGGGACGATCAGGGCATCTCCGCAGTCTTTCACCGGAAGTCCCTGATACTCCTTAGGGATTTCCGAAAATACCCCCGCACTCTTTCCATCCACACAGATGACATACTGCCCCTCGGCCACCCGCAGTCTGTCCATCGTCTCGCTATAACAAATATTTCCTTTTAAAATAAAATCGGTCTTCATTTTGTTTCTTCCTCACTTTCCCAAACATTGTTGCCGAAAGTTCACAACTCCATTCCGACAACTTCTATATTTTCACGCAGAAAATGGGGCGATACAAAAAGTACACTGCCTCCCTGCATCTCCCCACTTATAGTCAACTATTCCGGTAGTTTGTAGAAACGTCCAACCAATCTTGAACATATATAAGTTCTGCTCACTTCCACTTCATTATAAAAGATTCCATTTGAGAAGTCAATTCACGACAAACACTTGTTTCTTGTATCCTCTCTATTCGAATACAGTTTCTTTCCCCAATCGCTCTATTCGTGGTAAATTACTTCTTCCACATATTTCCGCTCCATATCATGCCGGAGCTTTCTGTGTTCCGCAGTCTCAAACACGATGGAAAAATCATAATCTTCCGGGTACAGCTGTTCTGCCGGCACAAGCAGCCTGATCCGCTTCTGATTGATCCGGATTTTCTTTCCTTTTACCTGAACCCGCAGAACACCTTTCTCGTTTGCCGGTTCACAGACGATCCCGATTTTCTGATCCGGGTATACCATCACACTGTCTCCTATTTGAAATCCGGCATCTTTTTTCTTATGCACTGCCTTTCTCCTCTGAATTCGCGGTATATGCACCTTTTCCAGACTTTCCTGCTCTGCCCTGGACATTTCCAAAAATGTCTGTTGTATCTCCACTTCATCTGCAGATCCTTTTCTCTCTTTCAGGTTTATTCCATACGCAGCCTCCATCGCTTTTTTCAGCATGTGCTTTGGCATCCCAAGTCTTTTGGCAATGTGAAGCGCACAACTCTCTCCCGCCTCTCCGATCACCATCTGATATAATGGTTTCAGATTTTCCCGGTCAAATGTCATTCTTGCATTTTCAATCCCCTGTTCCTGCCTTGCATATGTTTTCACTTCCGGATAATGTGTTGTCACCAAAAAGAGCGCCCCGCTCTTCTTCAATTCCTCAAGAATTGCAACCGCAATTCCCATTCCCTCCTGCGGATCTGTCCCAGAACCAAGTTCATCCATAATCACCAGGCTCTCCGCTCCTACCCGCTTTAAAATTTCCAGCACATTTGTAATGTGTGCAGAAAACGTAGACAAATTTTCCGAAAGATTTTGTCCATCCCCGATGTCACAGAGAAAATTGCTGCACATACAGATTTCTGCTTCGCGGCACGGAACATGCATTCCAAACTGCATCAGCATGCAACACAAAGCAACTGTCTTTAGTGCAACTGTCTTGCCTCCGGTGTTTGGTCCGGTAATCACAATCCCACGGATATCTCCTCCGATTGCAAACTGCAGCGGCACACAGCTCTCCTTTTCCAGCAACGGATGCCTTGCATCTGTCAGGCAGATTTTCCTCTCCTGCAATAATTTTGGCTCTGTCCCTTCATGTTCCAGACTCCATTTCCCTTTTGAAAATGCAAAATCCAGCCGCTCAATTGTGCGGACATTCTGCCGGATTTCCTCAGAAGCAGCACCGACAAGCGCTGTCAGCGTATATAAGATACGGATGATTTCCTCTTCCTCTTCGATCCTCAGTCTTTCTGCCTCTTCATAATATCTTGCCACAGAAGACGGCTCAATAAACAGTGTACTGCCTGTTGTAGACTGATCGATCACTGCTCCTGCCACCTTATACTTGTATTCCTTTTTTACCGGAATACACAAACGCCCATTCCGAAAGGTACTGAAACTATCAGACATATATTTTTTATTATTTCGAATCACCTGATCCGCTTTCTCCCGCATCTTCTCCTCGCATCGTGCAAGTTTTCTGCGGACATCCTGAAGTTTCACCGAAGCCTTGTCCATCACCGCCCCATGAAGCACTGCCGCCTCGATCTCTTCTTCAACGTCTTGCAGTTCTGACAGATTTTCTTCATAATAAGCAAGAGAAATCTGCTGCATCTTCCCCCTCTCCAAATAACTTTTCAGTCTCCGAACTGCCACAAGCGCATTTCTGATCAGTTCCAACTGTTCTGCCTGCAGATATCCTCCCTGCTCTATCGTCTTTAAAATCTCCGTCACACCTTCCAGTGTGACAAGCGGTGGATTCCCACATGTCTCTAACAGCTTCTTTGCCTCTGTCGTCTCACGCAACCGGAATATCAGTTCACTTTCCGATAAGATTGGAACCATCTCCCAGATTTTTCTTTTTACTGTCTCTGTCATCGCATAATCCGACCATTCCCGCTTTATTTTATCAATTTCTAATACTTTTTCTTCCTGATTCATCTGTTTCCTCCATCTGTTCTATACGTTCTTCTATCCCTTCTGTTCCTTTTCCGATGTGAGAATCCTGCAGATCTGCCTGCCCGATGAAACCAGAGCTTTTCCGTAAAAGAAAAAAGATATGACCATACAGCCATACCCAATTTTACACAGCCAGAGCTTTGTGCTCTTTCTCATTCCTGCTCTTTGCTGTGCTTCCGAATCTTTTTCTATCAGAATATGAGATTTCTTGTAAGGCAAACAACCGGCTCGATCATGTGGCCAGTATCAAGGCAGACTCCTCCCGTCACAGTATCATCTTCCGTCACGCGATTCATCCTTGCTGCAATGATTTAATTCGCAGAATCCTCTTTTCTTACAATGCTTCTCATAAATTCCTCCTTTTTTATCGCTAAGTAGTATGATAGCACAGAGTTTTTCCCTTGTCAATTTATAACTTTTACCAATTTTGAACCCACTTTTATCCCTTTAAAACTCTTACCAAATTTTAGACCTTTAAAAATTTCATAAAATATTACCTTGTCTTTTTCTTCTCACTTTTTTAGAATTCCTCTGCTTTTTTTGAAATTTCCTGCCTGAACCGGCAGACTGAATATTGACAATCCCGATACTGACTTCCCTTTCTTTTTGAAAAAACAGTATCAGGATTTTTTGATTTTTATCTTGCGAAATGCATTAGATATGCTTTAGATTTTACTCTTTCTGGTCAGACTGACCACATTTTACAGACTCTGCTTCTGCGAGAAATGCTTCCATAGTACTTGATTTTGCCGCAAGCACCAGCCAGTTTTTTAATACTTCCAGACTTTGCTCTGTCTCAATCTGTTTTCGGAACACATCAGGAATCCTGCCTTTACACTCTAAGATCGTATACAGCGAAAGTCTTGCGCCTTCTGCCCTTCCTTCAATTCTTCCTTCTTTTCTCTCATCTTTCAGCATCTCTTCCAAAATCATAAAACGCTCCTCCATCTCCCGGTCCCTCTTGATTTCCCGAATTGTTCTCTGCAGTCTTTCTACATAGTCATCGTGAAAATTTTGTTCACTCTCCTGCAGTCCTGCTTTTACAAATTTTAAAAAAGTGACAAGTTCTTTTGGAACTTCGTCTTCATTTTCTCCATGCGTACTCAGAAAAATGGTACACCTGCCATCCTGCAGTTTACTTTCTTTACATTCTTTGCACTCACTTGAAAATGTATAACAGTATTTCTTCTGCCCGAATGGGTCAAAGTCGCATAAAAAAATAACATACGTATCCGGGAGTTCTTCATAATCTTCCCCTGACACTAACAGTTCCATATCGATCTGACTTTGATAATATCTGCTCCTTCTCCCAAGTGCCGGCTTTTTGGACACCTGCATTTCCACATTATAGTGTGTTCGTTCTTCATCATTTGCATAGACATCCAAACGGATCCCTTTGTACTCCGGGTGGTAAATCATACTCTTTTCCTTACTGACAACCACCTCCGAGAGTTTTGTCTGAAGGACCATCTCCAAAAAATCTTTGCAGTTTTCCGGCATCGTCATCACTGCGCCGAACATAAAGTTATCTTTGATTGTAAGTTCTTTTAATTGTTTTTTCATCTGTTTTCCTCCGTTGTGCAGAGGAATTCTATGAGAAAATTATAACATGTCCCTTCTGCTTTCTGCAATCTCTATTCACTCTTTACATTTCCTTTTTCAATGTTTTCTTCCACGATTGCTTTCACGCATTCCCACACTGTTTTTGATGTCTCTTCCATTTTTTCGTTCCGTTTGTAGATCTGTGACCGTTTCACCCCATGTTCTGCCCAGCTTTTTCCTCCGGATGCGTGATTTAAAAGAAGTGGCTGGAAATTGTCCAGGAGGTGTGCATACTTTGCGTCACCCGTCTCATATGCCTCAAATTCCTCCCAGAGTTCCCGGAAATAAGCGCCCTGATCTTCCGGGAGGATTCCAAAGATCCGATCTGCCGCTTTTTCTTCGCGCGCTCTCTTTGTGGCTGCTCCGGCGCTGTCATATGCATACGTATCTCCTGCGTCGATTTCTACGAGATCATGAATCAGTACCATCGTCATAACTTTCAAAAGATCTACCTCTTCCTCCGCATGCTCCTGCAAAAGTACCGCCATCAGCGCAATGTGCCAGGAGTGTTCGGCGTCATTTTCTTTCCTCTCACCATCGACAAGATAGGTCTGCCGGAATATATTTTTTACTTTGTCTATCTCCATCAAAAATGCAATCTGCTGCTGTAATCTTTCATGCTTTTCCATCATCTCATCATTCCTTTCTTTCTCGTGATCATGCCTGTTATTACTATACCACACTCTCCTTTTTTTCACATCTGAAAATCGCAGCGAAGCATCTCCAAAAGCAAAAACAGAGATGCATTCCTGCACCTCAAAAGTATTTTCCCCAGCTCTTGACAAAACACAAAAAGCCGTCATGCGTTATTCCAGCTGCTGCATCTTTTCTTTTACAGCAATCAGATATCAGCCATGACAGCTTTCTTACGATTTTTTATCGTCTGTTATGAGTCCTTTTTTTGCTTTTTATTCTATTTTGAGCTTTTTCCTTCACACGTTCTCTACAGCTTGTGTTCTTTCAGCCATTCGCTTGCATGTCCTGCGATCTCGCGGATGCATCCATCTTCTACCGGAGAAGCGAGTCCTGCACCTGCCACCAGACCGAGGAAGGTGTCTGTTCCGCCGCGCTGTACAAACATTTTGTATTTCTCCCATGCCTGTTTCCAGTCTTTTTCGATTTCAAGCCAGAACTGCAATGCAACTGTCTGTGCAAGACAGTAATCGATATAATAGAATGGTGTCAGATAAATATGATTCTGTCTCTGCCATCCGCCGCCTCTTCCGTAGAATGGCATCCCTTCCAGATCAAGGTACGGACGGTACATTTTCTCTAATTTCAGCCATGCTTCATTTCTCTCTGCCGGTGTCATTTCCGGGTGTTCGTACACAACCTGCTGGAAGTGATCGACAAGACATCCGTATGGAATGAAGTTTAAAGTTCCCTCTAAATGGGAGACTTCGTATTTCTTTGTCTGGTGTTTGAAGAATAATTCATACCACGGTGTCGCAAAGAATTCCATAGACATAGAATGTGTTTCTGCCGCTTCCATGGATGGGAGGTGCATGTCGATCAGCTCAATATTTTTCTCTGCCATATATGCTGCAAATGCATGACCTGCCTCATGTGTCAGAACATCCACATCACCGGCTGTTCCGTTGAAGTTTGAGAAGATAAACGGGCAGCCATATCCCGGAATATCTGCACAGTAACCTCCGGTCGCTTTTCCCGGTTTTGCCACAACGTCAAACAGTTCTCTGTCGAACATCATCTTGATGAAATCTGCCGTCTCCGGTGACATCTCTGTGTACATCTTTCTTCCGGCTTCCATGATCTCATCGTAAGTTCCCTGCGGAATTGCATTTCCATCCGGGAACTGAAGGCTGTCATCATAGATTTTCAAATCTTCTACCCCGATTCTCTCTGCCTGGTTCTTCTTGATCTCGCACACGATCGGAACGAGATCTCTTACAACCTGCTGACGGAAGTATGCGATTGCCTCAGGCGCATAACAGTTTCTCTGACGGCGGACATAGCCAAGCTCTACAAAGTTTTTCATTCCGAGGCGGTGTGCCTGCTCTGTACGGTTCTTGACAAGCTTGTCAAAAATCTCATCTAACTCTGCCTGATGTTCATCGAAAAATTTTCCGGAAGCTTCATATGCAGCTTTTCTGACTTCTCTGTCCTGGCTCTGCATGTAAGGTCCTAACTGAGAAAGGTTGCATTTTTCTCCGTTGAAATCAATCTGTGCACTGGCAAGCAGTGACTGGTACTGTGTCTGCAGCGTGCTTTCTTCCTGTAACAGTTCTGTAATCTCCGGTGAAAATCCTTTCATCGAAAGTTCCAGATTGATAAACAGCACTTTCCCCAGCTTCTCTTCCAGTTCTTTTCTGAACGGAGATTCTAACAATACTTTGTTGTACTTCTGCATCTCTTCTTCCAGCATCGGTCCGATATGGTCATTGTACTCTCGTTCCTTTGCATAGAACTCATCTTTCGTGTTAATTGTGTAGCGGATGTACACGAGAGAGTCTGCTGTGGAGATTTCTTTTTCCACATCGTTCATCTTATAGATCGCCTGTAACTGCTCTTCGGCAGACTGTGCATTTTTTAATTCCTCTGTGATCTCCCGGATCTTCTTTTTTGTTTCCTCAAGATCAATTCTCTTGTAAGTAAACTCACTGAATTTCATAGCTTTTACCCCTTTCCGGATTTTTATTTCCTCTCCCGCAAAGAGCAGGAGATGCTTTTACAACGTGTTCCGCTGCAAATTTCTTATTTATAAAAGAGCGTGCCGGATTTTCTCCGTCAGGGCAGACCTCTTACAAATCTGCCACACACACGCTCAAATATACATCATTCTTTTGATTTTATCGGAAGAAAAAAAGCAGTACAAACAAAATAACGCCTACAACGACTGCAAGTACCGGCCACAATGCCCAGAAAGCACCAAGTACCATCGCCAGATAATCATTTTTCTCCAATGGAACATCTTGAATTTCTTCTCTGAACTTATTGAACTTTGCGTCCGCATCCTCTATCATCTTTGCACGCTTACTGTTTTTTCCAAATAATAACATCGTACTCTTCCTTTCTATCTTTACATAAAATCAGTGTCTTTTCTATTATACTATGCTTCCTCTTTCTTTGCCAGTGGGAAGTGACATGCCACATAGTGCTCCGGCTCCAATTCTCTTAATTCCGGTGTCACATGCTTACAGATTTCCTGACAGTATTTACATCTTGTATGGAACTTACATCCTTCCGGTGGATGTACCGGGCTCGGAATGTCTCCTTCCAGAGGGACAATCTCCTTCTTCGCATCCGGATCTGTCGTCGGGATCGCAGAGAGCAGCGCCTCTGTATATGGATGCATCGGATGATCAAACATCGCTTTGGAAGATGCCAGCTCTACAATATTTCCAAGATACATTACACCGATCCGGTCACTGATATATTTAACAACACTCAATCCGTGAGAGATAAACAAGTATGCCAGGTTCTCTTTTTCTCCAAGGTCCTTTAACAGATTGACGATCTGTGACTGAATGGATACGTCAAGGGCTGATACCGCCTCATCACAGACAACAAATTTCGGTTTCAGTGCAAGGGCACGGGCGATTCCGATACGCTGTCTCTGTCCTCCGGAGAACTGGTGCGGATATCTGTGGATCATGTATGGCGCCAGACCACACTCTTCCATTGTCTTCATGACATAATCCTGCATCTTGTCATCGTTCTTCTGGAAGAATCCGTGAGCAAGAAGTCCTTCTCCGATGATCTGTCCGACTGTCATTCTCGGATTCAGAGAAGAATATGGATCCTGGAAGATCATCTGCATATCTTTTCTTAAGATACGCATCTCGCTCGTCTTTAATCTTGCAAGGTCAACTCCATCGTCTTTGTATTCTTCATATTTCTGGAATGCCGCATCCGAATTGTATTTTGCCCGGAGTGCCGAAAGTTTCTCCTCAACGGCAGCAAGTTGTTTTTCCTTAACTGCGATTTCACTGCTCTTGTCTTTTCCTTCGGTCTTATCTTCCTCTCTCAGGTTTCGCAGCACTTTTGCAATCTTGAATTTCTCAAGAATCTGCTGTTCTGCCTCCTGTGTCTTATCTACGGCATAAAATCCTCCGATGATCTGTACGAGGTCTAAAAACTCTCTGTTGCATTCCTTGCGGAGTTTTTCACATGACTCCTGCTTCTGGAACTTCTCAGCTCCGTCCGCCATCTTCTCATACTCTGCCTTGAGTTCTTCTACTTTCTTCTCAAGTTCTGCGATTTTTTTCTTCCTCGGTCCGATATTTTTGACAGTTTCTTCCACATAATCCGGTGCCATCTCCGTCAGAGAACGTCCATAATACATGGTCTTTCCTTCTGTCTGTGGATAAATCTGCAGCAGTGTTCTTCCAAATGTAGATTTGCCGCAGCCGGATTCGCCTACCAGTCCGACCGTCTCTCCTTCATAGATATCCAGTGTGATTCCATCATTGGCGCGGACATACAGCTGTTCTTTCTGGAAAAGTTTTGTCTTCTTGATCGGGAACCACTGCTTTAAGTCTGTGACTCTCAGAAGTACTTTCTTCTCTTCTTGATTTCCCTTATGATTGTTTTGCATGACGGCCCTCCTTCTCAGGATAGAAGCAGCGTACTACGTGATCCCCTTCTACCTGTTCCAACTTTGGTTCTTCTTCCAGACATTTCTGTGTCGCATACTTACAGCGCGGTGCAAATTTACATCCTTTCGGAAGATCCAGCGGATGCGGTACCGATCCCGGAATTGCTTCCAGACGTGCTCCCACCGGTGTATCCAGACGCGGAATGGATGTCATCAAACCTTCTGTATATGGGTGTGAGAATGCATTGTCCCTTGCAAAAATCGCATGTGCAGGGCACATCTCTACAACCTGTCCGCAGTACATAACCGCCACATTGTCTGCCATCTCATTGATGACGCCAAGATCGTGGGTAATGAACAGGATCGAGGTTCCCTTTTCCTTCTTCAACTCGTTCATCAGATGAAGAATCTGTGCCTGGATGGTTACATCCAGTGCGGTTGTCGGCTCATCCGCGATGAGAAGACTCGGCTCACACGCAAGTGCCATCGCGATCATGACACGCTGCCGCATTCCACCGGACAACTGATGTGGATACTGTTTCATGATCGATTCTGCATTTGGAATCTTCACAGATTTCAACATCTCCAGAGACTTCTTGCTCGCTTCCCCTTTGGAAATCTTCTGATGTGTCAGATAAACTTCATTCAACTGTTTTTCGATTGTATAGACTGGATTTAAACTGGTCATTGGTTCCTGGAAAATAACAGAGATTTCGTTTCCGCGGATCTGGTACATATCATTTTGTGTACATTCCGCAAGGTCACGTCCTTTAAAGGTAATCTTTCCGCTGTCAATGTATCCGTTTCCGTCAAGGAGCTTTAAGATACTCATGGCAGAGACACTCTTTCCGCTTCCGGATTCTCCTACAATTCCGAGTGTCTTACCGGCCTCCACCTGGTAAGACACTCCGTTTACTGCCTTTACAATTCCTTTTTTTGTCTGAAAATATGTATGTAAATCATCAACTTCTAATAAATATTCCATGTCTCTTCCTACCTTTCATTGGATTTTGGATCAACCGCTTTGCGCAGACCGTCTCCAAAAAGGTTGATGCTGATCGTACAAAGTGCAAGTGCGATAGACGGGAATACCCATCTCCACCAGAACTGAGAGATGACCTCTGAAGACCGGCAGTTGTTCAGCATGTTACCCCAGGATGGGATCGGCTCACCGACACCGAATCCAAGGAATGACAGACTGGACTCTGTAAGCATACATGTCGCAAATGAAAGTGTTGCATTTACGATAATAATTGTCATAACATTTGGCACGATGTGGCGGAAGATAATATTTCTCTCACGCACTCCAAGCGCCTTGGCTGCTGTGACGAACTCTTTCTGACGTTCTGCAAGAACCTGTGCACGCACCATATTGGCAACACCCGGCCAGCTTAAGATACCGAGAATGACCATGATCATGATAATACGCCCGATCTCCGATACCTTATTTCCGATCAATGCCGAAAGGATCAATGCTAACGGGATAAACGGCAGAGAGCCTACTACCTCCGCGATACGCATCAGGATGATATCCACCTTTCCTGCATAGTATCCGGCGATACCTCCGACAATGATACCGATCACAAGTGAGATGATGACGGATACGAATCCGACAGTCATTGTCATCTGCCCACCCTTTAACATACGGAGTGCAACGCTTCTTCCAAGATTATCTGTTCCAAACAGGTATCCTTTCAATCCCCATGACTCGACATTTCCATCTTTATCAATTGCATAGTTCTGATAATATCTGCTTGAGACACTTACGATGTCTTTCATTCCGGATGGAACTTTAATCTGCTTGTTATTATTTCCACCCCATGCCTGAACCGTTCCATCATCCAGAAGCACCGTGACATGGTTACGTCCCGCAGATATGCTCTCCACATGTCCGTTTACATCTTCCGGAATTTCCTGAATCTTGTAGTCGTTCGCTCCCCAGCATCGAAGTGTACCGTCTTCCAGAAGCGCAAAAGCTGTCTTATCTGTCAAGGCGAAATCCTTCACTTTTCCCTGAATCTCTTCCGGAACTGCATCAAATGCGGTTGCTCTCTTTGCCATCGGGATCAGTTTTCCATCTTCGGTAAGTGCAAGACCTGTCTGAATATTTGTCTTGACCGTCTTGACATTCTCATCTTTTGTCTTGGATGTCACAGCATCGATAGTATTTTCATTTCCCCATTTTACAACACTTCCATCTTCCAGTACTACGATGGATACCTGGAATCCGGCAGAAATCGATTTTACTTTCTTTCCTTTTACTTCTGCCGGGATACGATTCAGATTCATACGGTTGAATCCCCATGTGAACAGTTCTCCCTTATCATTCAGTGCAAGAACATGATCCTGACCAACTGCGATGTCAACAACTTTTCCCATATCTGACGGGATCTGTTTTAATCTGTCTGTCAGTGTTCCCCACTCATATACGACACCGTCATTGTCAATGCCGACACCAAATGTCGGGCCGGTCTCGATTTCTTTTGCATTTCCCTGAAGTTCCTTTGGCACATCAAGGAATTTCATTCCTGGTGCAATATTCTTCTGTGTCGGGTCCTGATAGTTCATTTCCTGCTTCAGCCAAATCGGCAGTATGAAACACATTATAAATATCGTGATGAACACAATTGCAGACCCCATGGCAATCTTATTCTCACAAAGCCGTTTGGTAATGGTCCGAAAAGGGCTCTGCATCTGCTCTTCTTCCAGCACTGAGCGCTGCTTCTTTTCTTCTTTTTTGCCTCTCTTTAACATGTGCTTTCCTCCGTGATTACTCTAATTTGATTCTTGGATCCACTATACAGTAACAGATGTCTGTGATCAGGTTTGCCACAAGCGCTAAAAGTATATAGAACATCTGCATGGCCAGTGCCACAGTATAATCCTGACCGTTTAAGGAATCAATGAGGAGTTTTCCTACACCTTTCCATGAGAATAGTGTTTCAATAACAATGGATCCACCAAAGATCGCAACAATCGAACCAACAACAAACCCCGTAATCGGAATCAGCGCATTTCGGAATGCATGTTTGTAAATGACTGTTTTCTCTCTTAATCCCTTCGCTCTCGCAGTTCTTACATAATCCATGGATAATGCGTCAAGCAGTGCACCTCTGACATATCTTGTCATTCCTCCAAGTCCCGCAAATACCATAACAAGAACCGGAAGACAAAGATGATACAGATAATCGATGACTGCCCTAAATCCTGTATATCCGGCACCAGTCGTCACCATACCGCTGATTGGGAAGATTGGGATTGTGATTGCAAACAGGAAAATAAAGATCAACGCTGTAATGAAAGAAGGAATACTGATTCCAATGATCGTTGTAACCTGTACTGTCGTATCAAACACCGAGTTCTGCTTGACTGCAGCCTTGATTCCGAGGGGAATCGTAATCAAAAATAACAAAATATAATATACCACATTCAGACAAATCGTATTTTTCATCGGCGGTCCCACAAGCTGGAGAACCGGAACTCTATATATAGAAGAATATCCGAAGTCTCCTTGTAACATATTGCCAAACCAGCTGAAATATTGAATAATGACCGGTTTATCCAGTCCAAGACGTGTCCTTGCGTCCTGATAAAGTCTTTCGTACTCCTCAGGAGATACACTCATCTTCTGTCCCTCAACCATCATACGTGCCGGATCTCCCGGAACCATTTTGAAAAGGCTGAACAACAGTATGGACAAAATAAAGAAGACGACTACCATATAGGAAAGTCTTTTTAAGATGTATTTAACCATTCTTTGTAACCCCACTTTTATTTTTGTAAAGGAATTTTCTGCTTTGCAGGTTTTCATAGTATGTAATTGATTTTATCTACATTACTATAACGATGAAAAAGGAAGCGGGCAACCGCACCGCCTCCCATCTCAATTGCTCATCCTGTCCAAACTCTATTCTTCAATGTATGCATCCAGAACAAATCCCCACCAGTTATCATATGCACGCGGGACAAAGTTCTTCAGCTTTGGATTGTAGAACCAGTAGTCTGTTCCTGTTGAGAGAACTACTCCCGGCATTTCCTTGTTAGTCTCTTTTTCAAACTCTACAAACAGCTTCCGATACGTCTCTGTATCTCCCGGTTCTACTTTTCTCATTTCCTGTGTGATGCTCTTCAACTCTGGATCACTGACACGGTAGTAATTCCAAAGTCCCATTCTCTCCGGTGCATCATCAAAGAAATACCACCATGAACTAAATTCCGGCAATACCACACCGCATGAGAACACATTGTATGTAGCGTCCACACCTTCACGGTTCAGTTGATTGACAAGCTGTGCAAAGTCCATCTTCGTTCCTTCCAGCTTCATACCAATCTTTTCTGCTTCCGGAGGAATAACCGTGTTGTAGAGGTTCGTGTCATCTCCTTCTCTATAAGCCCATTTCAGAATCAGTGGCATCAGCTCTCCGTCGACTTCTTTATATCGAATCTTATCTTTTCCTTCTACAAACTCGCCGCCGCTTTCATTTAATGTCCATCCACCATCAATCAATTCCTGTTTTGCCTTATCGATATCGTATGTATAATGTGTCAATTCGCTTTCCAGTTGGTCCTTTGTAGCCTGATAATCCTCCATCGCTTCCGTTGCCACACAGTCTACTACACTCGCATAGCCTCCTGTCAGCTGTTTGTTCAGCTCATCACGGTCAATAATGTATGCAAATGCACGGCGGACTTCTGCAAATTGTGACGGTCCAAAATCACATGCAAATCGGAATTCGTTTACCTGATCTTGAGGTACAACTCCATAATTAGCTTTGACTGTTCCGTCTTCCACCTTTGTCAGTGTTGAATCAATCGTCTCTCCCTTACTTGTTTTGTAGAAATCAACATTTCCTTTTTCAAACTCATCTCTCCATGTTTCTGTAGCAACCGGTTTGGAAATAATTGTCTGAATATGTGGTTTTGTTCCATCATATCCTCCAAGATATTCTTTATTAATTTCCAGTTCAACAGTCTCTGTACTGATGTCTATGCTCTTTAACTGGTAAGGTCCACAGACAACCGGTCTCTTATAGCGAAATCCCGTGTCTGGATCAAGTAAAGTTTCTCTTAATACTTCTGTTGTAAATTTGTCATTAAAATAGCATCCGTTTCCATCATCAATAATATCGGTTCCCGGAGCAATTGCTGCCATTGGAAGTGGCGTGAATCCGATATTTCCCAAAACATAGTAGTTCGGAAGATTTTCTGCTGCAACAGTCATAGAAAACTTGTAATCTCCAAGGAGGCGGAGTCCTGTAAATTCTTTCTTAGAACCATCAAGGAATTCTGAGAATCCTTCCAGTTCTACTCCGGCAGTCGCATCTCCTTCACATTCTGCGTATTGTTTAGAAGAACGCATCATAACATAGAACAAATAATCTTTTGCTGTAATCTTGGAACCATCATTCCACTTCAGATTATCATTAATCTCCACGGTGTATGTTATTGATCCATCTTCATTCTCTTTCTCTTCGTGAGATTTAACAACTACCGGATCCCAGTCAATCGTACGGTCTCTCATCGTCGTTGTCAGAGCATATCCATCCATCAATGTGATAAATCCTGTACTGGTCGCATTAGCCGACCATCCATTCATCATATCCGGTGATAAAGATCCCGGTGTGATCTGAACGACAAACTGCCCTCCTACCGGCGCGTCTTCCGGTGGTGCCTGTGGTTCCGCTGTCTGTTCTACACCAACTTCTGAATCTGCGCTGCTCTCTTTGCTGTCTTCCTTTCCTGTGGATGAATTGCTGCTGACGCCGCCTCCGCCGCAAGCAGTAAGTGACATTGCCATTGTTCCTGCAAGCAGACATGCAACTACTTTCTTCTTCATCTTACTTCCTCCTTGTTTTTAGGTTTTGAATAAATCTGTTAAGATATTAACACGTTTATCATTTTTGTGCAATACTTTTTTATTTTCCATCCTTATTTTCAACATTTTTGTATATTTTGCATAATTTTTCAACTCAGAATTACAATCTACTCTTTTTTACAACCCGTTTTTTTCTGACTTTTTTCTTTTTTCGCGCTTTAAAGTAAGATAAAAATAAGTCTATTTTTTAATTTCCTTTCGCTTGCAAACATATGTCTTTTTAGCAAAGATTTTTGTCGATTCTAATTATTTATTTTTTCTATCTTTCTCCTGAAAAATTGCACAAAAGCTATCCATTTCCACAAGAAGCGACATCTTCCTCAGGAAGAAAAATCGTCACTTTCGCACCTCTCATTTCTTCTGAATTTTCCAGCAGCAGTGTCCCACCTGCCCCCTCGGCAAATCTTCTTGCAATCGCCAATCCCATACCATAATGGCCGCGCCGCCCGCGGCTTTTGTCTCCCTGATAGAACTGTTCTGTCCCCCTCACCAGTTCTTCTTCTGAAAATCCGCACCCGTCATCCTCCGTGACAAGCGCAATTTGATCCGCTCCTCTACGGATTGTAAGCCGGATTCTTCCTCCTTCCTTTCCATGTTCAACACTATTTGTAATAATATTCATCCACGCCCTATAAACCGCCTCTTCTTCTATGTCTGCCACAAAATTTTGCAGACATTTTTCAGGTTTTTCCTGCACGCTGACTGTGATCTGCTTTGTCTTTGCAAGTGCCTCCGTCTGCTTTTTCACTTTTTCCACAAGACTTAAGAGATCTGTCTTCGCTTTCCCCGCTGCCTGTTCTTTTTCCGAGAGAAGCATCTCCTGAAGTACTTGAAGATAGTTTTCAATCTCTCTTGCTTCCCCGCAGATTTCCCCGGCATATTCTTTTGCTTCTGAAAGTTTATCTGCTTCCAGAGTCAGTTCCGCACTGCCAAGCAGGATCGTCAAGGGTGTCTTAATATCATGTGCAAGTGCCGCCACCTGCTCTCTTCGCATCTGCTCCATGTTCCACTGTCTCTCCAGTGATTCTTTGAGCGCTTCTTTCATCTGATCCATCGATTGTAACACTGTGTCAATTTCCGCTACTTTCGATGACTCCCTTCCAAAATCCAGCTCCTGCCGGCTGATTTTTTCAGTTACCTGCTCCAATGCCAAAATCTCCTTTGAGATTGCCGTGCCAAATTTTCTTGCCAGCCAGAACATATAAAGGAAAAACAAAATCACCGCCCCTCCCACAAATGTCCAGTCCGCCGCCGGGAGATGTTTCTGCAGAAAATCATTTGTATATCCGGAAGCCATCCGGTACTTTACGATACACACTTCCCCTTTTCTGTCAAAAGCCAGGAAATAGTACCCATCTTTTCCCCGCTCTCCTTCTGCATAAATATTCCATACTTCACTCTGTTCTTCCTCTTCGAATGTCCCGTAGAGATATTTTCCCTCCCGGTCATACACTCCGTACCGGCATGTTTCCGGAATCAGTTTTTTCTCTACATGCTCTGCCGACTGAATCTGTTTTGCATGTTCCGAGAGCAGTTCTTCCACATAATTTGCCGGAACGATCCATCCTGCTTCCAGCCCTGCTGAAAACAGAAGCAGTGCAGCTGCCAGAATCACCGCTGCACCAATCATAACACCGACTGCATACCGGATAAAAAAGGTATGCAGCCGTATTCTCTTTTTCATTTCCATCGATACCCCATCCCCCAGACTGTCTCAATCGGCTCTGCCTGTACTTTCATTAGTTTTGCCCGGATATTTTTAATGTGTTCCGTGATCGCCGATGTATCACTGTCCCCTTCATATCCGAACACTGCCTCATAAATTTGTTCCCGCGACAGTGTCTGTCCGTGGTGAAGCGCCAGATACTCACAGATCTGATACTCACTTTTTGTCAGCGCAACTTCCTGCTCTTTCGCCATCACTTTTTTTGCCTGCATGTAAAAATAAAGCCCTGACACGGAAAAGACCTGCTTCTTCTCCCGCACTTCTCTTCGCAGGTGCGCCTGTACCCTCGCCCGCAGTTCTCCGAGTCCGAACGGTTTGCGGATGTAATCATCCGCCCCTGCACCAAGCCCTATCATCAAGTCCTCCTCAAGTGTCTTCGCTGTCAAAAATAAAATCGGACAGTCAACGATTTCCCGGATCTCCCGGCACAAAGTAAACCCGTCGATTTCGGGCATCATCACGTCCAGCAAAATCAAGTCATACCGGGACAGCTCCATCCGTCTGACCGCCGCCGCATCCTGCACCGTCTGTACGATGTGCCCGTCTTTTTCCAGTGCTTTCCGGATGATCTGAAGAATCTTTGCCTCATCATCCACTGCAAGAATCTTTGCCATTTTTTACTCCACTTCCTTCTTCCCCTCATAGCGCGAAAACCAGACAAAAAACACTGCTGTAAGAAGAGCTGTCATACCGACACTCATCACTGCCCCTGTCCTTAAATCTGCCGTCATTCCCGCCATGACTTTTTCTTTATAATATATCATATATCGTAGCAGTTGTGTTCCCCATGCGAACGGACAGTACATCCAGATTCCATCTCCCATTCCGGTAAGAAACAGGGCAGAGAGCATGCTCTCCACGATTCCTGCCCCAATCACAATTCCCTTATGCCACTTCAGACTCAAAAAAAGATGGATCACATAGGTCGCAATCTGTGTTCCAAGCAACACAAATATGCATTCTGCTGTAAAAATCATCAGGCTCACATTTGCTTGTTCTCCTGTACACACCCGGGTTCCCACAAGATAACACCCAAACGCCAGTACTGTTCCCAGCCCTGCAAGCAACAGCAAAGCGAACAGCTTGACTGCCGCCGCACGGCATTTTCCTGATATCCCTCCTAAAAGTACCTGCATATTTCCCGCTTCTGTCTCCATCTCGGCTGCAAGCGCACAGATGATCCCGCTCAGTGCAGGAAATGCAAGACTTAAGATTTCCGCAAATTTCCCAACACTCCTCGCATTCATATGCAGCATCCCAAGTCCTTCATAATACCAGAGAACGATCCCTGCTCCAATGACCGGAACAAAGACATGCATCCAGAACAATACTGTCCGTTTCATCTTCTTAAATTCTGCACGCAGCATCTACTTCCTCCCCTTTCTCTCATAAAGTCTGACACTCATCTCCGTAATAAGAACAAAGCAGAGTAATGAGACTACAACTCCCGGCAAAATGCTCTCCCATGACAAAAGTTCCGGAGAGAATGTGATGCTTCCCGGTTCTGCCGGAAGACCATTTGGCAAAATTTTTAATACCGGACACATCAGGCGTGCCGGGATCGCATAAGGAATCAGCCACAGACCTTCCGTTGCAAAATTAGCGCTCAGAATCACATTTGCCGCCATATTGATCAGAATCGTGGCTGCCGTCCCGCATTTCTGCTCCAGCAGGAGGCAAAGCGGAACCTGCCATGCGTATGTCAGAAACAATAACACTCCTGCAAACAGTGCGTGAAAAATCGTGATCGTATCCGAATATTTCGCCTGAAATACCTGCCCTGCTGCAAACGTCAATATGCACTGCACGATACATGCCAGAAACAACAGCAGGCTACAGTAAAAAATTTTTATCAGCCTTACCCTCCTCAGTGACACCGGAAGTGTAAACACCGCCTTTTCGCCAAGCTTCCTGTCTTTCTCTCCGCAGCTGCAGGAAACAATGGAGAGCATCGCCGGAATCAGAAACATATACCACCAGTTAAAACTAGTCAGAACTACATATGCCGGAGACAGCTTAATCCCAAGGAGCAATGTCAGAAGCGGGGCCACAAGAAATGCCTTCCCCGCAAAGGTATGCCGATACTTCATCTGTTCTGCACGAAAATAATTCCACATCTCTACCACTCCCTTCTCGTCGTCCCGGCAATTTCCATAAACAGGCTCTCCAGCTTTTCCTCGTGCGGCATCTCTCCCTGATAGCCGAGCACGCCGTCGGCAATGATCCCGATATCATCCGCCACCTGTGACACTTCGCTTAAAATGTGGCTCGACATGATAACTGTGATTCCTTTTTTCGGAAATTCCCGAACCATCTGCCTGAGATCCTGGATCCCGATTGGATCCAGACCGTTGGTTGGCTCATCCAGAATCAAAAGTTTCGGATCATTTAAAAGGGCGATTGCAAGCCCAAGTCTCTGCTTCATTCCCATAGAAAATTTCCCGGCACGCTTCTTCCCGGTCTGTGTCAGCCCGACCATCTCCAATGCCTCATCGATCCTTTCCTCCGGAAGACCAAGCATCAATGTACGCACTTTCAGATTCTCTCGTGCCGACAGATTCCCATAGATCGCCGGCGATTCGATCAGCGAACCAATCTTCTGTAATGACTTTCTGCTCCATACGTCACCATCCACCAGAATACTCCCCGCTGTTGGCCGGATGATTCCTGCGATCATTTTCAGCAGTGTTGACTTTCCTGCCCCATTTGCCCCGAGAAGTCCGTAGACTGTGTTTTCCCGCACCTGAATGGAGACTGCGTTGACTGCTTTCTGCTCCTTGTAAACTTTCGTAAGTTCCCTTGTTTCCAATATATTTTTCTGCATTTTTTTACCTCCTGCAATGAATTTATCTTCATTGTAGGAGGTAATTCTAAGGATTTTATAAGGATTTTTATTACAGAAGAAATTTATAATAGATGATTTTATAATTGTACTCTATAATGAAATCTGATTTATTCTCTTTCCTTGCTGTAAACTGCTTAAATTCTTAATTTTCTGCTTGTCAAAAATTATTTGCATCGCTTTTTTTAAGTATGCAAAAGCAAATTGCTAGCTTTTTTTAACTATAAATTCAATAATGTACTCAAAGGAGGGAACGACATGAACATCGGTAAAAAAATTATCGAAATAAGAAAACAAAAAAATATGACCCAGGAAGATTTTGCAAAAATATTCCATGTAACCAGACAGACTGTTTCTAATTGGGAAAACGAAAAAAGTTATCCCGATTTACAAACACTCGTTCAAATCAGCGATAAATTTGAGAGTTCGCTTGATACAATGTTAAAGGAGAATACGATCATGGTAAAAAAAATTGATCATTATAAGATTTACAAAAAAATTTTGATCTGTTTGATAACATTTCTTTTCATTGTGGCAGTTGTAACAAGTATATAGTAAGCGCAAAATATTGCTACGCTATCCATGAATTACGCTTGCACCAAAATGATAGATGCAAGCGTTTTACTCTAGTTTAGTTTTGACAGTTCGCTTTCGCAGTCTCGCTCCATGGGGCAAGCTGTTCCA